>ONAG01000003.1 GCA_900315745.1 uncultured Prevotellaceae bacterium
TGGCATATGCAGTTTGTTGTTGGCGGTGCATCCTCATGGACAATGATCGTACTTTCTGAAACATCGACAGAGATGGTGAATTCAGCTTCACAAGGAAAAATTGCATTCTCATGGAATATGTAGAGCGTTCCTTTTTCGTTTCCTTTGAGGGACACACGTTCAGTGATTTTACTGTCAAACTGACTTTTCACCTTTTGGTATCCTGACGAAGATGTATTGGAAAAGGAAGCGACATCCTTGCATCCACTCTCTGTATGGTTTCTCAGCATGATTGTCTTTGAATTTCCATCAGAATCATCTGAGGAACAAGCCAGCATCATACTGCTCAGTACGATGGCTGCCAATACATACAAACTCTTTTTCATAAACAGATACTTTTGTGTCTTTTTCTTTCTTTATTTATTTCCGATAAAACCTAAGGTACAAGCTGTTGTCGCCCCATTGTTCGTTGGGAATCTCATCCCATTCCATTCTGTCTTTCGAAAAACTCACAATATCATATTCAAAGACCGTCTGGCCATAATAGGCTTCTATGTTCTGGAGATGCAAGGTGATATGGTTCCCGTTGATTTTATACCTGAAAGATTTTGTGGCATAAGGGCCAGTGCCCGTGCCATCAGGATAGAAGGTGAAAGGCCACATGTCGGCTGTGTCTGCATATTTGGGATTCTTGCTATGATGACTCGCCGACCATTCTCCAATCAACGATAAAGGACTGACAGCATCACTGTCATCATCACTATTGCACCCTGCCAGCAACAGCAGGAGCACGCCAATACTCAATAGCTTCCTCATCGACATTTCTACTTGTGTTGTAGTCATTGACTTCTATTATTATAATGCAGCAAGTGCCCAATTCTTGTATGGAAGACTGTTAAAAAAGCTTAAGGATGCATTTATAAGCACCTCTTAGTAGTTTAGAGAGGGTGGCAGATAGAAGACCTTTCAGCTGTTAATGGTACAGATAGTGAAGCGTTTAAAACGTAAAATTGATCTGTTTTGCCATCCTTTATAATATTTGTCTCATTTTATTTGCAAGTTTAATACTTAATTCATATATTTGGGCAAAATAATAAGGCAGTATGAGAACTCGTATATTATTATTATCACTGTTAAGTTTAGTAATTATAGGCATTACTTTATTACTGTGTTTTTATAACGAACTATTTGAGGCCGTCGTTTGGCTAACAATAGCGGAAGCTGTTAGCTTGTTCCTGTTTTTTTGTTCGCTATTTAGTCGATTTGACTCTGGAAACAATGGACATTATCCTCCTCCTCTTGATGACTATCTCTGACCCACCAACCTCTCAAACCGCTTCCTTGCCTCTTCTGCCGACACGCTGTAAATGGTACAGATAGTGAAGCGTTTAAAACGCAAAAGGCATGGTTTAAATGGCATAATTTTCAATCTTCAATCTTCAATTTTCAATAAATGAAACATATCTTTTCCTTCCTGCTTCTGTTGTTGTGCTTCGTTTCATGCGGCAGTAGTGATGACAACGCGGAAAAAACAAAAGAAGATACTGCAGGTCTTGAAAAACCTACAGCCACGACCGCTTTTACCATCGAAAATGCCCCTGTAATAGACGGCTCTGACTCCACCGAACCTCTCCGCACATTGTTGATGTGCCGACTGCTGGGAATTGACTGTGAGTGGATGAAGGATGATACCTATACGCTCACATGGCGTGTCTTCGCCGACTATAGGAGTTTGTCAGTGGAAAACCGCAATTTGCTGAACAAAAAACTCCTGAATTGGAATACTCACCAGTCTTTCGTTGACTGTATTGATGGGAAAAACGACATCATCATCACGGCCCGTGGCATTTCACGTGACGAATCGGTATATGCCAAGGAAAAGGGTGTTGAACTCCTCTCACGCCCCATAGCGAAAGACGCATTTGTGTTCATCGTCAATGCTGGCAATCCTGTAAAGAACCTCACTGTTGAGCAGGTGAAGAAAATCTATATGGGAGAAATCACCAATTGGAAGGAGGTGGGTGGCAACGACGCGCCTATCGTCCCCTATGTCCGCAATGCCAATTCAGGCAGTCAGGAGAAGATGGAAACCGTGGTGATGGCAGGCCTGACGATGCCTGAATGGAAGGAATTGACCTTGTTCACAATGATTTCTCCATACATTCAACTGGATAGCGACGTCAACGGCATCTGTTATACACCTTACTATTATTTCAGTTCCATTGTAAGGCCGGAACAGATAAAAATGGTTTCCCTCGATGGCATCATGCCAGCCAAAGAAACCATCAAGAATGGCACATATCCCTATATTACCGAAGTCATGACCAGTGTCCGCGCCGATATCGACAAGTCAAGCACCGCTTATCAACTGTTTTACGGTCTGTCTACAGGATATTATAACAACATCATAGATGAGAGTGGGTATATAGTATATTCGAAGTAGTTTCCAAAAACAGGTGTAACTTCCCATTTGTGACTCACGGGGACGGGGAATTTGATACATTATCTCCGATTCCTTTTTGCAAAATAGGGAAAAAGGATTAGATTTACAAAGGATACCATTTATTTAAAAGTGAAAAAATATGTAATGTCCAAATTTTCAACAGTTGGCTTCAACATCATAACAAAGGCTCAAAACGTATCAAAAACTCTGCTCCTTCGATACTGTGATAGCAATACTATTAAAACAAACTATGGACTAACTGCCAATAAAGACTTCGAGGTAAAATCAGTGACCATGATAAGTTTTGTACATCGAGGATGTATTCGACTCTCAGAAAGTGATTCACTCCAGCATTGCCACCAACTTATCAGCCATGCTGTCTGTCACATCTTTATATCGATTGAAGGCCTTGCTGTTGTATGTATGTCCAGACAATGGGGCTATCAGATTAGGGTCGGGCACTCGCTCATAAAGGAGACCAACAAAAGTGCGGCGAGCAAGATGGGAGCCAGCAATCTCATTGATGGGGCGTTGCTCCTCTTCCCCTGTTGTCGGGTTTAAGACTGTCACCATGCGCGTGATGCCACATTCTGTTAATACCTTTTTGATGGCCTCATTGTATTTCTGTGGTGTGATAAAAGGAAATAGAAACCCTCCACAATCCACGTTTTCATATTTCTTGATTAAAGAAGCGGCAATTTGATTAATGGGGACTCTAACCACCATAGGGTTGCTTGTTTTTGTCTTTCCTGGCACATACGACAATCGGTTGTCAGAAATCTTGTTTCTCGTCAAGCGCATCAAATCCCCCACACGGCATCCTACCATACATTGAAATACGAAAATGTCGCGCTGGCGTTCCAATATCGGCTTTGAAGACAAGTCCTTTTGGTAGATGCTGTCAAGTTCCTTTTTAGAAAGATAGAAAGGATGTTGGCTGAAACGTTCTGTCCCTATTTTAATGCCTTCGAATGGACGGTTCTTTGTATAGCCGTTGTCATACAGCCAATTGAAGAATGCCTTGAACTTCTTCTTCAGTTTTACAATTGTGTTGTGCCCACGTTGACCTATTTTTGGCGTCTTACGTTGGGTCTTTATTTCCACAGGATACTTTTCCAAAAGCGTTGCATATAACTCTGGGTGGTCTTCAAAATACCGATGCTCTGATTCAAGATACTCAAAAAAATCCTCGATGGTACCCCTGTTGATTGACTCTGTTTTCAGGCGGAACGTTTTGTTCCTAAAATGCCGTACAAAGGCCTCATATCTTCCCAAATCACGTATCAGAACCCTTATTGCCTTGGTGTGGTCGTATGAAAAATCGTTTTTGGCCAGATATAATTCAAACATATCGAAAAATGATTTCTCACGCACTTTCTTTTCCTTAGGCATGAATTTCTCTGGATGATTGAAACGATAGACCAAGTCTTTCAACCAGTCTCCTCTCACTTTTCCAATGTCCTCTTTGTTGAAATTCTCCATGATATACTTGCAAAGTTCATCCTTTGTTTTTATCAAGCCATCATGATACAGTTTGTCCTCATTGGGAATTCTGCCTTTAGAGACAATTTCTCCTCTATCTAAGAGCACGTAACCTTTCTTCTCAGCCTCAGCCTTCGTCGCTGTCGTTTTTTGATGAGGAACTTGCACCCCATGGGCTTCTGTCTTTGCTTTATTGATGTAGTACTCAAAATGTTCTTCACCCACATACAAACCACTATGGGCTCTCAGATTAACTCTGCTGCCCTGATACAAACGGATGAGCACTTCTTTTCTCCCCGCACTGAAATCCGTTTTCGAACCAAGTCTGAACTCTATATTTGCCATGGTTTCATTTTTGATGCAAAAATATGAAAAATAATCCAAAAGCAATGTAAAGATATGAGAAAATTTTGGCGTGATTTTGGCGTGATAACAGCAATCTAATTCAATTCAAATCTATTATCCATTATTTATCATTTCTATAATATACTTATTTTCAATTACTTATAAATTGCACCGAATTTCAACGAATTGTATAGGATTGAATATTAGTGTGCCTTTCAGGCGCACAGGGTAAAATCCCAAACACATAAAAGATGGTGTTTGGGATTTTTTATTGTATCACCTTTCCCAAAATCGGATTGATGTTGTATGGGACGAGACAGTCGCCTTACAACGACCAACGAAGCCAGCGAATGAATTAGAAACATATCGCAAGTTATGTGTTACAAGAATGACATGCCATTGTAGCAATTATTCGTAATTTTGCTGCCAAAAAAAGACATGAGACGATTTTTTACAACATTATTCTTGGCTTTGTGCATACTCACCATGTCGGCAGAAAGCATAAAAGTAGGTGGCACGACACGGAGCTACATAACCTATGTGCCGCGCAACTTGGGAGCACATCGCCCACTTCTCATCTCCTGCCATGGTATGAACCAAGACGCCAACTACCAGAAAGGCATGTTGAAAATAGAGACAGTGGCAGACACTGCCAAGTTCGTAACCGTTTTTCCAGAAGGCATTGACAAGAGTTGGGACATATCCGGCAATCGCGACATCAACTTTGTGCTTGCCCTCATCGACGAAATGGTTGCAAAATACGACATCGACCCCTGCCGAGTCTATCTCTCAGGTTTCTCGATGGGAGGCATGTTCACCTACCACGCCATGAACAAGATAGCCGACAGGATAGCCGCCTTTGCGCCCATCAGCGGTTATCCGATGGGAGGTGCCACTGCAAATGCCAAAGTGCGCCCCATTCCCATCATCCACACCCATGGCACAAGCGACGATGTTGTGACGTTCTCGAATGTGCAGAGCAACTTGAACGTATGGATACGCCATAATGGATGTCCATCGACGGCAAAAGTGACGCAGAGATACCGCAACGCGCCCCACATCACCCGCCACGTATGGGGTCCGGGAAACGAAGGAGTGGAAGTGGTGCTTATGGAAATGGCAGGCAAAGGTCACTGGATATCCAACGACTACGGTGTTCTCACAGGTGACGAGATATGGAAGTTTTGCAAGCGCTTTTCCGTAGATGTGACATACCCCATAGTGAAGCCCCAGATAGGGATAGGCCAACGCTTCACAAGCATAGACGAGGCAAAAGGCAAGACATTTGCCATTGTCAACGAACAAGAAGAGAAGGCATTCTATGGTTCAGACAATCAAAACCTGCAATACAGTGGTTTTGAGGATGCCTTCAACGATGGCAATTCAGGCTATCACTTCAAGATGGAGAAAGGCAGCGTGGCAAACAGTTGGTTGCTCCGCCTCATCACTCCAGACGGCAGTGCGTATAGCATCTGGGGCAGTCCTGGCTATCTGAACTCCCAACCCACCGATGGCTGGTGCTGCTTCATTCTCGGATTGAACAACCAGAACGGGCAAGACATCAGGAATGGTGCATTATGGGACATCCAATATGAGGAAGGCAAGGGTTTCTCCCTAAAGAACATCGGCACAGGACTATACCTGAAAGACTCCTCTCCTGCAAAATATGAATCTCCCACTTATTTCACATTCTGCACCACAGAGGAAATAACAGGCATCCGAAACGCAAGGAAGAATGTTGACAGCACAGGTAAGGTTTTCGACCTGCAAGGCAGGCAGATGGATGCCAGCAACCTGCAGCCAGGTCTTTACATCAAGAATGGCAAGAAGATGCTTGTAAGATAAATTCTTCCATTGCCACCATGTGGCTTTCATAGCAAGGAAGAGGGTGCTCATTTCGTTATGTGAGCACCCTCTTTCTTTTCATATTTCTGTTTCGAGTTGCAATGGAAGGTTATCTGAAGAACCACCCACACAGACCTTCACCTTTCCCAACTCCAGCATCCATGTCTGAGCCAACTCGTCCCAATGACAAAGGTCAGAGCGGCGCAGAGGAATGGTAACGTTCTTTCGCTCGCCTGCCTTCAATGCCACGCGTTTGAAACCTTTCAGTTCTTTCACGGGACGTTCGACATGCGACCTCGGGCGCGACACATATACCTGTGCCACCTCCTCAGCATCGAAGGCAGAATTGTTGGAGATGACAAAATCCACATCAAAGCCTTCTGCCGTGTGCCTTATCTTCATGTCGCTATATTCAAACTGCGCATAACTGAGACCAAATCCGAAAGGATAAGCCACTGCAACATCCTTGCCATCGAACCACCTATAACCCACCATGCTCTCCTCAGAGTAATTGGCTATTAGCTGTTGCCTTCGCTCATTACTTTGGTTGTTGACAAGTCCCACGAAGATATCGCCTTGGCTATTGTTCTTCACCTCCTGAGGATAAGATCCTGTGGTGTATGCCGGAACGTCTTCGAGAGCCTTTGTCCACGTCATGGGCAGTTTTCCCGATGGCGACACCTTGCCTGCAAGCACTTCAGCCAGCGCCTGTCCTCCCATGGAACCATTGAACCAAGAGGCTATCAACGCCCCAGACACATCGCTTACGACAGACACATCCACAGGACCGCCCGACACTATTACGGTCACCATCCTCTTGCTTGCCTTTGCCAGCGCTTTTGCCAACTCATCTTGGCCAGAAGGCAATGTTATTGTCTTGCGGTCTGAACCTTCAGTCTCCACCTCGCGGTTGTCACCAGCAAAGAAAATCACCATGTCAGCACGTTTGGCAGCCTTCACTGCCTGAGCAAGTAACTTCTGGTCAGCCTGTTGCACTGGTTCCATCTTTTTGTTTCGACTATCACGGTCGAAACTCTTATATCCCGGCACATAAGTAATCTTCACCTGTTCGCCAAACATTTTCTGCAATCCTTCAAGAGGAGTGACTTCGCATCGTGTTTTCACGCCAGCCCCCACTCCACCTTGCGCCATCTTGGTGATGGCGTTCTCGCCAATGACGGCGATACTCCGGATGCGCTTGGTGTCTATCGGCAACAGACTTTCGTTCTTGAGCAACACTATGGAACGGCGAGCCACCTCCAGAGCGGTTTCCATCTCCTCATGCCTGCCCACCGCTACTCTATTGGCATCTTCCTTGGCTATCGGCTTCACTGTCAGCCGCACCCTCAGAATCTCCCTGACACGATCATTGATTACTTCCTCGCTCACTTTACCAGCCTTGACAGAGTCGAGCAGAGCCTGCCCCATGTATCTCTGGCCTGGCATCTCCACATTCATGCCAGCCGTCACGGCATCCACTGTGGAGTGCACACCGCCCCAATCGCTGATCACCATGCCTTTGAACCCCCATTGCTTGCGCAAGATATTGGAAAGCAGCGGTTCGTTCTCGGAGCACCATCGTCCGTTCACCTTGTTGTATGCCGCCATCACCCCCCACGCATCAGCCTCACGCACAGCCATCTCAAACGGTCGCAGATAAATCTCGTGCATGGCACGGTCGGAGACGCGCACATCCACGAACCCACGATAGTTTTCTTGGTTGTTCAGTGCATAGTGCTTCAGGCATACTGCGGTGCCATTATCCTGCACTCCACGAGTATAAGCCACCGCCAGCGCCCCACTGAGCAGAGGGTCTTCGCTCAGATATTCGTAAGTCCTGCCACCAGTGGGTATTCTCTGTATGTTGATTGCAGGTCCCAGAATCATGTCCTTTCCACGCAACCGTGCCTCACGGCTCATGCCCCGTCCATAGGCGTATGCCCATTCTGTGCTCCATGTAGCCGCTAATGCCGAACCTGTGGGAAAGAAAGTGGCAGAGTCGGTTTCCAGATGTGCAGAATTCCACGAATGAGGTTCCATCTCCTCACGAATGCCGAAAGGACCATCAGCATATTCCATGTCGGCGATGCCAAGTCGTTCTATTCCAGCCGACGAGAACATGTTCTTGCCATGGAGCATGGCTATTTTCTCCTCCAGCGTCATGTCTTTGATAATGGACTCTATTTGAGATTCATGCCCCATCAACTTCGACGGGTTGTTCTGTGCCCACCCTGTTGAGGTAGTTAGCAAGGCGACGGCAAAAAATGTTTTCAGCAATATTCTTTTCATATTTTCATGATTTTGGTTACAAATTGGTATGTGCCACTTAATAGCCCAGTCCTACATAGCTATGTGCAGGCAGTTTTATATCGAAAACCGTCTGTGTTTCGGAATATCCATAGAAACGATTGCGGCTGTATTTCACCTCTGCAGGCTTCAGCTTCTCGCCAGTAATGAGATTGCTTAATGAGTTCACCTTGTCATTTACAACCACTCGAAGGCTTACAGCATCATCGTTGAAGTTCTCCACCACAATGGTTTTGTTGTCGTATGCGAAGAGCGACACCTTTGAAGTTTTGGTACTTGCCGGCCTGAACCACATTTGCTGCAAGTAAAGCAAAAGCCGCCAGAATGATTTTTAAGAGATTCTGTCTTGTCATTTTTATGATGTATTAAGGTTGTTGCTTTATTCTTTTCAAGTATTCAGACGGTGTCTCGTCGTAGGTCAACTTGAAATAGTGAGAGAACTGCTTTGCCGAGAAGCCCACCATATTGGCAACTTCCGATATGTTGGTCTTGCCTTGTTCGAGGAGGCTCTTTCCACGTTTCATCTTGACAATGTGTATAAACTCGAGAGGCGACTTTCCCGTGACAGCCATTAGTTTCTTGTATAGGTGGCCACGAGTCATGCCCACAGCACTGCTTAGTTGCACCACTGAGTAGTTTACGTCTTGAATGTTGGCCTCGATATTTGCCATTACATTACTTATCAATTCCTCATCGAGCGAGCTAACCGTAATCTCACTTGGGTTGATGTCGAAGCCCTGTGAAACCCTGCTGTGCGCATTTTGTGTCCATTCCAAAATCTTTTTTATGCGCAGTCGCAGCACCGCCAAACTGAAAGGTTTGGTGATATAATCCGCCGCACCTTCTTTCAGCCCTTCCACGATGTTCTCGTCGCTGCTCTTGGCAGTGAGGAAGACAACGGGGATATGAGAATAGTTGATATTGCCCTTAATGTGCCGGAAAAGTTCTATGCCATCCATCTCCGGCATCATCACGTCGCTCACCACGATGCTCACATTATCGACTTCCGACAGCAGTTGCAGAGCCTCTTTGCCATTTGCCGCCACGAGCACCTTATATTCGTCATCAAGACTTCGTTGCAGGAATTCTCGTGCATCGCCATTGTCTTCCACCACCATTACCACAGGCTTATCCTGCACTCCTTCATCTGAGGCGATTCCATCTGCCACGTCAGCGACTTCTTTGTCGGGTTGCATTTCCGTTTCCACTTCAACAGCATCGGCAACAGGCAGTGTCACGGTGAAGATGGAGCCTTTGGGTTTGTTGTCATCCAACGTGATTGTGCCCCCCATCATTTCCACATATTGTTTCACGATGTGAAGTCCGAGTCCGCTTCCCTCTTGTTCCTGTCCATGTGTTTCTTGCATGAACCTGTCGAAGACACGGCGTTTGTCATTCACTCCTATGCCGGTGTCAGCCACCGAGAGCATCATCTTTTGTTTTTCTCCATCAGGCTTTATGTCGAGAGACACCGTCACCAAACCATTGTCCACATTGTATTTGTAGGCGTTTGACAACAGGTTGGTTATGATTCTTCGCATCTTGTTTTCATCGAAGTTTATCTCCACTGCATCAGTAGGCAAGTTCAACTGCATGTTGACATTCTTTCTTGTGCCATAATATGAGAAGCCTTGGGCTGTTTGTCTCACAAAGCCAACGATGTCCCCATGTTTCAGATTCAGATTTTCCTTACCCACATCCAAGCGTCGGAAGTCAAGCAATTGCAGAATGAGTTCATGGAGCTGTCGCGCATTTCGCCATGCCACATCCACTTCCGTTCTTATTGGAGCAGGCAGGTTGATGTTTCTTATTTTCTCCAAAGGAGCCACCACCAGTGTCAATGGAGTTTTTAGGTCGTGACTGATATTGGTGAAGAATCTGATTTTCTCCTCCTCCATTTCATATTTTTCCAAGTTGAGTTCCAACTGCCTGATGGCGAACTCACGCTTCTGCCTTCGCTGCGCTGCCCTATAAAAGAAGTAGATAAGAGCCGCAAGCAACAGCAGGTAGAGCAGGAAAGCCGTCTTGGAGAACCAAAATGATGGCAGCACGTTGAAGGGCAGTTCTGCTATCTCGCTTTTTGTCACTCCCGCCACTTCAGCTTTCACTTGCAGCACTTGGTTTCCTGGGTGTAGTGAAACAAAGTAGAGCATGTTTCCTGGTGCCCTCATCCATTCTTCATCCCCCTTGAATCGGTACAAGTACTTTATTTTCTGATTTAATGCAGGCATCATTGCCGACAAGTAGATTCTTAGTCTGTCGTTGTATTTTACTGTGAAACCAGAAGGAGGAATATGCTTCATTTCCCCATTAAGCAGGAAGTCGGTGAAGCGCAATTTCATCTTCGGAAGGTTCATGCACTCACTCCCGGGTTGAATGCTGACATAACCAGTAAAGCACCCTAACAATGCTGTGCCATCATTAGTTGTCAGAGCAGCATTATTGGAGAACACCACATTGTCCAATCCGTCTGAGTCGAAATAAGGATAGCATTTGTACGAAAAAGCATTGTTTTCGTTTTTCAAGGAAATACTTGTAAGTCCATTATCAGTGCTTGCCCATACCTTGTCTCCACTACTCACCAATGCCCTGATATTGTTGTGCGACATGCCTTGGTCGGTGGTGAAATGTCTGACAGTGTTGTCTTTCGAACAAAATGTCCACAAACCGTTTCTTGTGCCTACCCACAGAATGTTTCGGTTACACAACATCAATGCCGACACAAACGAGCCTTTAAGTTTTTCGAGGGAACTGTTTTTCACAAACTGTTCTTTGGCATAATCATAGGTGGAAATCCCTAACGATGTACCAATATACATGACATTATGCAACGAATCGCAAGCCAAGCACAACACGCCATTGAACAAAAGTGACGAGTTGTCAGACGTGAAATGTGTCATATTGCCGTCGGGGCGCACTCTCACCACACCCTTGTCCACTGTTGCCACCCACAAGTCGCCATTAGAGTCGTATGTCATTGCCTTTACGTATTTCAGATGAGCGTATTGGCTGTAGATAGGTGTGAATTTGTTGCCCTCAAGTCTTGCTATGCCGTCACCATATGTGCCAACCAGTACTGTACCATCCTTGTTGATGACAAGAGACGTGACGATGTCGGAAGGCAACTGCTGGCGCTGCGCCGAGAAATGCGATTCTGTACCATTGGCAGATTTCATCATGACACCACCGCCGTCGAAACCTATCCACAGATTGCCGGAGCGGTCTTGAACCAGCGAACTCACGTCTTCGTAGTCACCTGTAGAGACAATGTTGAAATTGGGACTGCTCATGTCGGTGAACGCCACACCAAGTTTGGCAGACCCCACCCACATGGTGTTGTTGTTGTCGAGATAGAAACAAGATATGTGGCTGCTATACGGTTTGAAGGCTTTCATTCTTGTCACTCTTTCAAGCCCTGCCCCATAGTTGGTATAGGAAAAGACATGTATGCCCTCATTGCCCGTGCCAATCCACAGGTTGCCATCATTTGTCTCAGCGATGGTATTCACAAGCGCGTTTCCCATCTGCTTCAATTCCGGCAATTGTCTCCATTGCCGTGTCTTGATGGAGAGGAGCCACTGTGTGCCGGCAAGAGAATGAGAATTGTATATCCACAAGTTCATGTAGTTGTCGATAAACACATGACTATCACGATTGTAGTCCACTATTGGCGCCTGCCCGACAGGTATCAGCCTTCCTTCTTGCAGAGCCACCTCATATATCTTATAATCTGTTGTGACAACAGCAGCGAAGTCGTTCTTCGATACTACATGCAAGATAGGTGACTTGCTGAAATTGGCGATAAACTTCAACTTTTTTCTCGAATAGTCATAATGATACAATCTGTTTTCTGTTGTCACCCATAAGTTGTGCTTGTCGTCCACGTAGAACACCTTCATCGATCCTTCCACACCGAGTTTGGAAAGACGTTCTGCTCCATCTTTCTTCCAGATGTCTTTTGAACGGGTGTAAGTGTAAAGTTCACCCATGCTGAGCATCCACAAGGTAGAGTCGGCTGTCTCTCTTACAGCCTTGACATCGTTGGAGTGTCCTCCAAACTGCCGTGGCATGTAACTGTGCAGGCGGTAGCCATCGTAGCGGCTAAGTCCGTTGATGGTGGAAAACCAGACATACCCATAACTGTCGCTTGAAATATCCCTTACGAAATTATCTGACAGACCATCTTTCACATCTACAGTCCGAAAGAAATAATTGTTGGCAGTGCATGTCAGGAATTGAGCAAAGACCAACCACATTGCCAGAGTGCGAAACGTATTCATGTATTTTTGGTTTTTCTAACAGGTGTATTTGCTTTCGCATATTGTTCAAAAAAGCAGGTCGGACCATTTTTTGAAACTCACCTACAAATATACATAAAAATAAGGTTTATCTGCTTGTAAAGCCATTTATATTTGGAGGATTGATATTTATTTTAACTATTACAATCCGGAATGTATCTATTTTCAACCCGATTGTATCCATGATACAAAATGGCATATATTAAATACCTAATCAAGCTTGCGTGTTTTTCTTTATTCAGTAAATTTGCAACAACAAAGTTAAATTTGACAAGAATTTACATAAAGTAGTAGAAAATCAGCACTCTTTCCAAGACTGACATAATAAAGCAATCTTAAAGTGACTCACTTTTGTACAAGATCGTAAAATTCAAGCAAAGCAATGTAAGACTCTTTTCCAAGTTAATCAAAACACTCATATCTCCTACATTCTTATGTGAAAAAGTCTCGTTTATAACGTTTACCCGAAATAGGAAAAAAGAATCGAAAACATACCACAAATAATGATTTAGTTTCAATAGTTTGTTTAATTATTACTTTTTTGGTTTAGTAAAAGTGGTTATTAGGTTAGGAATTCATCAGGAGGGTTCGGGAGGAATCGAAACTGAAAGAAACAAAGGTTGTAAAATGGCGTGGCAGGATTGTGTCACGCTTTTTTTATTAAAGGACTATCAGAGGAGTCGGAATACTCTGAATACTCTGAGTAATCTGAGTAATCTGAGTAATCGAATAATCGGAATAATCGAATAATCGGAATAATCGGAGCACTCGAATACTCTGATTACTCAGAATTATCTGAGTGGGGGATTTTTTGAATACCTTAATTAATTACATTTATGGGTGGATTACGTCAATTAAGAAAGGTTTAGATCCATGAATAGACGACCCATACTCACACTTCTATTGACAATGATGCTCGGTCTGGCTTATGCCCAAGACATCTACCTTTCCACCTCGTTTCACGAGCCAGCCACTGATGGACTGCGGTTCATATACAGCCACGACGGCATTCGCTGGGACAGCATCCAAGGAGTCTTCCTCACACCACAGGTAGGCCGTCAGAAAGTGATGCGCGACCCATCCATAGTGCTGGGTCCTGACGGCACTTATCATCTTGTGTGGACCAGTTCGTGGCGCGGTGATAGAGGTTTCGGTTATGCATCATCCAAAGACCTGATACATTGGAGCGAGCAACGACTGATAGAGGTGATGCCCGACACAGCCACCGTGAACGTTTGGGCACCAGAACTGTTCTATGACGATGTGAAGAGGCAGTTCCTCATTGTATGGGCATCATGCGTGCCAGGTCGTTTTCCTGACTATCAAGAAGACCATCTCAACAACCACCGACTGTATTACACCACGACAAAGGATTTCAAGAAGTTCTCCCCCACCCGTCTTTTCTACGACCCCGACTACAGCGACATTGACGCCACGTTGGTGAAACGAGGAAAAAACGACTACGTGATGGTGGTGAAAGACAACTCACGACCCATGCGCAACATAAAAGTGGCATTTGCCAAGTCGCCTTATGGTCCGTGGAGCGCATCGTCAGAACCATTCACCGAGCAGTTCACCGAGGGACCAAGCACCGCCAAGGTAGGCGACTGGTGGTATATCTACTACGACTCCTACCGCCATGGCATCTATGGAGCACACCGCACCAAGGACTTTATCCACTTCCAAGACCAGACAGGAGCCGTGAACTTCCCCGTGGGACACAAGCACGGCACGGTATTCATGGCACCAAAGGAACTTGTTGACGGTCTCATCAAATACAATAGGGATGTAGTGCACTACACAGGCAAGACCATTGCACGTCCAGAGAGGCACGATGGCGGTCTGAAGCCTGTAGTAGGCATCCACTCCATACAAACCATGCGAGGGGAAAAGCCATGGACATACAACCACCAGCCCATGATGGCATATTGGAACGGACAGTTCTACATGCACTACCTCACCGACCCACGACACGAACACGAGCCTCCAGGAAAGACCATGCTGCAGACCTCGAAAGACGGATACACCTGGAGTACGCCAGTGGAACTATTTCCTGAATACCCTGTTCCTGACGGATTCACCAAGGCATCACTACCCGGCGTCGAGGCGAAAGACACCAAAGCCATAATGCACCAGCGCGTAGGCTTCTATGTAGCACCCAACGGAAGGCTGATAGCCATCGGCAACTATGGCATAGCACTCACCCCCAAGGACGACCCCAACGACGGCAACGGCATCGGACGCGTGGTGAGAGAAGTGAAGAGCGACGGCACCTTCGGACCAATCTACTTCGTCTATTACAACCACGACTTCAACAGCAAGAACACCCTTTATCCATATTACAAAAAATCCAAAGACAAAGCTTTCGTGAAAGCCGTTGACGACATGATGGCAGACCCCATGCAAAGGATGCAATGGGTGGAAGAAGCCGACCGCAACGACCCTCTGATACCACTTAACAAAGCATATAAGGCATTCAGCGGCTACACGTTGCCCGACGGGCGCAAGGTGGCACTATGGAAGCACGCTGTCACCAGCCTCTCTGCCGATGGAGGCAACACGTGGCGCCAACCTTGCGACCGCGCTCCAGGATTTGTGAACTCCAACGCAAAGATATGGGGGCAGCGGCTCACCGATGGCACATACGCCACTGTTTACAATCCCGCCGAATACCGCTGGCCATTAGCTCTCTCACTCAGCAGCGACGGACTGGAATACAACACCCTATCGTTGGTGAACGGCGAGGTGACGCCACTGAGACATGGAGGCAACTACAAAAGCTACGGTCCACAATACACGCGAGGAATACAAGAAGGCAACGGATGTCCAAAAGACAGCGACCTGTGGGTGACATACTCCAACAACAAGGAAGACATCTGGGTGAGCAGGATACATGTGCCCATACGAATGGAAGCCACCACACATGCCGATGGAGACTTCAAGAAATACTCCAACCTCTCGGACATGACAGACTGGAACCTGTATGTGCCACAATGGTGCACCATCCAACTGAAAGAAGGCATCATGAGCCTGCACGACAGCGACCCATACGACTATGCCAAGGCAGAGCGCATCATACCCGCCAGCAAGGAACTTGAGGTGGAATTCACCCTGAGCATGTCACAAGACAGCCATGGAGAGCTGGACATCGAGTTTTTGGACGATGAAGGGACAGTTTGCTCGCGCATCGTGGCAGACAGCACAAAAACCATCAGAGTGAAAGGCGGTGCACGCTATGGAACGCTGCTGAGACAATACGAGGCAGGGAAAGACTACCACATCAAGGCAGTGCTCTCCACCTCTTTGCATCGAGCCACATACTACCTCAATGGCAAGAAAGCTTGCGAGAGGCAGTTTGACACCCCTGTAGAGAAAATCTCGCGAATAGTTTTCCGCACCGGTCCACTATTTGACAAGCCCGATATCAACACACCCGCCGACCAAGACTTCGACATGCCACTTGCCGACGACCGCTACGATAGCGCAATCTTCCACATCAGCGACATGAAGACAAAATCTCTCGACGACGACGCAAGTGCCGCCGTTCTGAGATACGATGACTTCGCCCACTATGCAGAGCATTTCAACACGATGGAAGACGAGAACATCGTCACCACCATACCCAATGCGCAATCATCGACATGGATGGAGAAAAACATACCCCTCTTCGATTGTCCGCAAGAGAATTTCAAAGAGATGTACTACTACCGCTGGTGGACACTGCGCAAGCACATCAAGCGCACACCCGTGGGCTATGGCATGACAGAATTCCTTGTGGACCGTTCCTATGCCGACCGCTACAACCTAATAGCCTGCGCCATAGGCCACCATGTGATGGAAAGCCGTTGGCTTCGCGACACCACCTACCTGCACCAAATCCTTCGCACGTGGTATTTTGGCAACGACGGACAAGCCATGCAACGCATGGACAGGTTCAGTTCGTGGAACCCACACGCCGTGCTGCAGATGTGGAAGGTGCAAGGCGACACCACTTTCCTGTTCAGTCTGAAGACACGACTTGAAGAAGAGTACGCGCGATGGGAAAACACCCATCGACTTGCCAACGGACTCTACTGGCAGGGCGACGTGCAAGACGGCATGGAGGAAAGCATTAGTGGCGGTCGAAAGAAGCAATACGCACGTCCCACAATCAACTCATACATGTATGGCAACGCCAAGGCACTCGCCAACATCTGCACATTGGCAGGAGAGACATCCAAGGCACGCCTATACGAGGAAAAAGCCGATACGTTGAAAAGGCTCATAGACACAAAGCTGTGGAACGAAAGCCACCAATTCTATGAAACGCTACGTGGCGACACATCGGCAGCCGTGCGCGAAGCAATAGGCTTCATTCCGTGGTATTTCAACCTGCCCGACAACGACCACAGGCGAGACATGGCATGGCTGCAGACGACAGACGACAAAGGGTTCTCGGCACCCTACGGTCTGACAACGGCAGAACGGAGACACCCCGACTTCCGCAGTCATGGCACAGGCAAATGCGAGTGGGATGGTGCCGTGTGGCCTTTCGCCACATCACAGACGCTGACAGCCATGGCAAATTACCTGAACGACTATACCGACCCCGTGGTGAGCGACTCCGTGTTCTTCCACCAGATGGAAAGATACGTTGAGAGCCAGCACCACCGAGGAAGGCCGTATATCGGCGAATACCTCGACGAGACAAACGGCGCATGGCTCATGGGCGACCGTGAGCGCTCCCGCTACTACAACCATTCCACGTTCAACGACCTCATCATCACCGGCATCGTCGGACTACGTCCGCAGAGCGATGGCACCATAGTGATAAACCCACTGATACCAGCCCAGCAATGGGACTATTTCTGTCTGGATGGCGTAATCTATCGAGGCCATGCCCTGACCATCATCTGGGACAAGGATGGACAACGCTACCACCAAGGCAGCGGACTGACACTGCTTGTTGACGGAGAGAGAAAAGCCCACCGCCAAGACATCGGACGGCTGACGGCCACCACAAAATGACCAACATTAGCAAAAACAATCCAAGAACAAAAAAGGACATGAGACGGATACTGACAATAGTCCTGCTTTCATTCACCATGGGAGTGGCAGCACAGAATTACGAAAACCACTTCACACGGTCGTTGAGTGACGTGATGGGCGATGTGGAACGGCAGTTCGGCATACGTCTGAAATACGACATGGACACCACTGGCATGAAAGTGGCATACGCCGACTTCCGCATACGGCCATATAGCGTGGAAGAGACCCTCACCAACATACTCGCCCCATTTGACTTCAAGCCAGTATATCAGCAGAAGAACGTGTGGAAGGTGAAACGATATGAATATCCACGACGACAGCCAGCCGACGGAAAGAAGCTCATAACATACCTCAGCAGCCTTTACGACAACAAGGGGAAATGGGAAGCACGTCGCGACACACTGCGCCGCGAGGTGAGAGAACGCCTTGGCATCATCCCGCTGCAAAAGCAGTGCATCAGCCAGTCGAACATGTTCGGCCCCATCCGCAAGCACGACGGGTATGTCGTTCAGAACTTCCAACTTACCACAATAAACGGACACTCCATTTGTGGAAGCATCTATTCCCCCAAAGCCCTTTCATGGAAGAAAGGATGGGAAAAAAGAAACGACAACCCTTCAAAAGGGAAATACCCCTTCATACTCTGCCCCAACGGGCATTTCAACCAAGGACGATACAATGCCGACTTGCAGAAGCGTTACGCCACACTCGCCCGCATGGGAGCAATCTGCGTGAGCTATGACCTATGGGGATGGGGCGAGAGCGAAGACGAGGTGGGCAATGAAGCCCATCATACCAGCGAGGCACATGTGATGCAGGCATACAACGGTCTGCGCATCCTCGACCTGATGCTGAGTCGCAAGGACATAGACCTCACCCGAGTGGGTGTCAACGGCGGTTCGGGTGGCGGCACGCAAGCCGTACTGCTCTCCGTGCTCGATGACCGTTTCACCGCCTCCTGTCCTGTGGTGAGCATGTCGTCTTGGTTCGATGGTGGCTGTCCGTGTGAGAGCGGGATGCCCATCCAACTCAGCGGTGGCGGCACATGCAATGCCGAATTGGCAGCCATGTTTGCACCAAAGGCAATGATGATAGTGAGCGATGGCGGCGACTGGACCTCCACAACACCCGAGCTGGAATACCCCTACCTGCAACGCATCTATGGGTTCTATGGCACTGCCAAGATGGTGAGCAACATCCACCTCCCCGACGAGCGCCACGACTTCGGTCCCAACAAGCGGCAGGCCGTCTATCGCTTCTTCATCGATGCCTTCGGCCTCGATGAAAGCAAACTCGATGAAAGCAAAGCCACCATCGAAGACGAGAATACGCTGAGATATAAAAAGAAAATGGTAGAATGAAAAAGGGCCTGGGAAGGGAATAGGAAAAATAGAAGCTCTAGAAAAATATAGGAAATTCTAGAAAATCTAGAAAGTCTAGGAAATCTAGAGAATCTAGAAAGTCTAGAGAATCTAGAGAATATAAGAAAATCTAGAGAATCTAAGAGCACCTAAAAATCCTCAAAAATGATACATGCCATGAGAAAAGATAAAAGAAAAGCCATCACCATACTCCTCTGCATGATGTTTGCCACACTTATCAACACACAGGCGGTGGCAAGCGGTCCACACAAGCTATGGTACGACCGCCCTGCACAGAATTGGAACGAGGCCCTGCCTATTGGCAACGGGCGTTTGGGAGCCATGGTCTTCGGAAATGTCGCTGCAGAGCGACTGCAACTTAACGAAGAGACCATCTGGGCAGGGCGCCCCAACAACAATGCCAACCCCGACGCCTTGGAATACCTGCCAAAGGTGAGACAACTTGTATGGGAAGGCAAATACAAAGAAGCTCAGGACATGGCAACACAACACGTGCAAAGCAATACCAACCACGGCATGCCATACCAGCCCTTCGGCGACCTCTACATACATTTCTCAGGACAAGGCGACTATTCAAACTATTGTCGTGAACTCTCGCTCGACTCCGCCGTCGCCACCACACGATACACCATAGACGGTGTCACCTACCAGCGCGAATACATAGCCTCATTCTCAGGGAACGTCATCGCCGTGCGGCTCTCAGCCAACCGCAAGGGCGCCATAACTTGCAACGCCATCCTCACCTCACCACACGCCGATGTCGCCATTAGCAGCGAAGGCAGTGAAATAGTGCTTAGCGGCACCACATCCAACCACGAAGGACTAAAAGGAAAGGTGACCTTCACAGGAAGGCTCACCGCCACCGCCAAAGGAGGACGAATCACCTCCAAGGACGGCGTGCTCAGCATAACAGGAGCCGACGATGCCATTATCTATGTTGCCATCGCCACCAACTTCAAGCACTACGACGACATCAGCGGCAACGACACCATCCTCTCGGAAAACATCTTGCGCGAAGCACTCCAACAAGACTACGGTACAATGCGTGACCGCCATGTGACACACTACAAGAAATACTTCGACCGTGTAAATCTCGACCTTGGACCAGACCTCTATAAAGACATCACCACAGACCGTAGGGTAGAGGATTTCAAGAGCCATCAAGACAACCACCTTGTGGAGACCTATTTCCAATTTGGCAGATACCTCCTCATTTGCACCTCGCAAGAGGGTTGCCAGCCCCCCACACTACAAGGCATCTGGAACGACAAGATGTTTCCCAACTGGGATTCAAAATACACCACGAACATCAACTGCGAGATGAACTACTGGCCGGCGGAGGTCACCAACCTCTCCGACCTGAACGCCCCCCTCTTCTCACTCATCCACGACGTCAGCGAGACGGGTCATGAGAGCGCCCGCATCATGTATGGTGCCGATGGATGGGTGCTCCATCACAACACCGACATCTGGCGCGTCACTGGAGCCATCGACAAGGCACCCTCCGGACTATGGCCCACGGGAGGCGCATGGATGTGCCAACACCTCTGGGAGCACTGGCTGTTTACCAGCGATGTGGAGTTCTTAAGAGAAGTATTCCCCATCATGGAGGGTGCGGCACGCTTCCTCAACCAGATAATGGTGCGCCATACCTTCGACATCGACGGCAAGCCCAAGACCTATTGGGTGGTATGCCCCTCACTCTCGCCCGAGAATCAGCATCTCCATGGTGCCAGCACCGCTGCCGGTGTAACAATGGACAACGAACTCATCCGCGACCTCTTCAGCCATGTCATCCAAGCAGCAAAAATCTTAGGATGCCCCCTCGCCATGGCTGACAGTTTGGAAGAGAAGCTCGCCGGGCTCGCCCCACTAAAGATAGGACGGTGGGGACAGTTGCAGGAATGGCTCGACGACTGGGACAACCCCGATGACACCCACCGCCATGTGTCGCATCTCTACGCACTTTATCCCAGCAACCAAATATCACCTCTGTCCACCCCGAACCTGGCAGAGGCAGCCAAGACCTCCCTCATCCATCGTGGGGACCCCTCTACAGGATGGAGCATGGGATGGAAGGTGTGCCTTTGGGCAAGGCTCCTCGACGGCAACCACGCCTACAAGTTAATCGGCGACCAACTAACACTTGTGAGGACAGAGAAGAAAAAAGGAGGAACCTACTCCAATCTCTTCGACGCACATCCGCCATTCCAGATTGACGGCAATTTCGGCTGCACCGCCGGCATCGCCGAGATGCTGCTGCAGAGCCACGACGGCACCATACACCTGCTGCCGGCACTGCCCGACGCATGGCATACCGGATCTGTGAACGGTCTGAGGGCAAGAGGCAATGCCGAAGTGGACATGAAATGGGAAGACGGAAAACTCCAGCAAGCCAGCATCACCTCTCACCAGGAGGGGCTGCTACGTGTGCGCTCCATCACACCCCTCAAAGGGCACAAGATGAAGCATAGCATGGATAAGGGCTACCACATCTATGATATCAAAGCCCAAAAAGGCGAGACAATCACCCTGAAAGCCTCCGAGAGATAAGAGAGAGGGATAAAGGGGATAGAAGGGATAGAAGCTATAGAAACTATAGAAACTATAGAAACTATAGAGACTATAGAGGCTATAGGAAAGATAGAGATAGAGAAAAAGATAGAGAGAATAGAAAGAAAAAAAGACCAAATATGAAAAGAATTATCATTGGGCTGATGATGGCCCTCATGGCAATAGGCACTGAAGCCGCCACAATATATAAGCCATGGAGCAATGGCAAGTTGACAGTATCCGCAAACCACCGCTATCTCGTACACGAAAACGGACAGCCATTCTTCTGGATGGGAAATACCTCATGGTTGATGCCAGAAAGGCTCAACCGCGATGAAGTGGAATTCTTCCTCACTCGGGAGAGAGAAGAAGGCTACAATGTGGAACAAATACAAGTGCTTTGCGCCATCCCCACATACAACGTCTTCGGACAACAAGCCAACGACGAGACTTTCAATTTCGCTCCATACACCAAAGCCGGCATCTATGGATACTGGGATCATCTCGACTACATAGTGAACATGGCAGAGGCAAATGGAATATACATCGCGATGGACTGCATCTGGGGGTCGCAGATAAGCAAGATGGACGAGAAGAAAGCAACCCTCTACGGCAAGTTTCTCGGAGAGAGATACAAGGACAAGCCCAACATCATCTGGATGATAGGCGGCGACATCATGGGAGACAAGGGAACAGCCTCATGGGACGCCCTCGCCCGCGCCATAAAGAAAGCAGACCCAAACCACCTGATGACATTCCACCCACGAGGCCGCACCACCAGCGCTTGGTGGTACAATGACCGTGAATGGCTCGACTTCAACATGTTCCAAAGCGGGCACCGGCGCTATGGACAAAGAAACGGTGACGGAGACTACACCATCAAGGAGAACACCGAGGAAGACAACTGGAGGTATGTGGAAATGAGCTTCGAGAAGTCACCCTTGAAGCCCGTCATCGACGGCGAGCCATCCTATGAAGACATACCACAAGGACTCCACGACTTCTCAGCACCAAGATGGCAAGACTACGACGTGCGCCGATACGCCTATTGGGCAGTCTTCGCCGGATGCTTCGGCCATACCTACGGACACAACAGCATCATGCAATTCATGCGCCCTGGAGTGCTTGGTTCGTTTGGAGCAGAGAAGGCATGGTGGGATGCCATGAAAGACCCAGGCTACCAGCAGATGAAATATATGAAATGGCTGATGCTCACCTTCCCCTTCACCGACCGCATCGGCGACCAAAGCATCGTGGCAGGACAGAATGGCGAACGATATGACAGGGTGATAGCCACAAGAGGCACCGACTACATGTTGGTGTACAACTACAGCGGCAAGCCCATGAAGATAGACCTGACAAAGATTTCGGGAGAAAAGAAAGACGCATGGGTGATGAACCCATCCGACGGCACACTGAAATATCTTGGCGAATACGACAATACCACCACCGAGTTTGCCTTTGATGGAGCTTACCTGCGCAGCAGCGACAAGGTGCTCATCGTCGTTGACGCCAAGAAAAGCTATTTGGACAAAAACGCCACAAAACTTGAGGAGAAATGGTGAGAAAACTATTGTTGCCACTGCTGCTATGCCTGATGCCATTTGCCACACAAGCAGCAAAGAAGAAAGTTGCAAGCGACATCTTGGTGACCGACATGCGCACGGAGCGTATGACACGTCCCATGAGCATCGACACCCCCACCCCACGCTTAGGATGGAGGATAGAAGCCAACAACGACCTGAAAGACGTAAAACAGACAGCATACCACATCATCGTGGCATCTTCGCCAGAGAAGGCAGAAGCTCTGGAAGGCGACCTTTGGGACGCCACCGCAAACAGCGACCAGTCGCAGTGGGTGAGATATGCCGGCAAGACACTGCGAAGCAACACCCGCTGCTATTGGCGAGTGAAAGTGACCACCAACAAGGGAGAAAGCGAATGGAGCACCACAGCCTTCTGGAACGTAGGACTGCTCACGGAGAGCGACTGGCAAGGCCAATGGATAGGTCTTGACCATGCCATGCCCTGGGACAAGGAAGAAGAACACAGCAAACTCAGCGCACGATACCTGCGCACGACTTTCGAGAGCGAAGGAGAGATAAAGCAAGCCACACTTTATATCAGCGGACTGGGCATGTATGAAGCATACATCAACGGAAACAAGGTGGACATCGACGTGAATGGCCACCATCAGGTGCTCGCTCCCTGTCCCACGGACTACCGCAAGACCATACTCTACAATGCCTTCGACGTGACAGAGCTCATAAAAGGCAATAACGCCATTGCCGTAGTTCTCGGCAACGGACGCTACTACACCATGCAGCAAAACAAGAAGCCATACAAAATCACGCAATTCGGATACCCCAAACTACGCGCCAATCTCATATTGGAATACTCCAACGGCAAGCGAAAAGTGATATCCACAAACGACAAATGGAAAATCAATGCCGATGGAGCCATCAGGAGCAACAACGAATATGATGGGGAGATATACGACGCCTGCAAGGAACTGACAGGATGGACAAGCATCGACTACGATGACAGCAAATGGCAATACGCCGAACGCGTGGCAATACCCACAGGCACCCTGCGTGGAGCCATGACCCCCAACATGACCATCAGCGAGCGCATCACACCACGAAACATAGAGAGGAAAGGCGACAAGATGGTGCTTGACATGGGACAGAACATGGCTGGATGGTTAAAGATAAGACTGACAGACACCAGACGAGGCGACAGCATCACCATACGCTTCGCCGAGCGCCTCGACTCCACTGGCAACATCTGGGTAGAGAATTTTCGCCATGCACAATCCACCGACATCTATGTTGCCGACGGCAACGAGCAAGGCACCTGCTGGCATCCGACATTCGTTTACCATGGTTTCAGATATGCGGAAATAACCGGACTGTGCAATGCATCACTCTCCGACTTCGAAGGCGAGGTGGTGAGCGACCAGATGGAGTCCACAGGCTTCTTCGTCTCCACCGACACCATACTCAATAAAGTATATCACAATGCCGTGTGGGGCGTGAAAAGCAACTACAAAGGGATGCCAGTAGATTGTCCGCAACGCGACGAGCGCCAGCCATGGTTGGGAGACCGCACACGCGGATGCTATGGCGAAGCATTCCTTTTCGACAATGGCAACCTCTATGCCAAATGGGTGCGCGACATCACAGAGGCGCAACGCGAAGACGGATGCATTCCCGACGTGGCACCAGCATACTGGAACTATTACTCCGACAACGTGACATGGCCCGCAGCACTGCCATTCTCCCTTGACATGCTTTACAACCAATATGGCGACGAAGCACCCATGCGACGTTTCTACCCAAATGTGAAACGGTGGCTGGAACATCTGAAATACCAATACCAACGCAACGGCATAATAAGGAAAGACAAATACGGAGACTGGTGCGTGCCACCAGAGGACGAGAAACTAATACACAGCGAAGACTCTGCAAGAATCACCGACGGAGCACTCATATCCACAGCCTACTACTACCGGCTATGCCTGTTGATGAAACACTTCGCCGAACTGCAAGACCTTGGTGAAGACGCCAAATATTTCGACGAGGAAGCAAACTTGACCAAAGAAGCATTCAACAAGACATTCCTAACTACAAAGAGAGGTACCACCACCGTGCCAGGGCACATACTATACCCCGACAGCACCTTCTACGGCAACAACACCGTGACAGCCAATCTGCTGCCCCTGACATTCGGCATGACCAATGACGAATATGTGAAGACGGAAGTTGGCAAGAACATTGTGAAAGCCATCATAAGCCAAAACCTCGGCACCGTGACATGCGGGGTGATAGGAATAGGATGGCTCATGCACGGCCTCACCGAAATGGGACGCACCGACGTGGCATGGCTCCTTGCCACCAACAAGAAATACCCCAGTTGGGGTTACATGACCGAACATGGAGCCACCACCATCTGGGAACTGTGGAATGGCGACACTGCCAGTCCGAAGATGAACAGCGGCAACCATGTAATGCTCCTCGGAGACCTTCTCTCGTGGCTCTATGAGGATATCGTTGGCATTAGCGCCGCCTCGCCAGGATTCAAGAAGATACTCCTGAAGCCCGACTTCACTGTTGACGAGATCGACGACATAGACGGAGCCTATCATTCCATCTACGGCGACATCAAGAGCCGGTGGAAGAAAGAAAGCGGAACGCTGAGATGGCATGTGGAAATACCCGCCAACACCAGGGCGACAGTCTGTCTGCCTGATGGAGAGACGATGGAAATTGGTTCGGGAAGCCATGACTTCGAGTGCAAGGTACCACAACGTGGCTCACAAGTGGTGGCAGATGAATTCCTATACAAACGAGCCTCCTTCCCCGAATGCCATTCGGCAAGCATCGTGGAAACCCGCAAAGGCGACCTCATAGCCACCTATTTCGGAGGCACCAAGGAGCGCAATCCCGACGTATGCATCTGGGTGAGCCGCAAGCCCAAGGGCACGAGCCAATGGACAGCGCCACAGATGGTGGCAGACGGCGTCTTTGCCCCTGACTACCGCGAGGCATGCTGGAATCCAGTAATCTTCGAGACCCCCAAAGGAGAATTGCAACTCTACTTCAAGATTGGGGTGAATGTGGCAGGATGGAAAGGTTGGCGCATAACATCAAAAGATGGCGGCAAGACATGGAGCAAGCGCGAACAACTGCCCGACAGCATCTACGGTCCCATCAAGAACAAGCCAATACTGAACAAGGGGCGCCTCATCTCGCCCACCAGCGACGAGCGCCATGGGTGGAAGATATATTTCGAGCTAAGCGACGACATGGGCAAGACCTGGCGGCGCACATCATTCGTGGATGCCGACGAAGGAGTGAAGGTGATACAGCCAAGCATAATCGTGCTCCCCGACGGACGACTGGAAGCTCTCTGCCGCACCCGCAGCCGCCACATCGGCGTGACTTTCAGCAGCGACAACGGAGAGACATGGAGCAAGCTGCAATTGATAGATACCCCCAACAACAACAGCGGACTGGATGCTGTCAATCTTCGTGACGGAGGATATGCACTTATCTGCAACGAGTGGCCCATCGAACCCGACAAGGAGAAAGGCGCACGCACACCATTATCCATCTTGCGCAGCGACGATGGCATCAACTGGAATCACTGGATAACACTCGAGGACAGTCCGATACTGCAATATTCCTATCCCTCAATCATACAGAGTCGCGACGGTCACATCCACGTGGTCTATACATGGCGTCGCCAACGTGTGAAACATGTGGAACTTATACCATGATCAAGATAGGACTCACAATATAAGACAAAAACCAAAATAAAGAGATGAAAAAGATGCTACTAACGGCTTGCATGGCGATAATGACACTCGCACTATCCGCCCAAGCCCCCACCCCACAACAGACACCACAGTTGGAGTTTGTGTTGCAACTCAGAGTGACTCTTGGAGAAGCCTATTCCTTGGGCGACACACCCCATGGGCGCCGGACAGTAATACCCATCACTGGCGGCACCTTCGAAGGTCCCAACATCAAGGGAACCATCATCAACGGCGGTGCAGACTATCAGTTGGCCGACCCCAAGACCAATCGCACGGAGTTGGAAGCCATCTACTCCATAAAGACCGATGACGGAACATACATTCACGTGCGCAACAAAGGAGTCATCTGCAGCGGCACCGGCAGCGACGGCAAGCCCTCGTTCTATTTCAAGGCCGCCCCACAATTCGAGGCTCCCAGCGACAGCCCATACGCATGGCTTAACAATGCCATCTACGTATGCGCTCCCGACTGGTCGCAGCAGGGCGGCATCACGCTCAACGTGTGGAGAGTGAATTGAGGCAAGTTCAGAAGCCTACAGCCTCAAGCCAGCGGTCGTAGCACTCCACCTCCTTGGTTTTCACCCTTGCATCAGCAGAAATCACTTTGAGAATGAACTGCCTCAAGGTGAAGAGTATGGCTTTGCGCTCGTCGTCATTGAACCCAGACACCAAATCCATGGTTTCTGCAATGATGTCCTCGAGAGCATAGCGGTGGTTGAGAGTGTCCCTCAGTTCTGCCTTCAGGTCATCGGGAATCTCACCCACATCCTCGATGCTGGCGATATAACCCTCAATAAAATCATTTTCCTTTTGGCTGAATTGGCCATCACAATTGGCAAAGAAAAGTCCTGCCTTGGCTGTCAGCACGATGGAGTCTTTCAATTTCTCTGTATTCATATCGAACGTCCTCCCAATACTATAGACTTAATAATACTTCCTGCCACATCACCAAGATTTCCGAGGTCTATGCCTTTTCCAAAGATGCTGCCCAATCCGCCAGCATCTTGTTCTTTTTCAGCAGAGCTTTTTTTGGTAGTCTTGCGTGTTGAGGTGGTTTTCGGTTCCTCTATAGGTTCTTCTTCCACTTCAAAACCGGCACGCCGTTTCATGTCATTAATAAGGTCACCAAGACCTCCGCTGTCTTTTTTTGTTGAGGTAGAAGTATTGGATGTAGTGCTCTGTTTCGTGCTGGAAGAGTTGGTGGCAGACTTACCAGCCTGACGGCGTATTTCCTTTGCCACGTCGCTCAGTCCACCCCCCGATGACGAAGAAGTTGAGGTACTTTCGGATGTTGACCCTCCGCCCATTTTCTTCTGCACATTTTTCACAATATCTTCCAGTCCGCCACTGCTATCGCCTTTAGACGAACCACCCCCGAAAACGGAGCCAAGCACATCGCCCATTCCGCCTTTCAAGATTTCTTCAAAAAAACTTCCCATGGTAATAAATTAATTGTTATATACATATTTGAGTGCTGCCCCGATGGCGGTGCAGAACTGCGAGTATTTCGGTATTATGAAGCGCACGTTGTAGAGCTGTTCCATCATGGGGAACACCTCGTTGCACTGAGGAAGCAATGTCAAATTACCTATCATGACAAACTCCTTGATGTCGCTATTCAGCGAAGCCAGTACGGCGGCACTACCTATTGTTTGCAGCACGGTATGAATCAGACCTATGGCAATGTCTTCTTTAGCAGCATCAGTATTGGCATTTCCGAAGAGCGAAGCCGTCACGTTCATTGGCAGTCCCGGCAGAGGGTGCGGGCTTATGTCGCCAATCATCAGGCTTACCTTCGAGACATCACCTTTTTTTGCCAGTTCCGAGACCTGTTTAATATCAGAGGTCTTGAGCATTATTCGTGAAAGTCCGGCAAGTGTGCCACCTCCCATACTTATACCCCCAATGTGACGTATGCCATCATCATCGCAGAGAACGAGAGATGTACCAGTGCCCATGCTTACTACGATGATGCGGTCGAGACCCGACTCGAAGCGTGCCCCCAGTCCATCAGCCACAAACTCGTCACATTTGCATGTAGGCAGTCCATAGACCGGTTTCTCGATATATGCAGCGCCCACTCCCGTCAGCATCACCTGCTCCACATCTTTCAGTTCGATATGGTTTTCATACAGATACTTGCCAAAGGCTCCATAGAGCGAAGTCACGGGGTCGGCAGCCGTGATACGCATTGGCGACACCACTTTCATGTCTTTTATCCCAATTATCTTTGTGGTACTGATGCCCACGTCGATTCCAATTACAATGCTCATGATGATATGTTGGTAAAGATTATATATATCGCAAAGGTATTTGTTTTTTTTGACATGACAAAAACATCGGCAAGAAGTAACCCTCAAAAAGAAAAAAAAGTAGAAAAATTCATCCATTGTTGCCAATTGTCATGAAATTATGTATATTTGTAACAAAATTCCACATAACAAAAAATACGCACCATGAGAGCCCGACATTTCCTTACAGCCATCTTGGCATTGGCATTCACCACCAGCCAAGCACAAAGCGAACTATACCCAAAACACTTCGACTTGGAACAAGTGACACTTCTCGATGGTCCCATGAAGAATGCCATGGACCTGAATATCCAAACACTGATGAAATACGATGTTGACCGCCTGCTGACACCATACGTTAGGCAGTCGGGACTCGCCTCGACCCAGGATGCCACCAGCAGATACTACCAATGGGAAAGCAAGCATCCTTCATTCTCCAACTGGGGTGACAACAGTTTCAACCTCGACGGGCATGTGGGAGGACATTACCTGTCTGCCCTCGCCTTGGCATACGCTGCCTGCCACGACACCAACACCCAGGCAAAGCTGAAAGAGCGCATGGACTACATGGTAGATGTTATGAAGGACTGCCAGAACCAATACGACAACAACACCGAAGGACTAAAGGGATTCATCGGCGGGCAACCCATCAACAACGTATGGACATCACTTTTTAGAGGCGACATCTCACAATACAGGAACAGAGGAGGATGGGTACCATTCTACTGCCAGCACAAGATTCTTGCCGGCTTGCGCGACGCCTACCTGTATGGCAATAGCGAGGTGGCAAAGACCATGTTCCTGAAACTTGCAGACTGGAGCGTGAATGTAGTGGCGAAATTGAACGACAGCGACATGGGCACCGTGCTCAACACCGAACATGGAGGAATGAACGAGAGTTTGCTTGATGCCTACCAGCTGACCGGCGACACGAAATATCTCACTGCCTCAAAGAAATACACCCACAAGACCATGCTCAACGGCATGCAGAGCCTGAACACCACCTTCCTGGATGGCAAGCATGCCAACACCCAAGTGCCAAAATACATCGGCATGGAACGCATAGGAGAGCAAGATGCCGCCGCCGTGACATACCTGAAGGCAGCAGAGAACTTCTGGACCGACGTGGCACGCAACCGCACCGTGTGCATCGGAGGAAACAGCGTGAGCGAGCACTTCCTTGCCAAGGAGAGCAGCAACAGATACATCGACATCCTCGACGGACCAGAGTCGTGCAATTCCAACAACATGCTAAAGCTGTCGGAAATGCTCAGCGACCGCACCGCCGACGCCAAATATGCCGACTTCTATGAAAACACCACATGGAACCACATCCTCACGACACAAGACCCCGAGACGGGAGGATATGTCTATTTCACCACACTCCGCCCACAAGGTTACCGCATCTACTCGCAAGTGAACCAAGGCATGTGGTGCTGCGTAGGCACCGGAATGGAAAACCATTCCAAATACGGGCATTTCATCTACACACACGACGGTTCCAAAACGCTCTACGTCAACCTTTTCACACCAAGCATCCTCGATGACGAGACCTTTGGCATAAGGCAAGAGACACTATTCCCCTGCATCGACCCCAAAGCCAGCAACATCCCCACGTCACAAACCGTGACCACAGAACTCACAGTGACTAAGGGTGGCTCATACGCCATAGCCGTGCGTCATCCCGCATGGGCAGGAGCAGAATACCAAGTGGATGTGAACGGAAACATGGTGAATGCCGCCGTGACAAAAGGCAAGGCGAGCTACGTCACCATCGACCGCACGTGGACGGCAGGCGACCGCATCACGGTTTACCTGCCCATGGAGATGACATACGAAGAATGTCCCAACTACACCGACTACATAGCTTTCAAGTTCGGCCCCATACTGCTTGGCGCACAGACCACCGCCACATCCGAGGAAGAAGCAGGTGAGACCGGTCTCATATACGAAAAACTGAAGAACGAATACGCCGGAGCAGGGCGCATGGACCATGCCCCAGGGAACATGGCAACCGCCAAGAACCTTGCTGCATCACCATTGCTCATTGGCGACCGTGCCGACGTGCTCAAGCGAATAACACAAATGGAAGGGGCTGCCGGTTGCCAACTGCACTTCAACATCGACGCCAGCAGGAATGATGTGGCATCATACGCATGGGATAAACTCGAGCTGCGCCCATTCTACGAAATCCAGCATGCACGCTACATGTGCTACTGGTATCAGCAGACCGCCGAGAATTATGAGAAGAGCGACATGGCACAAAGCGAGGCAGCCAACGAGGCACTTGCAGCACGCACTCTCGACTTTGTGGCTCCTGGCGAACAACAAAGCGAGGCAGGTCACGAATACGACTATTCCAGCGACTCCAGCACAGGAGAATACAATACCGAACACTATCGTGACGCAAGGCCCAACGGGCACATACAATACACCCTCTTCAACGAACAACAGGTGTCTGAACGGCTTAGCGTGATGTTCAGATTCAACCTTGCAGACAGGGGAAGAATGGCAACACTCACCATCGATGGAACGAAAGTGGCAGACATCACCATTCCGACATCCGCCAAAGGCAGCGACGCCAATGGCTTCTACAACATAGAATATGCCATCCCCGACAACCTTGTAAGGGACTCCAACGGCGACGTGAAGAAACGCTTCGTGGTTAGACTCACAGCATCCTCCACCACCCTTTGCCCCGGCATCTACTATGTAAGACTGCTGCGCGACTATCAAGACCAAGCCTATCGCTTCGTAGCCAACGAATGGACAACGGGCGACCCCAACCGAGTGGCAGCATCCAACATCACATACGACAATGTGAACAACATCATCCATGTGAAAGCCAGCGGCAACAACAACGTGGCGTTGATGCTGAAATACCAAGAGCACGACTACACCATCGACAACAGCCAGATATACCTTGTGGCAAGAGGCACCAACCTGAGCAACGCCACAGGAGCATCGTACCTGTGGTGGCTGAACGGCTCCAACCACGGCACGCAGGTGGCTCCAACCAAAGTAGCTACGGTGAGCATTGACGGCAATGAACAAAGAGTGATAGCATGGGACATGACCAAGAGTGGAATCTACGAAAACTTCTCCGGCGACCATCCCAACGTATGCATGGGCCAGACCATCTTCGGCCTCACATCAACCAACGGACAAAGCGACATCTACGACATCAACTTCGTAAGCAATGTGGATGCATACCTTGACAACACTGTCGATATCTCGCCGGTGGAAGCATTCATCAACGGCAAACCGACAAAATCCTTTACCATCGGTGGTGTCCGTTCCCATGGACATGCGGGCATCGTCATCAAGGACGGAAAGAAATACATAGAAAAATAGAAGACACCTGACTTTCTCGTCAAATCATAGGACGAGAAACGACAGGATAAAAACACCATTGTTTATCTAAAAATCACAAGAACCATGAAAATCGGAATTCCAAAAGAAATCAAGAACAACGAGAGCAGAGTGGGCATGACCCCTGCTGGTGTTTCCGAACTGGTACGCCACGGTCATGAAGTATTTGTTCAGCACACGGCAGGCGAAGGCAGCGGTTTTTCCGACAATGCCTACATCAAGGCAGGAGCCACCATCCTTCCCACCATCGAGGAGACATACGCTGTGGCAGACATGATAGTGAAGGTGAAAGAGCCCATCGAGCCAGAATACAAGTTGGTGAAACCCGGACAGATACTCTTCACCTATTTCCATTTCGCCTGCGACCGTCCTCTCACCGACGCCATGATAGAAGCCGGCGGCGTATGCATTGCATACGAGACGGTGCAACGCCCCGACCGCTCGCTGCCTCTGCTCATCCCCATGAGCGAAGTGGCAGGACGCATGGCAACCATCAATGGAGCATACTACCTGCAAAAGACAAAAGGAGGCAAAGGCAAGCTGATTTGCGGAGTGCCAGGCGTTCGCCCTGCCAAGGTGTTGGTGCTTGGTGGCGGCACCGTGGGTCAAGCCGCCGCCCGTGTGGCAGCCGGAATGGGCGCCCGTGTCATCATCACCGACATCTCCCTGCCTCTGTTGCGCACGCTGTCGCTGGAGATGCCAGCCAATGTGACGCCAGTGTATTCCAACAAGCACAACATCGAGATGGAACTGCCCGATGTGGACATCATTGTCGGTTCGGTGCTGATTCCAGGCGACAAGGCACCCCACCTCATCACTCGCGACATGCTGAAGATGATGGAGCCAGGCACCGTGCTCGTGGATGTGGCAATCGACCAAGGAGGCTGTTTTGAGACCTCACACCCCACCACACACTCCGAGCCGGTATATACTGTCGATGGCATCATACACTATGCCGTGGCCAACATCCCTGGAGCAGTGCCCAACACATCTACCATCGCCCTCACCAATGCCACACTGCGCTATGCCATAGCCCTCGCAGACAAAGGATGGCGTCAGGCATGCAAGGATGACCACTCGCTTGCCCTTGGCCTGAATGTAGTGGAAGGAAAAGTGACCTTCAAGGCCGTCGCCGATGTATTCGGACTGCCCTATACGCCAATAGAGCTATAGTAGAAAAATCTTTTTTACTCCAGATTAAGGAAAAGGTGGGAAGAATTTCGTTTTCTTCCCACCTTTTGGATTATCATTTATAAGGCATGTCATCACCCTTGCATATCGACAAGGATGCGGAACACCTTTCCTGGGTTATCAGCCCATTGCTGCATGGCGTCGGGAGCCTCCTCTGGCTTCACCACCCTTGATATGAGTTGGTCCACGGGACAAGTGCCACGCTCAAGGTAATGTATCACGGCACGGAAATCCGACGGTTGAGCATTGCGTGAGCCACGGATGTCAAGTTCCTTCTGCACAAAGAACTTTGTTTGGAACGACACCTCAGTCTTGGCATATCCTATGCACACAGTCCTTCCGGTGAAAGCCACCTCGTTGACCGCCATCTGGTATGTCGGAGCGCTGCCCACAGCCTCGATGACCACATCAGGTCCGAAGCCAGAAGTGATTTCCATCAGTCGGGCATGAACATCCTCTGTTTTGGAATTGATGGTGTAACTGGCACCCATCTGATGAGCAAGCACCAACTTGTCATCGTCTATGTCGGCAGCCACCACTGTAGCACCACGCTGGGCACTACGTACAATGGCACCCATGCCCACCATGCCGCAGCCGATGACGAGCACTACGTCGATGTCGGTGACTTGTGCACGCGACACGGCATGGAATCCCACGCTCATGGGTTCCACAAGTGCGCAAGTACGTGGAGTGAGCAGTCCTGCAGGTATGATTTTCTCCCAAGGCAAAGCGATGTATTCCCTCATGGCACCATCACGCTGCACGCCAAGAGTCTCATTATGCTGACAGGCATTCACCCTGCCATTGCGACAAGAAGCGCACTTGCCACAGTTGGTGTAAGGGTTGACGGTGACCACCATTCCCGGCTTCAGGCCCTCTGGCACATCCTCACCCACTTTCTCTATTACAGCACCCACCTCATGTCCTGGTATTACAGGCATTTTCACCATAGGATTCTTACCTAAAAAAGTGCTGAGGTCGGAGCCGCAGAACCCCACATAATTGAGACGCAGGAGCACCTCGTTGGCTTTCATCACAGGCTGGTCAATCTCGACCACTCCCATCTGCCTCTCGGCAAATATTTGTATTGCTTTCATTTCTATATTAATCTATACTAAAAAACTTGTTCAACTGTTTTTCCATCTCACGCGTTGCTGGTCGCCTATGATGGCACGCACCTCCTCCACCAGCTGCTGGTCGGCAGGCTGACTGATATATTCAATGTTTTTGAGCACATTGTCGGGATTGGCGCTGGAGAACAGCGTGGTTGCAATCCTTGGGTTCAAGCTCGTGGAATATTGCATGGCAAGTCTCTCGATGGGATACCCCTTCTCTGTGCAGAATGCGGCAGCTTTACGACAAGCCTCTTTGAGAGCTTCAGGAGCCGGATGCCAGTCGGGCGTACCACGCTGTGAAAGCAGTCCCATGGACAGTGGCGAGGCATTTATCACGCCTATGCCGCGCTGTTCGAAGAAGTCAAGGTAGTCGAGCAGCATGTCGTCGTTGAGGCAATAATGGCAGAAGCACAGCACACTCTCCACCGTTCCCTCTTCAGAATGCTCTATCACCCATTTCAGGTTCTCCGGCTGCAAGTCAGTGATGCCCACATGCCCCACCACGCCCTTTCGGCGCAGTTCCACCAATGCCGGCAATGTCTCGTCCACCACCTGTTGGAGGTCGGCAAATTCCACATCATGAACATTGATGATGTCGATGTAATCTACATTCAAGCGTTCCATGCTCTCATACACGCTCTCCGTAGCACGCTTGGCAGAATAGTCCCACGTGTTGACGCCATCCTTGCCGTAGCGTCCCACCTTTGTCGAGAGGTAGTATTTGTCGCGTGGGATGTCCTTGAGCGCCTTGCCCAAGACCATTTCAGCCTTCAGATGACCATAATAAGGTGACACATCGATGAAATTGATGCCATTGTCGATGGCGACATTTACAGCTCTGATGCCCTCGTCTTCACGAACACCATGAAAGACGCCACCGAGCGACGAGGCGCCGAAACTGAGGTTCGACAATCGCAACCCTGTTTTTCCTAATTCATTGTAAATCATTATAAAGCAAGTCTTTACAAATAAAACAAATTTTACCTTAATTCATTATGGTGCAAATTTACGGCAAATACATCAAATGACAAAAAAAAAGAGGTTAGTTCTATCAGGAAAAACAAAAACATGCAATTTCTTTGAAAAATGCCATATTATAGCTATTTTTGCGTTTTGAATAGCAAACTGGCACGAGATGAATTCAACCAGCAATTCATTGCCATCAAAACAAACAAGCGCAACGCAGAAATCAAAAGAAAAGACATGAACAAGAACAGAATCACAACACTTTTCGGAATAGAATATCCCATCATCCAGGGCGGAATGGTATGGATAAGTGGCTGGCGCCTTGCCTCAGCAGTGAGCAACGCCGGAGGCCTGGGTCTTCTTGGTGCAGGTTCGATGCACCCAGAGACCTTGGTGGAGCACATACACAAGATGAAAGAAGCCACCGACAAGCCATGGGGCGTGAATGTGCCTCTGATGTATCCAGAAATCGACAAGTTGGTGGACATCCTAATATCTGAAGGAGTGAAGATAGTCTTCACGTCGGCTGGCAGTCCGAAAAAATACACACAACGTTTCCACGAAGCAGGCATGAAGGTGGCACATGTGGTGTCGAGTTCCAAGTTTGCCCGCAAATGCGAGGAAGCCGGCGTGGATGCCATCGTGGCAGAAGGATTCGAGGCTGGCGGCCACAATGGACGAGAGGAGACCACCACCCTGACACTAATCCCTCAGGTGCGTCAAGCCACCACCCTGCCATTGATAGCCGCAGGCGGCATTGGTTCTGGTCAGGCGATGCTTGCCAGCATGGCATTGGGTGCAGAAGGTGTGCAGATAGGCACGCTATTCGCCCTCACCACCGAGAGCAGCGCTTCAGAAGCCTACAAAGAGCGATGCACCAATCTGGAAGAAGGCGACACCATGCTTACGCTGAAGCTCATCTCCCCCACCCGACTGGTGAAGAACGACCTCTACTGCCGCATACTACAAGCAGAGAAGGAAGGAGCCGCCGTGGAAGACCTGAGAGCTATCCTTGGACAAGCCGCTGCCAAGAGAGGCATATTCGAAGGAGACCTGGAAAATGGAGAGTTGGAAATAGGACAGATAGCCTCCGCCGTAAAAGCCATCCGCCCCGTAAGCGAAGTGATGCAGCAGTTAGTGGAAGAGTTCGACCGCACCAAGGCAGCCGTGGCAAACCTATAAAGATGTTGATGGGATGAGACAACCCTTGTCCCGTCTCATCCTTTCATCCATTTCACAGTGAACAACCTCACGGTGTGCATGATACCACGCAACGTCAATTCAATTGCCATTGCAACCCACACACCCACCAAACCATATTGCATGGCGAGGAAATAAGCCAAGGAAAGGCGCACCAGCCACATACTGCACAGACTGATGACGGCAGGCATGAGAGTGTCGCCAGCGCCCACACAGACGCATACCGCCACTATCGACGCAGCAAACATCGGTTCGGCAAACGCCTCTATGCGAAGGCAAGAGGCCCCCAACAGCTGGATTTCCTCCACCGGGGTCATCAGCGCCATCATCTCTTTTGCAAAGACGAACATCACTGCACCCATCACAGCCATGACAATCATGCCGCTAAAAAGTGTCATGCGAGAAAAACTGCGGCACAAGTCCTTGCGCCCCGCGCCCACACTCTGGCCTATCAAGGTGGTGGCAGCTTCTCCAATGCCATAGCCAGGCATATAGCAAAGGCTCTCAGCCGTGATGCCAAGAGTATTGGCAGCGATGGCGATGTTGCCCAATGGAGCAACAATCATGGTGCTTACAATCTGGGCACCTGTCATCAGCACTGACTGCACAGCCATGGGCAGACCAATCTTCAAGGCATTCCACAGATAGTCGCCTACCCAGAAGAAATGCTCTCCTACACGGCGCAGCGACAACATGGTGTTGCGGAAGACGGCGATATATACCTGCACCGACCCACAAATAACTATTGACAGCGACGTGCCTATGGCAGCACCCATGACACCCAGGTGGAACTGATAGATGAGAATGTAATTGAAAACCACGTCAAGCACACACATCACCACACTGATGAGGCTGGGAATGCGCATGTTGCCTGTGCATTTGAGCATGGCGCCGGAAAGGCCATTCAACTGGAAAAAAGGTCCGGAAAGGGCAAAGATAAGGAAATACAAGGAAGCATCACGTGCGATGTCCTCCCCCCCACCGAGCCAATATGGCAAAGGTCGTGCTATGGAGACAGCCACCACTAACAACAGCAGGCTGAGCACGGTGGTGACAACAAGCGCATGACGAAACACCTGCCGAGCCTTGACAAAGTCGTTGGCACCAATGAAATGCGCCACCTGGACAGAAAAGCCCATGGATGCAGCCCCGGTCAGACTGCCCAGCAACCATGTGGAAGTCTCCACCAAACCACATGCGGCAGAAGCCTTCTCACCAAGATGCCCCACCATTGCCTGGTCGATGAAAAACATCACGACGCTGGTAATCTGAGCCAAAATGGAAGGTATGCTCAACTGCACGATAAGGTTGAGCTTGTCGGCACCCGTCAATGGTCTTCCATCCCGGATGAATTCCAGCAATTCGTCACTTTTGCCATTGAAAACTTTCATGAAGATGCAAAAATAGTGCAAAAAACGCTGATACCAAAATTTAAATTAATAAAATAAGAAAGCTATGAAAAAGTATTTTGTTTTCCTGTTCCTTGCACTCTTTGGCATGGTCCTCAACCTCCAAAGCCAGCCATTGTTGAGGACAAACGTAGAAACAGGCGCCGTGGAAGGCGTGCTTGTGGAAGGCAACCTTGCCGTATATCGCGCCATACCCTACGCAGCACCCCCTGTAGGCGACCTTCGCTGGCGTGAGCCACAACCCGCCACCGCCTGGGAAGGAGTGAGAGTATGCGACAAGTTTGGTCCTTGGCCACCACAGCCATGGCGCCGCAACAGTCCACGCCCCGAGATGAGTGAGGACTGTCTCTACCTTGGCATTGCCACCCCTGCCACCTCCACCACCGACCGCCTGCCTGTGATGGTGTGGATTCATGGTGGTGGTTTCCAAACAGAACATTACGGAGGCGACCTTTGGACGAGCCTTGCCCATCGTGGAGTGGTTATTGTCAGCATAGAATACCGCACGGGAGCCCTTGGCTTCATGGCACATCCCGAATTAGCGAAAGAGTCGGCAGGAGGTCACAGCGGCAACTATGGCATTCTCGACCAGATTTACGCCCTGAAATGGGTTCAGCGCAATATCTCCAATTTCGGTGGCGACCCCTCCAAGGTCACCATCTTCGGTGAGTCAGCCGGAGCCATCAGTTGCAGCATCCTCTGTGGTTCGCCTCTCGCCAAAGGGCTCTTCAGAGCCGCCATCAGCCAGAGCGGCGGTTCGTTCGCCCCTTGGTCCGACTCCCCTCGCACGCTCATCGTCAACGCCTCGCAGAAAGGTGCAGAGGCACAAGGACTTGCATTCCAAAAGCACTTGAAAAAGAAGTCGCTCAAGCAACTGCGCAAGATGGATGCCATGGAATTGTGCGGCAATGATGTTGGCTTTGGTGGTTTCTGGCCTTGTGTCGATGGTTATGTCATCACCGACGACCTCTATAGGAATTACGAGCGAGGCGACTACAACGACGTGCCTGTGATAATAATGACCAACAGCGACGAGGGAGTTCTCTTCACCGGCAACATCAAGCCAGAGGAATACAAGGCGGCAGCCCGTGGCATTTTCGGCAACTACATCGACGAGGCCCTCAAACTCTATCCCGGCAACACCCCCGACGAGGCATTCCACGGCAACGCCGATGCCTTCCGTGACGTAGGCTTCGCATGGCCATCGTTCGCATGGGCGAACCTTCAAAGCAAGACAGGCAAAAGTCCTGCTTACGCAGCCTTCCTCGCACAACCCTCGGAGCGCAGTTTCTCACAAGACAAACGCAGGCGGGGCGTGTCGCATGCAGACGACATCCTATATCTCAATGGTGAATTCCAATCAAAACCAGAAAAATATCCTGCCGAGGCAGCATTGGCAGAGATAATACAGCAATATTGGGTGAATTTCGCCAAGACCTGCAACCCCAACGGCAAAGGTCTGCCCTACTGGCCCACATTCGATGAGTCAAAACCCACCACGATGCAGTTCAGCAATGGCGCATCGCTCATCATGGTACCAAACAGAGACAAGATAGACTTCCTGGAGCGCTTCTTCAAGAGCAAAAGAGAAGAAACTGAAAGCCAAAGGGTTAAGTAAGGCTATTTTTTGAACGCCCAACTTATAATTAACACTTTGTAGAACTAAAACGGGCGGACACCGACATTTCGGGTCCGCCCATTCTTTTATATAAATTAATAAGTTATACTTTCTATTTTACCATGTCCGAGTTACTGTTTCTCTATTGTGTTCTCGAACAGAAATCCTGATGCAATCATTATTGCAAAAATCAATACAATTGTCATGTTCATCTTTTTACCCTTTCTTTAATTTTTAATGAAACAATACGCTGCTACCATCACGGCATGAGCGGTTAACCTGAATTTTACACAATCTTTTTTTTTGATGGGTCACTTACCCATAATTGTCATCCTTTATACAATCCTTTTTCCTTAACCAATACCTTTTATCCTTACTTTTTATTTTTATTTCTTGCTTCTCTATTTCTCTTTTTCACATAACATCTTTTCTACCTTAAACCAATACCATGCTAATCTTTTTTCTTCTTGGCCAAGCCTATTTATATGCTGATCTTTTATTGCTGACCTTGGTCTGTTTTATCCTTTTGACGATGCAAAGGTAGTGCTGTTTGCGCACACAACAAGAAATCTGGCACATTTTTTCGCTAAATATGCCAGATTCTTGATGTAGGTCAAAGTTGGTCAATCCAAAATTATTGCAACCACAAGGGTTACATCATTCACGCCTATAGATTGGTTATCGTCCAGGTCCGCGTTCTCAATATGGAAGTTTTCATTCTCGTATCCCAAGATATATTCCACTATCATCATCACGTCGTTCACATCCACCACACCATCGACATTCACATCCCCCAAAAGTCCTCTTGGGCGATAGTTGAGCACCACTGGTTGGCTGGGAGCACCCACATTCCCCATCGACATGAAAGCAACATCACGGTCGGCATTTGCCTCATACTCCCTCATGGTGTCATAGTCAAAAACTTTGAAATTAACTTCCTGAGACTCCGCCGTGAGACTTCTCACTCTCATGATACCATAATCAGCGGTCTCGAAGACAGCATATCCCACACATTCGTCACCGATGAAAGCCCCTACAGCCATGTTGGAATAGTCGTCAACCCTTTCTCCGTTCTTCTCCACCACAGCATATACAGTCATGTCGTATTGGTAATCAAAAGCATTGGTGTGCCATGGAGTCCGCACGATATTGCGTGAGCCACCAGTCCAAGTGTCATCACCATCCACCTTTATAGGCGTGGTCTCCATGCCCATTGCCACAATATTGACCTCTCCCGCCGTCTGCTTCAAGTCGGCATCCACATAAATGCCCCCACATCTTAACGTGTCGCCCATGGCATCCATCATTCCATCTCCAAGGGCGTAGATGTTGGTCACACCACCACTGATGTTCACGAAGCCACCATTGAGCACGGTGGACAGTTCACTAATCCTCTTTCCTTTGATTGCCTTGCTGCCTTTTCCAGTCACCATGACATGGATGTCACCCCCTGAAATGTCAACAGAGTAACGAGCACGTATGCCTTCACTGTCATCCCCCGTTACCGACACGTTCACCGTTCCCCCAGTCACAGCCACTATGCTGTCAGCCTTCAAGGCTGTGGCTGCGTCGCCCACATTCAGGCTCAGCGCCCCACCATTTATTCTGATGGTTCCATAGTCGTCGGTGTCGATGCCATCACTGCCCACATTGGTGATGTCCACCGTGCCACCATCCATAAGGAAGTAGTTGTTGCCATCCCCCGGGTTGCCTTTGCCGCAATGTATGCCATCACTGACAGCGCCGAGAATGTTTATGCATCCAGTAGAACTTTTCAGTTCCATGTATTCCTTGGCGCAGATGGCATGTTTCAGCCTTCCCGTCACATTCAGAGTCCCCGACAATTTGAATTCGGGATGCCCCTTGAAATACAATGCCGCCTTTTGCGCCCCCATTGGAGAGTCTGCCAAGGAGCTAACAGTGCCTTCAACCAATTCCACGGCGACCCGCTTGCCACACTCCACATCAATAGCCGCACCACCATGAGCGTTGGTGAGTTGCACGCCATCCAGACGTAGCGTAAACTTGTAGGAGCCATAAATGGTGAGCGAACCATCATCAGAAGAGCCAGACACATTATATATATACTCTGTTGTGGTGGTTGTGGAACTAATTACCACATTAGCCCCCGAAACGGAATAGGTGACCCCTTGCACGTCATCTGGAACAGTCACCTCTGCCGTCGTGCCATGGTATTTCACCTCCACCATGCCCTGGGCGTGCAATCCGCATACCGCCATGACCAACATCACCAAAGAAAAAATCTTTTTCTTCATTATTGGAAGTTTTTATTTAATATTTACCTTTCTACAAGTGCCATCTGCAAATTTCACCACATAAAGTCCAGAGGGCAGGTCTTTTGAGCGAGAAGAGACCTTCACGCCACCAATGCTGTAGAATCCCTCGATGGTAGAGTCCGCGCCATTGGCAATGTCTGCAAGTCCTGTAGGCACGTTTTCACCCTCCACCATCTCGCCTATGGCAAGCACGCATGGAGACGACATGCTGCCTTTCACCATTGGTTGGAAAGCAAAGCGTTCAGCTATCTCATACATAGAGCCATCCATCTGGTCGAGAGCTCTGAAATACAGGTCTTCCCCTCCCTCGCCATAAATAGTGACGAAGCCAAGGTCATCGACCCATTTGCCGGCACCTCTACACACGTCGTCGGAATAAGCCACGATGATGAATCGCCCCGACTCCACAGGCACTCCGTCCTTCTCAAGCACAGCCACCATGCCCATCACATTAGGATAAGCGTGCTTGTCCACTCCAAATTGTCGTTCCATGAGTCCGCTTCTCCGAGCCTTGTTGATGTTCACAGGCACCATCGGACTTGCAAACCTCAATATTTTCGCCCTATTGGTGAAGAGCAGGTATCCATGTCCTGTCTCCATTGCGTTCAAGGAACCGGTCCACGTTCCATCAGCAAAGATGGAGAAGCCATCCTGACCCACTATCTGGTCGCCATCATCGGCAGGATAGTCAGCAAGAGCCGCTGCAAGAGTCTGAGTCCCATCCACAGGATAGCCTATCCAGTTCCACCCGGGGAGGAGAGCGATAGGCATGTCGCTCCTGCACGAAGCCACATCGCTGGTGAACAAGTCTGCGTCGTCCATCTTCACCTTGTACAAATTGCCTGCTGCCATGCTCTTGAGCGAGCCCACCATTCCGTAAGTGGCATCGAGGAAAGCCTCCTTGTCATGTCCCACTATTCTTGCGGCCTTGTTGGAGAATTTGCCAACAGCGACATCCTCCGACAAGTTGTGCGACACCCAGTTCCATCCTTTAGCCAAGTTGAGGGCAAACGGACTATCGCTGAGCATCAAGTTCTGGTCCTCTCCCACCAAAGAGTCGCAAGAGAGAATGGTGTTTGTGCGCTCTATAGTTGGTTTCGACATCTTATAGAAATACCGTCCACCGTCAGGATAGCGCCCCACCGTCTGGTCGCCCCCATGTGCGATGTAGGTCATTCCCTCCACGAAGGAGCGCATGGCAGGATGAGAGGCGAAGTAATGGCTGTTGCGTGCCACGAAGTCATCGCTGCTGCTTACCAACACCATGTTGCCATCAACATTTGCCAACTTGAAATTGGTGTGTATCTGCGAGATGCTTTCCAATTTGTCCGCCCATACTATCAAGTGTCCACCAGCCGGTATGATGGTATTCACCACACCGTTGCCCTCAGGGATTTGGTATTTCAGTGGTTGGTCGATATCGTCGCTAACATAAAGTCCAGCCACATCGAGGGACTCGTCGGTGTTGTTGAAGAGTTCGAACCAGTCGTTTTTCTTCATCCAGTCATTCACATACACGCTGTTGCCGGCACTCACTTCGTTCACCTTGACAGGCGTGGCGATGTCCCTCACCAAATCGGCATCAGAAGCCATCGCCTTGAAAGAAGCCACGAGCGTGAGATTGCCTTTCGTGGAGATGTCAAAATCCTTTTCAGAGGACACAACGCCTCCATTTTCGTCGAGCCATCCCTGGAAGACATACCCTTCAGGAGCAGATGCCGTGAGGACCATTGGTGCGAACAGCGTACCATCGAATCTACCCGTGGGCACATCCAGTCCGTTCACCTGCAAAGAAGCGGTATTTATGTTGGAAGACAACTTCACTCGCTGTCCTGCCGTATTCAGTTGCGCGAGGTTCCAGTTTTCCAGTCCATTCATCATGGTGTTGCGCCTTGTCTCTGTTAGCACCCCTTTCATATACCCTGCCGTAGGTTCAGTGGACAGACCCTCAAGAGCCAGTGCCGGGTTCATCTCGTCGGACATGCGGTTGATGATTTCCGCACAGCGACCAGGTTCAAACACGCTTCCCCCCACCAGGCAGAAGGTGTCGATAAATTGCTTTCGGAAGGTATCGTTTTGCATCATGTTGAGGAATATCGATACCAGAGGGCAGTTGCCACTATTAGCTATGTGTGTGAAAGCATAAGCGTCGAAGCGCAAAGCCTGGTCGATGTCGAAGAGCACAATATGGAATTTCCCATCATTCCCCTTGAATGCCTTGCAATTGTTTCCTGGCCAGTCGTCGCCACCAAGGAATATCTGTGTTGCCATGTAGTTGATGAACTCGTCGATGTCAACCAAGTCGCATATTTGCTTGTAGGTACTTTCCTGAGCAGCCGAAGCAGACAGTTCCCTCCATCTGTTGAAAGCGTCAAGATTGCCCACCTTCAGGTCTATGCCCCCACCAAGTTCCATTTGGTCCATCAAGTCGGTGTCGATGCCGTAGTTGGAGTATGCGAAATGTTTGTTGCTTGGCTCTCGCATGTTGAGCATTCCCGTATATTGTCCGTTGATGAAGCCATGCACAGGCATGTAGTCCTGGCAGTCGAGATGGAAACCACTGGAGATGATGATGTGTTGCAGCGAGGCATCCTTTATGCGGCACAAGAGGTCGTTGCCGCCATTTCTCACTTGCAGCACCTTGTGTTTGAGATATGGTTTGTTTCCAAAGAAAGGATAATCCATATAGTTGAGGTTTTCGTACACCTTCTGTGCATTCAACTTGAAGTTGTAAGGATACCACGAGCGGCTCCAACCACCAAAACGAGACATATCGACTTCCTGGCTGTAAGTTTCGCCTTTGTTACCGTCGATATAGTCGAAATTGGCGGGGCGATCCCATTCCATGTTCCAGTTGCAATTGAAGTTGATGCCACTTCCCGTAATTCCGTTTGTGCCGGTGACCAATATGCCCATTTTGTCATCGTAGAGGTTGACAGGAGCAGACACCACCGAAAGGACAGGCAGCATGTAGTCCTTGTCGTTGTAAATATAGGAGCATGTCTTCACCGCACTTGGCAACATACCCTGTTTGAACAGTCTCAGTCGCAGAATGGTGGTTTTGTTCACCTCAAAGGTGCCGTCGCTGCTCACCATCCCGTTTGTTTCCGTTGGTGTGGAGCCGTCAGTAGTATAATACAACGTCGCCCCTTGTGGAATGTCCACATTCATAGTGAACGCCCCCTTGAAGAGTTGCGACTCATGGCTTACCACGGGCATTTCCAATCGTGTATAATTCGAAGCATTTATGAACACCTTGCAATAAGCATTGCTTTTCCCTGGCGTGGGATACGCCGTAATTGCCCATCCGTCGTGACCGTCGATGATTCTTGTATATGACGTACGTGTCACGGCAGGTGGATACGTCTCACTTGCTATGACATTGCCATTGGCATCGCTTAGGTAAATAGTTCCTCCGTCCATGTCGAGCTTGAAGTCCACTTGCCCGTCGTATGTCTCACGGTGGTCGAACCATATCAGTCCGAAGCCTTTAGCAGGCACAGCCCCACTTTTTGATGTAAGGCGGCATTTCAGAAGATTGGAGGCATCATCGCTAACATAAAGGTTTCTCAACGATACACCTTTGTCTGAAGGATTGTATAGTTCGATATATCCTCCGTAGTTGTATGACGGGTCAACAAACATATCTGTGTTCGACACTTGTATCTCATTTATTTTCAATGAATACACGTTAGGATATCCATTCCCTACGGTAATGGGAATGAAAGCCATCAACGTCCCACCGTCAGCACCGCATGCCCTCACGGTGATGGTGGCGCTTCCCTCACCTCGTGCCGTCAACAACCCATTGGCATCCACCTCAACAACCGAAGTGTTGGATGATGACCATAGGAGCGTAGTATCCGAAGCCTCTGCCGGCATCACCTTGGCGCTCAACTGTCTCTTTTCATAGACAACCATGTCGATGGTATTCCTATCCACATTGATTCCTTCCACATAGACAAGACTGTCCTTTCCAAGATATTCGAGTCTGAAGTTGTCCCAACAAGCCCAGTCGTATTTGTACCCCAATGATTTTTTCACTCCCACGGTCAGCGTGCCATCAGTGACAGGCACAAGCAGTTCCACAGGATATTCTCCATTGCTGAACGCCTCTGTCGCCCCACCTTGAGTGTTGGGCACCCATCCCAATTCTGTTTCGTAGTCGTCGGTATGTGTCTTTTCTTCGTGAGCGTAGTCAAAAGGAGAAGGCAGACCAACGGCAACGCGGTTTCCATACAGCATGGCGAGGTGTTTCTCCAATCCTAATTTTCTGCTTATCACAGCATACGGTATGGTGTACATGGCATACATGTTGTTGGCATCGTTTTCCTCCCATCCTCCACCATAATAAGACTTGTGTTGCTCCTCTTTATAGTCGCCATATCTATAAAAGCCCTGGGCTTTCAGACGATACCAGCCATTTGGCAGACCATTGATTTTTTGGTTTACATCAAACGTAGTGTTGTATTTCTCGGCATTGGTGTTGTATCCCCATCCACCGATGACAGGTGCCCCCGCCCACCCGCTCGTATTTTGGAACTGAGGATTGACAATCTTTGATGTCATGTCGATGGGATTGTCGAAGGAAGCATTGTCATAGTCCGTATTGCCATTTCCTCCGCTCACGTCATAGTCACTATTGTCACCGAGAGCCAGCAGAGTGAGTTCGAAGTTGTCCCAAATGGTCCAGTCGCAGCCATCCTGCCGTGTCTTCCTCACGCCAATGGTGAGATGGTGGTCGGTGACATTGACCACCACCTGGTTGTCGGTATAAAGTCCAGCCGAGAAGGCGTTGGCGGCTTCGGTCATGGAGAAGGGAAGATCTGAATTTCCTCCTTCCAGCCCCAGTTGTATCATATGCTCCCTCTCACTTACAATACTTTGCAAGGAAGTCTCCACATCGTTGGCATAAAGTTTTGAATACAGTTGTTCCATTCCCCATTGATGTGTTTGCACTGCCACGCTGTTGGTGTTGCGATTTGTATTGTTATACCGATAGAAGCCTTGTATCTTGAGACGATACTGTCCATTAGGCACATTCTCCAAAGTCTGATTAACGTCGAAATTGGTGTTCCACACCTCGGCGCAAAAGTTACCATTGCCATTGCCGCCTGCCTCACCACCAACAGCGAATCCACTTCCTTCCCAATTGTTAGGTCCGAAATTACGGTCGAATCGAGGGTTGGAAATCAAGAAAGTGGCATCCACGGCATGATTGGCTGAGAGCATGCCTGTGAGCATCTGCTCTCGTGTGAGGAACTCCCACTGTGCGGCATCGCTTGCAGGGTTTTGCAAGTTGGTGGCGACAATTTTCGAACCATCATATCCCACATATCCCCCATTGGGATTGGGCATGACGTAGAAGCCATCCTGTCCGGCACGAATAGCCCATGCCTCACTACTCCTATCGAGATACAAATAGCCATTGTCCCACCCCAAGCATCTGTCTCCAGCCTCGCCAAAGCCAGTAAAAATATAGTAGGAACCCGATGCTGCCGCCTCAATGGTCATGGCAAGAGCATGTTCGCTCAAAACTGCCTGAGTACCCCACAAGGCGCCGGCATTGAGATAAAGTCCCGAGGCTTTATTTCGCAAATAATATTCGCCCCTTTTCAATGTGTTCTGAGACAGGGCGTACACACTGCAAAGACTGAATATGAATGACAACAGCAGCAACCGGCTGCACATAAGACGTTTAATCATTTTCATATAAGGTGTTTTCAATATGACGGATAATGATTGTTTTTGTCATATCAAGAAAACTTCTAATTTGGGGTAGAGGGATCGGAATAATAGGAATAATCGGAGTACTCGGAATACTCTGAGGTGGCAGGCAACAAAAAAGCCCGATGCTGGCTCAAGCATCGGGCGAGTGTTGTAATAATGATTTAATAAATCTGCTCGGAAAAATCTATTTCTGTCATTTTGTCTGACCGAGATAACTGGAGACATTTGACTTGACGATGTTCTGACCTTCATAGAAGCTGGTTTCCATTAGGTTGTGACCACCCTGATAGCTGGTGAACACGTCTGGCTGATTCACGAAGAACTGTCCCTCATTGTATCGGTCGTTGACAGCCAATGTCCAACCTTCGGCTTTGCATGTGAAGGGCTTGTTGAACCAATCGCAGGTGAGGTATTGGTTGTATTGCCAGTCGGAGAGCACCAGTTTCATGTCGCGGTTACGAATTTCCCACATGTAGCCGAACATATCTGACTCATCTTCAACGTTGAGCAAGTAGTCGAGGTTTATCTCATACACTGCATCAAGCTGTGATTCTGTCAAGTTGAGTTCGTAAGCCATCTTGTCACTGAGGAACAGGGCTTTGTTGCTTGCTTCTGTATATGGCATTGCTGAACTTGTGAGTGCAACCATCATCATTGCTACCATTATTGAAATCTTTGTTTTCATTTTTGAATTCTTTTTTATGTTTTACTTTTTGTTTTTTTATCTCTTTTTTGTGTGACAGGCTCGCCTGTCTTTGTTTTTTCTGGTGCAAAAGTAATGCGGTTTTGATGGCGCATAATGATTTTTCTTGATTTTCGCTTAAAAAGCGTGCGACAAGCAACGGATTTTACGACAGATGGCGCTCATACCCCCAAAACCTGTCGCAAAAGAGGCGCAGATGAGGGGAAAGAAGGGGGAGAGGGGGATAGATGCTATAGAAACTATAGATGCTATAGAAGCTATAGATGCTATAGATGCAATAGGGGGGATAGATGCTATAGAAGCTATAGATATAAAAAGAAACTCTATAGAATCTATAGAAGGCTATAGACACTATAGAGCTGTATTGAGATAGCAAAGAACTCTTGCTATCAGTTTTTTGCTATTAGCTTTTTACTATTAGCTTTTTGCTAACTGTTTTTTTGCTATTAGTTGTTCTCGGGGCGCAGTTTGCGGACGGTCTCACCGGCTCTCCACATCTCCATGTTGCGCATTGCCTCAAGTTCTTTTTCGAGTCCTGCACGATAATCCTCCTTTGAGTTGGAGTCGATGGAAATCTGAGCCTCCTTGCCTGTTTGCACGGAGAGATACAGCCATTCCATCACCGGTTTGATGGCCTGCTTGAACCGTGGTGCCCAGTCGAGAGCTCCACGCTGAGCTGTTGTAGAGCAGTTGGCATACATCCAGTCCATACCTTTCTGTCCGAAGAGCGGGCCAAGGCTTTGTGTTAGTTCCTCCACCGTCTCGTTGAAAGCCTCAGAAGGCGAGTGTCCATGTTCGCGCAGCACCTCGTACTGAGCTTCGAGCAGTCCTTCGATGGCTCCCATGAGCGAACCACGCTCACCCGTGAGGTCTGAAGTTGCCTCACGCTCGAAAGTGGTCTTGAAGAGATATCCAGCACCTATGCCGATTCCGAAAGCGATGGTGCGTTCCTCAGCCTTGCCAGTAGCATCTTGATAAACGGCGTAGGAACAGTTGAGTCCACGTCCTTCGAGGAACATGGTGCGCAGTGATGTACCCGAGCCTTTAGGAGCCACGAGGATGACATCCACATCCTCTGGTGGCACAACACCTGTGCGGTCGCTCCAATTGATGGCGAAGCCATGAGAATAATACAGAGCCTTGCCAGGTGTGAGATGTGGCTTGATTTTTGGCCAAGCCTGAATTTGTCCTGCATCAGAAAGGAGCATGCACACGATGGTACCCTTCTCTGCAGCCTCCTCTATGGAGAAAAGAGTCTTGCCAGGCACCCATCCGTCAGCCACAGCCTTCTCGTATGTCTTGCCAGGACGCTGTCCCACGATAACATTGAAACCATTGTCGCGCAGGTTGCAAGCCTGGCCTGGTCCCTGAATGCCATAGCCAATTACGGCTATAGTCTCATCTTTAAGTACTTCACGTGCTTTCTCCAAAGAGAACTCCTTGCTGGTGACAACAGTCTCGATCACGCCACCAAAATTCATTTCTGCCATAAACGTTTTTCTTATAAACAAACAGGCGACAAGCAGCCAATTCTTTCAGCCCCTTTCCATCCTGCCTGATGTTGATGATATAATGTATTAGTAAATTGTCGTAAAAAACGCCGCAAAGTTACGAATTAAAAGCGAAACAGCCAAAAATACTTTCAATCTTGTCAGAATTTGACAAGGGTTCTGCATATTTCCACCTCGTCCTGACCATCCTGTCCCTCTCGGCACAACCGGAAGTGCCAGGTGTCTTCCTCCGCTTTCTCTCTATAAACATTCACAGTGTCGCCACAATGCGCCTCTGCCACGTATGCTATCTCCAATCTTCTCACGGGATGGCTATTGTGCCAATCGAGGTCGAAAAGGTCGAGCACATGTTCGATATATTTCACGCTATTAAGATGCCCATTGATGTCGATGTCGGTGTATTTAACCAAAAAAGAGCCAACCATGGGAGCCTCAGCTCCAACATTCACCCTTGAACTTTTGGCTATGGGACATTCCTTTCCCTTTTCCACATAGTCTGACAATGTGCCCTTGTTGATGCCGAGCAAATCTGCCGGCTGCCTTGTCTCAGTATCGATCATCGCCCACACGGAGCGTCCATATCCATAAACCTTCCCGTTGCCAGAATCCACCACCTTGAAGTTACGGTTGGTGAAGAATCTCATGGCACTCTCCACCCATGTCTCCACATTGAACTTGGCATACATTGGAGGCATTTCCTCCATCTCGATGGCGAGACGCGAGAGCACCCACGTCTTGTTGATGCTATTGAGGAAAGCCATGCCAAATCCACGTTCAGAGGAATGGAAGTCGGCGGCATTGAGCAAATGGTTTCCCAGATGCCCCATCATCAGTCTTTTGGAACAGTCGCAATGGAAAGGTTCTGCCAAGAAGGGATAGCACCCCACCTTATCTTTTAACATCTTGATAATCTTTTTCTTGTTGTTCAAGGAAAGCACTCACCTCCTCCTCTGTGCTGCGAGTGATGGCAATCCTTCCGCTACGGGTGTATTGCAACACACAGCCAAAAGAGTTGAGGGCATGGAACATCGACACTATGTCTTCCGTCATTCCACTTTTCACCACTGCGACATAAGTGGGGTTGACCTCTGTGATTTGCGCATCATATCGTCTGATGATGCGTGACACCTCAGAATTGTTGAGCACCTCCTGGGTGGACAGTTTGAACAGTCCCGACTCGCATATGAACAATTGGTCGTCGGTATAGAATTTCGCCTTCACCACATCGATTTTCTTCTCTATCTGCTTGGTGATTTTCTCTATCTGGTCTTGGTCACTCCATGCCGTGATGGTGTACTTGTGTACACCATCGATGCTTGACGCCGACACGTTGAGACTTTCTATGTTCACTTGTCGGCGTGTGAAGACAGCCGTTATCTGGTTGAGGATACCGGCGATATTCTCAGAATACACCAACAACGTATAAAATTTCTTTTCCATAAACCCGTCAGATTTCCAATTGCATTTCGTCCACGTTCTTTCCCGGTGGGGTCATTGGCAGCACGTCGTCATCTTCCTTTATTGCACATTCCAACAAGAAAGGACCGTCGGCAGCCAACATCTCTTCTATCGCCGCAGAGAGGTCAGCACGGTCCTGCACCACCCTATATCCTATGTTGTAGGCTGAGGCAATAAGTTCATATTGAGGATTCATCATCCTCGTGAATGATTTACGCTTGTTCCAGAACATGTCTTGCCATTGCCGCACATTCCCGAGATAGTTGTTGTTGAGAAGAATCATCTTCACTGGCGTGCGTTGCTCCATGATGGTGCCAAACTCCTGTATGCTCATCTGCAGACCACCGTCACCCATGAAGCAGCAGATGGTGCGGTCGTGGGCGCCAAAGGCAGCCCCAATGGCCGCTGGCAATCCAAAGCCCATGGTACCAAGGCCACCGCTGCTCACCACAGAGCGTTTTTTCCTGTATTTGAAATAACGACATGAGAACAGTTGGTTTTGCCCCACATCGGTTACCAATACAGCATCACCCTTGGTTGCCTCTGCCACGGCGTTCACCACCTCACCCATCAGCAGCGGACCATCTTGAGGATGAATGGCAGGTGCCACCACTCTCTCATACTCCATCTTGTCGAGGTCGCGAAAACTCTCCCGCCATTCATCGTGTCGGGTTTTCTTAAGCAGCCTGGTGATTGCCGGCAATGTCACCTTGCAGTCCCCCACCACAGCCACGTCAGTCTTCACGTTCTTGTCTATTTCCGACTTGTCGATGTCGAGGTGTATCACCTTCGCCTGCCGAGCATAAGTAGCAGTGTTTCCTGTCACCCTATCGCTGAAGCGCATGCCGATAGCTATGAGCACGTCGCATTCCTGCTCCTTGATATTGGGTGCATAGTTGCCATGCATTCCGAGCATTCCCACATTGAGAGGATGATCGGAAGGCAACGCCGACAGTCCCAGCATTGTTCTGCCTGCGGGTATGCCAGCCTTCTCGATGAATTCCAGCAATTCGTTGTGTGCATTTCCCAGTTCCACTCCCTGTCCTACGAGAGCTAACGGCTTTTGCGCCTTGTTGATTATTTCGGCAGCCTTTCTCACCGCCTGTTCATCAGGTTTTGGGAACGGCACATAACTTCTTATGAAATCCACATGCTTTGGTTCCCATTCCGTGGTATGCACCTGCGCGTTTTTAGGGAAGTCGAGAACCACAGGTCCCGGTCTTCCACTCCTTGCGATGAAGAAAGCCCTGCTCACAGCCCAAGCCACGTCTTCCGGTCTCCTTATCTGATAGCTCCATTTGGATATTGGCTGTGCCACGCCCACGAGGTCCACCTCTTGGAAGGCATCCGTGCCCAATGCACCCACGCCCACCTGTCCTGCTATGACGACTATGGGAGTGGAGTCCATCATTGCATCCGCCACACCTGTAAGAGTGTTGGTGGCACCAGGACCACTTGTCACTATGCACACCCCCACCTCGCCACTGACGCGGGCATATCCCTCGGCAGCATGTGTGGCAGCCTGCTCATGTCTAACCAAGATATGGTCGAAGGCTTTCTTCTCGCCTCTGGTATAGTCGTACAAGGCATCATAAACAGGCATGATGGCACCTCCAGGATAGCCGAAGATGGTTTTCACGCCCTCGGCGCACAATGAGCGCATCAAAGCCTCTGCACCTGTGATGATTTCTTTCATGTCAACGAGTTTATTCTATGATTCTCACACCACCCTTGTCGGCAGAGCTAACACTTTGTGCGTAGGACTTGAGAGCCTTGCTCACCTCACGCTTGCGTGTGAGAGGACGGGGACTGCGCGCAGCAAGTTCCTCATCGGTCAGTTCCACCATGATGCTGCGGTTGGGTATGTCGATTACGATGATGTCCCCATCGACTATTTTTCCTATTTCGCCTCCAGAGGCAGCCTCTGGTGAGATGTGTCCTATGCTCAGTCCCGACGTACCGCCAGAGAAGCGTCCGTCGGTGATGAGAGCACATTCCTTGCCCAGGTGCATGCTCTTTATATATGATGTGGGATAAAGCATCTCCTGCATTCCAGGACCACCCTTTGGACCTTCGTGGGTTATCACCACGCAGTCGCCACTCTTCACTTGTCCTCCGAGTATTCCGTCGCAGGCAGCCTCTTGGGAGTCGAACACCTTTGCTGGTCCGCGGAAATGCCACAATTCCTCATCCACGCCGGCGGTCTTCACCACGCAGCCATCCTTGGCGATGTTGCCGAAGAGCACAGCCAAGCCACCATCCTTGGTGTAAGCGTGGCTGATGTCGCGTATGCAACCATTTTCGCGATCGGTATCGAGTTCATGCCATTCAGCATCCTGCGAACCCATTTTGGTGGAGAACTTGCCTCCAGGAGCGCTCTTGTAGATGCGCAGCGCCTCGTCGTCGATGCCTTCAGATAATGCCACCGGGTCTGAGATGCTGTATTTTCCTATTGCCTCTTCCAATGTCAGTCCATCCACTCGGATGGCACTGCCATCCACCAGACCACCTTGGTATAGTTCTCCAATGATACCGAGGATGCCGCCAGCCCTACCACATTCCTGCACGCTATATTTCTGCGTGTTGGGTGATAGTTTGCAGAGGCATGGCACCTTCCGGCTCAGGTTGTCGATGTCAGCCATCTTGAAGTCCACGCCAGCCTCCTGCGCCACTGCGAGCAGATGGAGCACGGTATTGGTGGAGCCGCCCATAGCGATATCGAGAGCCATTGCATTGAGGAAAGTCTTTCTTGTTGCGATGCTTCGAGGCAACACGCTATCGTCGCCATCGCGATAATACTTGAATGCATTTTCCACAATCAACTTTGCAGCGTCCTTGAACAAGCGCACGCGATTGGCATGTGTAGCCACGATGGTGCCGTTGCCAGGCAATGACAATCCTATTGCCTCGGTTAGCGAGTTCATGGAGTTGGCAGTGAACATGCCCGAACAACTGCCACATCCCGGACAGGCACATTGTTCGAGTTCTGCCACGTCGTCATCGCTCATGGTGGGGTCGGCGCCCTTCACCATTGCAGTGATGAGGTCGGCATTCTCTCCTCTCCACCTTCCAGCCTCCATAGGTCCGCCACTGACGAACACTGCAGGTATGTTGAGCCTCATAGCCGCCATGAGCATTCCAGGGGTCACTTTGTCGCAGTTGGAGATGCACACCATGGCATCAGCCTTGTGCGCATTGACCATGTATTCCACAGAATCGGCTATGATGTCTCTTGATGGAAGGGAATAGAGCATTCCATCGTGCCCCATGGCGATGCCATCGTCAATGGCGATGGTGTTGAACTCTGCGGCATAGCATCCCATTTGCTCTATCTCTGCCTTAACGATCTGACCTATCTCGTGCAGATGTGTGTGGCCAGGCACAAACTGTGTGAACGAGTTGACTATGGCGATGATGGGTTTTCCAAACTGCTCATGCTTCATGCCAGCAGCCACCCATAACGCCCTTGCTCCTGCCATCTTGCGACCCTCGGTGCAAACAGCACTTCTCAACTGATGTTTATAATCCATAATGATTGTCTTTCTACCTTTGTTTCGTGTGAAACATACCGCGCCAACACCACGACGCTTGTCAATGCGCACAATATCAGCGGCAAAGTTACTTACATTTTATGGAAAGGCAAAATAAACACCACGTTTTTATGTCTTTAGCCGAAGGAAAATGACACAAATGAAGAAACCTCACGAGCGATAAGGGTATAATGCTTAGTTGAATCCACCTAACAAGAAAAAAACATAAAAAACGTTTTTTGTTGTGTTATTTTGGAAAAAAGGCGTAATTTTGCAGTTCACATAACGTCACCATGTTTATCATCAATTCGCTGCAAACATTCGGAGAATACCTTATTCTCATGGGCAGGACCTTTTCACGCCCAGAGCGCTTCAGGATGTTTCTCAAGAAATATGTGAAGGAAATGTCGGCACTTGGTGTCGATTCCATCGGCATCGTGCTGCTCATCTCCTTTTTTATTGGAGCTGTGATATGCATCCAAATGAAGCTCAACATCCAAAGCCCTTGGATGCCAAAATTCGTCACTGGTTACACCACTCGCGAAATCATGCTTTTGGAGTTCTCCTCATCCATCATGTGTCTCATCCTGGCAGGCAAGGTTGGGTCGAACATCGCTTCAGAATTGGGCACCATGCGTGTCACCCAACAGATAGATGCATTGGAGATAATGGGTGTGAACTCGGCAAGCTACCTCATTCTTCCCAAGATTCTTGGAATGCTCACCATCATGCCCTTTCTGGTGATTTTCAGTGCTGCCACCGGCATTTTGGGAGCCTATGCCACAGCTTTCTTCGGGCACGTTCTTAGCGTGGAAGACCTCACTGTTGGCCTCCAGCACGATTTCAACCCATGGTTCATGTGGATGAGCATCATAAAGAGTCTTTTCTTTGCCTTCATCATTTCGAGTGTGTCGTCATATTACGGCTATTCGGTGGAAGGCGGTTCGGTGGAAGTAGGCAAGTCGAGCACCGACGCCGTGGTGTCGAGCAGCGTGCTGATACTCTTCTCCGACGTGTTTCTCACCCAACTACTGTCATGACAAGTTCCACAAGCCAACAACGATCATCAGATGATAGAAATAAAGAATCTCTGCAAATCATTTGAAGACAAGGAAGTGCTGCACGACATAAGCACAGTCTTCGAGAATGGCAAGACCAACCTCATCATAGGACAAAGCGGTTCGGGAAAGACCGTATTGATGAAGAATCTTGTGGGACTGCTTGACCCCACCAGCGGACAAGTATTGTATGATGGCCGTGATTTCGTTGCCATGAGCAAGCGTGAGAAGGTTAGGCTACGCCGCGAGATGGGCATGATATTCCAAAGTGCCGCCCTATTCGACTCACTCTCGGTATTGGAGAATGTTATGTTCCCTCTCGACATGTTCTCGTCGATGAATTACCGTGAGCGCGTACGCCGTGCCCGAGAATGTCTCGACAGGGTGAACCTTGTGGAGGCAGAGAATAAATATCCTGGAGAAATCTCTGGAGGCATGCAGAAACGCGTTGCCATAGCAAGGGCCATAGCCCTCAACCCGCAATACCTTTTCTGCGACGAGCCAAACTCAGGCCTTGACCCAAAGACCTCGCTCGTCATCGACGACCTGCTCAGCAGCATCACCAAGGAATACAACACGACGACCATCATCAACACTCACGACATGAACAGTGTGATGGGAATAGGCGAGAACATCATCTTCATCTACAAGGGTCACAAGGACTGGCAAGGGCATAGCGGTGAAATCATGAATTCTACGAACAAGCGCCTCACCGACTTCATTTTTGCCAGCGACTTGCTGAAGGAGATGCGCACAGCCGTCAACAAGAACCAACACAATGACGAGTAGGCAACAGCAATTTTGACAACCTGATTAGAACAAATGCGGGCGGATTTGCCATCCACCCGCATTTGTCATGCTTTGTCTTGTTCCATTTTTCATGAGAGGAGTATTTGCACGATGCGCTCGGCAGCCCTCCCGTCCCATCGATCGGGAATGTTGCTTGACTTCCATCGCCCTGCAACCATGTCGGCAACAGCCTCACCCAACCTTTGCGGATCTTCACCCACGAGCACGTTGCTGCCCGTGCGCACAGTCTCTATATGCTCCGTGTAGCTGTTGAGCGTTGCACAAGGCACCCCATTGAACGTTGCCTCCTCCGCCACATTGCCCGAATCAGTCACTATACCCTTGGCATGAGCCGTGAGATAGCCAAATTCCAGATACCCCATGGGCGGAACAAAATGGAACTTGTCGAGAGGCACGTTGATAGTAGCCAATAGCGATGCCACCACCTTCTTGGCATTATCCCTTAATGGAGCTACGATGTGCGTATCGCCAGCAGCCTCCAACATCGCCTTGAGCATCAGCCTGAGATTGTCGCCATCAGCCATCAAAGCCTTGCGATTGAGTGTGAACACCAGATATTGTCCTTGGTCGAGGTGCAGTTGGTCGAGCACTTCAGGGCGCCGCAGACGTCCATAATTTGCCCTGAGAGTGTCCATGAGGATGTTGCCCACCTGATAGACCTGCGACCTCTGCACACCCTCTCTTGATACGGTGTTGCTTGCCCCCTCGCCAGCAGTAAAGAGCAAGTCGGAGAGCCCGTCGATGACAAGACGGTTGATTTCCTTCGGCATCTTTATATCGAACGAGCGAGTGCCGGCTACGAGATGTGCCAATCGTATTCCTTGTTTCTTTGTCACGATGGCAGCCGCCATGGTAGAAGCCAGGTCATCAACCACGATAACGACGTCTGTGGGATTTTGTTCGAGATATTTTTCAAACTCTCCCATCACCCTTCCCGTCAGTTCATTGAGACTGACACAGTCCACCCCCATGAACACGTCGGGTCGTCGCATCTGCAAGTCGTCGAACAGCGATTGCTCCAGCGTGGAGTCATTCTCCATACCGGCATAGACAAGTTTGCAGTTCACGTCCCTGCCTTGAGACCTCACCTTGTCGATAGCTTTCATGATTGGCGCCACCTTTATGAAATTAGGGCGGGCACCTGCCACGATACAAATATTCATTACGTTCTTATCCTTGTTTGAAAAGATCTTTTATGCCACCCAAGCTGCCAAGCAAGTTTGTAGCCTCGTAAGGCAGGTAGATGGTCTTGGAATCCTGCCCTGAAGCCAGTTCTTGGAGCATCTGAATATATTTCTGCGCCAAGAGATAGTTGGCAGGGTTTGAGGAGTCACCGACAGCCTCGGTGATTTTCTGAATTGCCACAGCCTCTGCCTCAGCCTTCCTGATGCGAGCCTGTGCCACACCTTCAGCCTCGAGAATAGCTTGCTGTTTCAGAGCCTCAGCGCGGTTGATGGTGGCAGCCTTGTCGCCTTCCGACTGCAAGATTTGAGATTGTTTCTGACCTTCGCTGGTAAGGATGACGGCACGCTTGTTTCGCTCTGCCTGCATCTGTTTCTCCATTGCCTGCAGCACACTCTGTGGAGGTGTGATGTCTTGCAATTCCACGCGATTCACCTTGATGCCCCACTTGTTGGTGGCATCATCGAGCACAGCACGCAACTTGGTGTTCACTGTGTCGCGCGAGGTGAGAGTCTGGTCGAGTTCCATCTCGCCAATGATGTTTCTCAGGGTGGTCTGTGTCAGTTTTTCGATAGCATTAGGCAGGTTGCTGATTTCATATACAGCCTTGAAAGGATCTACGATTTGGAAATAAAGCAAAGCATTGATTTGCATTTGGATATTATCCTTTGTGATTACGTTCTGCTTGTCAAAATCATAGACCTGCTCTCTAAGGTCGATGTCGCTTGAATAGACATATCTTCCCCTTGTAAGTGTCACGATGCTTTTGGCGCTGTCGATGAAAGGGATGATGATGTTGATGCCTGGTTGCAGAGTGGCATGATATTTTCCAAGTCGCTCAATGATTTTCGTTTCCGACTGTGGTATTATGACAAGAGTCTTCTTTGCGATGAGCACCACCAAGGCAATGATGGCCAGCAATACGATTACAGTAGTGGACATTGTGTTCTGTGTTTAAGTTATAAAAATTTCCTTACTAAATAACAAAAGTGAGTCAGATCTTCTCCACAGTGATGATGATGCTGTCTCTTCCTATCACCTTCACTTGTGCTCCAACCTCTATCTTGCTGCCATCCGCAGAAAGAGCCTTCCAGTCGTCTCCGTCGATTGACACTCTGCCGAATCCCTTTTCCTCTATTGCCTGCGACACCTTACCTATGCGCCCGATTATAGCATCGGCATTGCTCACCCTGTTTTCGTCATTTCGATGCAAGTATCTCAATGCCACTGGTCTTATGAAATATATGCTCAACAGAGAGCATAGCGCCATGGCTATAAGCTGAGGAATGATTCCCATGCCAATGGCTGCGGTGAGAGAAGCACCCAGTCCGCCGATGGCGAAGCAAAGGATGAACAAGTCGCCGGACCCCAACTCAAGCATGAGGCAAACCACAGATACAAGAATCCAGATGAGCCAGACGTGTTGTGTGAGATATTCTATCATGATTGTATTTTTTTTAGTAATCGGAGTAATCAGAGTAATTAGAGTACTCTGAGTAATCAGAATACTCGAAAAACTCGGAGTACTCTGATTACTCGATTTATATTATTACTTTCTGTAATATTTTAATGCCTCTGGCAAGATTTTCTTCAAGTTTGCCACACGCTGGGCATCCGATGGGTGTGTGCTCAACCATTGAGGAGTGGACGAACCGCCACTGCTGGATGCCATTCTTTGCCAGAAACTTATTGCCTCGTTGGGGTCGTAACCCGCCATGGCGGCAAAGATAAGTCCTATGTGGTCGGCTTCCGTCTCATTGTCTCTTGAATATTTCAAAGTAGCCATGTTGGAGCCGAGACCATAAAGTTGTGACAACACGGAAGAGGTGGCAGTATTTTGGCCTGTAACAGCCGTTATTGCGGTATTGACAATGCCTCCCAGCATTTGTTGGTTTTGCTGCTTTGTCATCTGTTCCGAAGAGTGGTAAGCCACGGCATGCGCTATCTCATGTCCCAATACCACTGCCAGCGCAGCTTCCGTCTTGGTGACAGGGAGCAATCCTTCGTAAACGACGATTTTTCCTCCCGGCATGCAGAATGCATTCATTTGCTTGTCCTGCACAAGATTGAATTCCCAGTTATAGTTGCTCACTTCACTGGCATATCCATTGTTTTTCAGGTATGTCTCCACGGCAGTAGCAAGTTTCTGCCCCACCCTCCTTACCATTGCCGTATTAGCGGCATTGGTAGATAGTTTCGAGGAACTGACGTATTTTTTGTATTCATTGAGACTCAACGACAACAAAGTAGCATTGTCGGCACTCACTTTCTGCTTTCGCCCGGTTACGGGCACCACACGTGTCACACCAGCACATGCCAACAGCAACAGTGAGACCAGTGTCAAGGTTATTAATTTCGTCTTTTTCATAACAATTAAGTGTTAATCAATTTATTGGTATTTTTGTTTTTTGTTATTGCAACAATCTTATATTGTCAACTTGCCGTCAGGCAGGTTTGCAGACTTTGCCCCTTCGGTCATCATGGTGCTGATCTTATCTATCTGCTCGTTTATTCTCGTGCTGAACCACATTGGATTTCGCACATATTTGAACACGTCCTTCTCCTCTCCCGTAGAAACGATGACATCTCCATAATTAAGGATTCGTCCCATGACAGACTGTCTTACGTTGATGCTTTCGCATTTCCTGAGCATCAGTTCCTTAGAGTTGCGCATTATGATTCCCGTCTTGAGAATTATGCGCTTGTTTGTCAGCACGAACTTCTTCCCGTTGTTGATTACCAGATACCATAAAGCAGCGAGCACTATCAAGATGCCGCTGAATATGAGTCGTGTGCCCAGGGTGTTTTCCCCTATGGGTATGAACGGGAACACTATGGCGAGCAGCGCCAATGATATAGGCAGGAGAAACATGATATAGTGGAATTTTGCCTCGCAAATCACCACTTCACCCTCCATCATGTTGCTTTTTGTTATCGACATATCTTAAACGTGTTGTTTTCATCAGCAAATGTAGTCATTTTTTTTTAATTGGATGCAAAAAGGGAGTAAAAAGATGAAGGTACGTGTCTTTTTCGCACCTCTGATTAATCCATCCCTTTTCAATGCAGGTTGAAAATCCATCATTTTTAGGTATTGCAGAGAAGCCTGCCAACACTTACCTTTGCACCGAGAAAGCATAATGACGAAAAAAGGCTCTTTTTTTGTATATGCGGTACAAAATGTCAAGTTTTATTGACCTATCGTTACGATAGAAACCATTGTAAGTGATTCATAATGTTTGTGTATAGTGTTGAATGTCAGACGGGATTATGATATCAGCCCAACATTCGCAATCAATGGGCTGCCCGTAGTGATACGCGCATCATTCCCTGACATTCTCCCTTTTTCATGAATCCATACCCCTTGTCACTTGGATGTCAGATACCTATCAAGCATGAAACAGCACATCAAAGGGTGGAAAACTTCTGTAAAATGTTGTAAAAAAACCAAACATAGGCTGATAGTTGGCAAAAAAGTCGTAATTTTGCAAAAACAAACCGCAAGATTACAATGAAATCGTTTCTGTTCACCGCCATCACCATCTGCTTGCTGACGGTGTGTCCATCCACCACAAAAGCCCAAAACGAGGGCGACGACATCCTCAGACAAATCTTCATCTATTGTCCGGGAGAGCGCGACGGCTTGCATGCCGCCTATCTCGATTTCGACAACATCTGGCATGAGATAGGACAGCTCTGCGCCTCAGACTACGGTCCTTGGGGAGTGGAGAAAAAGATGTATGAGCCCAACTTGGCAAGAGCCAACGACGGCACTTGGAGGGCAGTATGGCAATTGAACAACAACACCCCATGCTTTGCCGCCGCATACAGTCCCGACCTGATAACATGGCGGCCTCAGGACTATCCCCTAATGAGCACGAAGAACTGCTTGCAACCCATAGTCTTCGAAGGAGATGACGGCACCTTCGACATATATTACAAGACAGACACCGACCGACGCTACGTGACCGCCTCGCACGACTTCCGCACCTTCTCTGCTGACGAGCCAAGCAGCATCAGCGACTTGGCATGGGGAAATACCGGAGTAACGATAGGGGACAAGGTATATCAAGGACAAATTTTCGACATCAGCCAAGGAGAGCTGATAAACATCCTGACGCATTTCGAGATGCAGCGCAGAGACAGCGAGATGAGTTCGGAGCGAATGGGTGATGATGCCAACAGATTCAAGGGGATGAGTGAAGCAAAAGCCAAGCTGACGGTCTTCCCCAACAAGAAAAAGGCAATCAGCGACAAGCTTGTGGGCATATTCTTTGAAGACATCAGCTATGCCGCCGATGGAGGATTGTATGCCGAACTGGTGCAGAACAGAGACTTCGAATACAATGCCAAAGACCGCAGGGAATGGAACTCCACCACTGCGTGGCACTCCACAACAGACATCACTATAGCCACAGACAATCCACTGAGTGAAAACAACCCACACTATGCTGTGCTCGAAAGCGACCCCATAACCAATGAAGGATGGGATGGCATCTACGACCCTGCACCAGGCAACATCTACGACTTCTCCATGCAGGTGAGGCACATCGACTGCAAGAAAAAGAAATGGCTTGTGCAACTGGTCACCTCAGACGGTGATGTTATAGCAGAGAACAAGCTGACAACCAAGGGCACAGGATGGCAAAAGTACGTTCTTGAACTCAACACCAACCAACCCAAGACACGCCAAGAAGGGAAAAACCATGACTGCCAACTGCGCATCATCCCCCTGAAGAAAGGCAAGGTGGCAGTGGATATGGTGAGTCTCTTCCCCCGAGAGACATTCAAAAGCCACAAGAACGGACTTAGAAAAGACCTGGCACAGACCATAGCCGACCTTCATCCCAAATTTGTGAGATTCCCTGGAGGGTGCATGAGCCACGGACAAGGACTCGACAACATATACCACTGGCACCACACCGTGGGACCACTGGAAGAACGCAAGCCCGACTTCAACATCTGGCACTATCATCAGACACGCGGTTTGGGATTCTATGAATATTTCCAATTTTGCGAGGATATCGGTGCAGAGCCACTACCAGTGCTTGCCGCCGGAGTGCCCTGCCAGAACTCAGGAGCCAACGCCAAGGGGTATGCCGGACAGCAAGGAGGCATACCAATGGCAGACATGCCAGCATATTGTCAGGAGATACTCGACATGATAGAATGGGCAAATGGCGACCCTGCCACCAGCAAATGGGCAAAGATGAGAGCCGAAGCGGGACACCCCGCACCATTCAACCTGAAATACGTGGGCATTGGCAACGAAGACATCATCTCCACCACCTTCGAAGAGCGATATGGCATGATTTGCCAAGCCATAAAGGAGAAATACCCCAACATCATCGTCTGCGGAACAGTTGGTCCTTTCCATGCACCATCAGCCGACTATGTTGAGGGATGGGACTACGCCAAGAAACATGCGAACATAATAGACATGGTGGATGAGCATTACTACGAAAGCACGGGGTGGTTCATCAACCATCAAGATTATTACGACGACTACGACCGTTCGGCACCCAAAGTATATCTCGGCGAATATGCCGCAAGCACAAATGCAAAGCGCAGCAATGTGGAGACAGCACTTGCAGAGGCAATACATCTCTGCAATGTGGAGCGCAATGGCGATGTGGTGGCGATGACATCATACGCCCCGCTGTTGGCAAAGGACAAGCATCACAACTGGAATCCGGATCTGATATACTTCACCAACAACAGCGTGCGTACCACTCCGAGCTATGAGACGCAACGCCTTTTCTCCAAATACAGTGGCGACCGCCATGTGGCATCCAGCATCTCCGCCGACGAGACCATCAGCCGACGGGTGGTGGCAAGCGTGGTGGAAGACAGCAAAAGTGGACATCGCTACCTCAAGCTCGTAAACGCACTGCCTGTGGCACTGTCGCTGACCGTGGAAGGCATCACCCTGCCACAAGGCACCACATACGAGGGATTCAATGGAAAGCCCGACAACCAAAGCGTGACAATAGAACAAGGCTCTTGCAAAGAGGGCACGCTCATATTGCCACCATATTCGATGAGAGTGTATCAATTCTGAGAAAAACGCCATCACTACAGATGACATGCAAATAAAGACAAATTGACTATGACAAAAAGAAAAATAATAGTGGCATTGGCAATTGCCAGTGTCATGACAGTGGCAAACGCACAAACAGCAACCGATGTTGCCAACCTACGCAAGAGCGCCAATGCCGGTAACGTGAAAGCTCAGGTGGAATTGGGCAACTGCCTGCTGGGCGGCAAAGGCGTGAGGTCCAATTTCACAGAAGCAGTGGAATGGTATTCCAAGGCAGCCCAGCGAGGCAACACCGAAGCCCAATTCAACCTTGCCTACTGCCTGGAAAACGGCTATGGCGTGGAGAAAGACCTCCACAAAGCAGTGGAATGGTATGGCAAGGCAGCTGCAAAAGGAAACATACAAGCAATGAACAGCATCGGACATTGCTATGACGTGGGAGGCGAAGGATTCGACAAGAACTATGCCAAGGCAACAGAATGGTATCGCAAGGCAGCCGAAAAAGGGCACGCCGGAGCACAATTCAACCTCGGTCTGTGCTATGCTCAGATGAAAGGTGTAGATATAGACTACAAGGAAGCCCTAAAATGGTGGGAGAAAGCAGCCGCCCAAGGCAACAGCAACGCCATCTACAGTCTTGCCTACAGCTATCAAAAGGGTGAAGGCGTGGAGAAAGACCCTCATAAAGCATTAGAATACTACATGAGACTCGCCAATGCGGGCGACGCTCGCGCACAATACGAAGTGGGCAAGATGTACTCCAACGGAGAGGGAGTGGAGCAAAACGACGAGAAGGCATTTGAGTTTTTCTCCAAGAGTGCGGAGAAGGGCTTTGCCTTGTCACAGCTCATCATAGGAAGGTACTACGACTCAGGCAGATACGTTGACAAGGACTACGAGTTGGCAGCCAAATGGTATATGAAAGCCGCCGAGCAAGGCAGTCTGGAGGCACAATACAATATCGGCAACATGTATTTCAACGGCATGGGCATAGAGAAGAACTACGAAGAGGCGTTCAAATGGATGGACAAGGCAGCCCAGCAAGGTTATGCAGCCGCCCAGACCGGCGTAGGCATCTGCTACTATTACGGCTATGGTGTGAAGCGCAACAGGGAGTTGGGTCGCGAATGGATAAACAAGGCAGCCATCATGGGCGATAGCTATGCCAAGGAGACTCTGAAAAAACTGAAGTAGGACCATTGTTGGGGAGAGAACGATGCTCCACCGACACTTGCACGCTAAACGAAGGGTTGAAATTATAGCGCAGAGCCGCCCCTATCCTGTCTCCCAAATCCCCTATGTCGTAGAGAGGATAAGGCACGTGCCCTTGGTTGGAAATAGACTTTTGTCCATAGAGATACCCCTCCCAGTGTTCGTTGAAACGATATCCCATGACAGCCGACAAGCCAGCCTCGCGCACAGGCGTGTGGTTCCAATACAAGTTGTTGAAATACCCTCCAACGGCAAAGGACAGTTTTGATGTCAGCGGCATGGCATACATGGCAGAGATAGTCTGCCCAAAACCCACGCCACCATGCGCATGTTTGCCAAATTGTGCAAACACAGATGCTCCAAGGCTTACATTCAGTCCCTGGTGCAAGTCCCATGTTGTCCATCCATACCTATAGAAAGGGTAACACCCCACAAGCACATGCCCGTCGTGTGTGAAAGAGGGCAGGTGCAAGCTGTCAGTCACGAAAGGTAACGGGCATGCAGGCTCCACTGAAGACAGTCCGTACGGTTCATACATGCGTATGGAATGCGCGGCATTATAGGTGTCGGCGGGCATCATTTCTGGAGCCACCACTTCTACAACATTGGCAGTGTCGCCAACAATCTCTTGAGCACCCGCCACCATAGGGAGAAGCATGGCCGTCAATATAATGAATTTTCTCATAGGGTGCAAATATAACGCTTTCCAAGATTGAAGCCAAGTATTTTAATTATATTTCACCAAGGAGAAGTTTATTTCACTAAAGAGAATAGACCCACAATCCCAAGCCCCGTGAGACTGGCAGCCCCGCCATACATCAGAATGGAACCGAGCAAGTTGCGTTTCTTTGGTGACTTCTCAACAAAATGGAACACCGTCTGCGACTTGTAAGTCTCGCCAGGCCTTAGAACAGTTGGCGGGAACTCGCTTTGATTTGGGCTATCAGCGAGATGCATTGTCTCCAAGCACAGAGCCGTTTGTTTCTGGTAAGCCAAGCCACCCTTCCCCACCATGCTGCCGTTTAGTCCATTGGCTGTATAAAGATGAAGCACCGGTTCTGTGGTAAATACTTCAAGCATTCTCCCGCTCGCCTCGTCGTACAAAGTGGCTGCCGGGCGCTTTTTGTCACGGCTGTGCCTCAACACGAAGGAATGGTCGTAGCCCTTGGTAATGCTCATTTGCTCGTCGTATATTTCGATGTCAGTTCCTATGGCTTTTGGCGAAGTGAAATCAAAGGGAGTGTTTTTCACCCTCATGAATTTTCCATCAAGGTTTTTCATCTTGTCGTATGTGGCGATATACTTGCCATCAATGAACAATTGCTGCTTCAATACTGACGAAGAGAGGTCTCCAGAGATATTGAAGAAATGGTGGTTTGACAGGTTCAACACCGTGGGCTTGTCGGTGACCGCCTGGAAATCCATGGTGACGGCGTTGTTGGCAAGAGTGTAAGTCACCTTTACCGTGAGTGTGCCTGGGAATCCATTTTCTCCATCAGGTGAGACATATTTCAAGCACAATGTGGAATCGCTCTTTTCTTCCACCTCCCACACCTTGTCGGCGAAGCCTGGGTATCCACCATGAGAGATGTGATTGCTGCCCGTCTTCTGCAAGTCATACGACACTCCATCGAGGGTGAAGCTGGCATTCTTTATCCTTCCGACATACCTACCCACCACGCTTCCGAAATTCTGCTTTCTCAGATGGTAGTCATCGATGTTGTCGAATCCGAGCACGACATCCTCAAACTGTCCTTTATTGTTGGGCACCATGAGCGACACCATCCTTGCGCCATAGTTGGTGATGCATGCTTCCATCCCGCTGTTTCTCAGGACATAAAGAGCCGTTGGCTTGCCTTCCACTTTTGAGACGAACCTCTGCGGGTCGAGCCCCGACATTGTGGTTTCTCTTGGTTTCAGGCTATTAATCATCGCCACCATGTTGTGGATGTAAGTTCGTGTTGAGATGCCTTTTACATTTGAATTTTCGTATGGAGACGTGTCATACTCATCGCCTGCCATTGTCTGAGCGTAAGCATCATCCTCACTTTCCATGTTCATTGTCTGAGGAACAGGCTTGAAAGAGTTCGACACCTGTCTCAGCGTTGATGGCCAATAACCCTCGTCATTTAGTTTGGATGCTATGTCGTCGGCATCGAGCTCCGGCAAACGGGCACCGACACGATTGCTGAAATCATAAAAATACTCCTTGGGACCCGACTTGGCAGCAGCCGCGAGAGGCGAGTTCCTGACCAAGTCGGCATGGAACAATCTCTTGCATTGCTGCAAGGCATCCCTTAACCGATTTGGATTGACAGTGGCGAACGAACTAAAATGAGCAATTGTGCCCTCAGGGTTTTCGTCGGTATAATAATTACCATTAGCCACATTGCCACCTTTACGGTGAACATACAAAGGTCTTCCGTTATCTGGATTGATGAATCGCGGCACAAGGATTTCACCCTCCTGCAAAGGCATTTTCCTCACCTTTGCCACCAATTCATCAGGCAATTTCAAGCTTTCGAGGAAATCAATGGCATCCTTGACGCCATCAAGGTATCTGCTGTCTCCTGTAAGCTTGTAGAACTCCATCATCTTGAGTATCATGTTCATAGTGGTACCCGTATTCACCGATCTTGGTTCATACGACCGTGCATGAGCAGGTTTCAGGTCATCAGGAGTATATTGGTCAGCCCATCCTGCCAAAGGCTTGGGTTGCTGGAGGTCGTGCAGTAGGTTCATAGCCTTCAGTATTGGCTCTTTGAGTTTTTCCATTCCAAGCGATGTGTAGCACTGCATCAGGAAGTCGATGTTGTCCACCATTACATTGTCGTTGAGTGTCACAAAAGGGGAATAGTCGGCTTTTCCCTTGAAAGGATGGTCGTTCATAAGGGGGAACCGTTGCGGCCATCCCCCGTTGGCATATTGGCTTTCGAGCACGAAGTCAATAGCTTTTTTCAGAGATGGCAGGAAAGCGTCATCATGTTTTTCAAGATAGAGTCTCAGAATGAATTCCGCACAATGTTTCGTGACCCCGTCGTCGAAGGTGGCATTGCCATAGTAATGTTGAAACTCCTCCAATCTCCAGGCTTGTCTTCCCACAGTATTGTACCATTGCAGCAGCGAGTCCTCTGGTTCAAGATCGAACATGTAGTTCCATCCTCCACAAGGCAGTTGTCCCTGCATTATGCAACGTGCCACGCACACAGCATTCTCGTAGTAGAACTCGTCTCCAGTGACATGGTAAGCATCGAGGAGCACTTCCCCCACATCCGGTGTGGATGGTGACTGCAGCCACACCATTGTGCGCCTTGCCTCCAATTCTCCCCACTGTCTGGAATAGTCGGGCAAATAATTCCATACGAAGCCGCCATTATAAGAAGCCACATCCATCATGTAGGCAGTAGCCTTGTGCATGGCGTGCTTCACTTCGATGTCACCTCCCCGTGCAAGGATTGTGAAAATAGTGAAAATGAAGGTAAGTATCAGGTGTCTCATGGTCCACTGTATTAGAATTTTCTATTTGATAATTAACACTTTTCAATAATTATCGGGTGCTAAATTAGTGAAAAATATTGAATCAGCAAAATTTTTCAAGTATTTTGCCGTTCAAGTTCAAGCCTCCATTCCTATCATTTCACTTTTCCCCTCAATAACAAGAGGTAATCAAGCGATCAAACATCAGAGGAAATCCTGCCTCATTGGACTGAAGGTGTCGATGAGTATGCCCGCCTCCAAGCATTCGCAACCATGTTCCAAGTCAGGTTCCACATAATATCCGTCGCCAGCTTCAAGAACCTTCTCTTCACCACCAATATTTAGTTTGAACTTGCCTGAAGCAACGTATGTTGCCTGACTGTGATAATGTGTGTGCGGTGTGCCTACAGCACCTTTTTCAAACTTCACCTTCACCATCATCAATTGTCCATCGTAAGCCATGATTTGGCGTTGTATTCCTGGAGCAGGATTCTGCCATTCCAGTTGTTTCTCCATCTGGTAGGTCTCGCTTCTTGTCTTCATGTTTTCAAATTATGTAGGTATTAATATATCAATTATTTCCAAATTGTCCTGAAATGGAGTCCAATGCATTAGGGTCCAATTCAAGCAATTGTTTCATGTCTTCCTCTGCGCCAGCCTTGTCACCCATGGCAAGTCTTAGTGCACCACGTTCCTTGAAAGCCTCTATGGAGAATGGGTTGTGTTCCACCATCTTGTCGTAAATGGCAAGAGCTTCAGACTGTTGTCCCTTTGCCACCAACACATTGGCTTTCAACTTCATCACATCCTCCACACCTTCTGCCAGTCCATATAGATAGTCGGCATCTTCAGCCGCTCCTTCCACATCCCCCATGCCCAACAGCAGTCTGCCACGCTCCAGGTAGGCGTCAGCAAATTGCGGGTTGAGCATTATGCACTTTGTGAACATAGCCACGGCATTCACCAAGTCGCCTTGCCCTCGCGAAGCCCTGGCGTACAAGAACATCACCTCGGCATTGTCTTTGTCAATCAGCATCGCCTTTTCGCACATCGCCGCCATGGCATTGTAATCCTCCATCATGTAGTTCACCCGTATCATCATCAAGATGATATTGATGTTGTCGGGTTGCGCCTCGGCAAGGATGTTTAGTTTTTCGAGAGCCTCACCCAACTGGTCGTTGCGTATGAGAGCTTGTGACAAATAGTCAAGTGTTTCCAAGTCATCTCTCAGTTCGAGTGCTTTTTTGAAACATTTCACTGCCATGTCCGCCTTGCCCATTCTCAATGCCTTCACGCCATCTGTCTTCAACACGTCGAAGTCACGTGCTTCTTCTCTCTTTCTTTTTTCCTCAGGAGACTCTTCCTTGCCTCCAAAAAATGATTTCAGGAATCCCATGTATTATCAGTTGTTATGGTAATAGGACAATTACACCTTATAATATTATATAGGGAATTGTCACGCACCTTGTTTTCTATGTCCTTGCAAAGTTACGAAAAATCGAGAGCAGAACGAAAAAAACAAGATTATTTCTTATGCCGAGACGGAGTAAGTTAGACTTATTAGCCAAAGATATACGAAAAAATAGGAGCAACTTATCCAAAGAGCCAACAAAATGGCAACAAAAGCCAAAAAAACATCAAAATGTTTTTGCAATTTGTAAAAAAGATGTAATTTTGCAATCGAAAGCGATAGAGAAGCTACAAAATGAAAGTTCAGAACGCATACTTTTACTACTATTTTTACTTTGCATGCCAATGCGAAGCGGGAAGTTGCGTTTTGTAAACGAACATAAGAAAGCAATCCAAAAACCATACCATCCCGCTTCAGACAGAGGCGGGATTCTTTTTTAAATAGAGATGAAGAGAATAGCCATACAAGGGCGCATCGGTTCGTTCCACGACATAGCCGCCCACCTGTATTTCGAGGGAGAGCAAGTGCAACTGGTATGCTGCTCCACATTCGAGGAGGTATATGACAACATACGCCGCGACCCCACCATCATCGGTCTGACAGCCATTGAGAACACCATCGCGGGAAGTCTGTTGCACAACTACGAGCTGCTGCGCGATTCAGGCACCACGGTAGTTGGCGAGCACAAGCTCCACATCCGACACTGCATCTGCTGCCTGCCAGAAGATGATTGGGACAGCATCGACGAGGTGCATTCCCACCCCGTGGCATTGATGCAATGCCGGCACTATCTCGCCAAGCACCCCGAGCTGAAGGCAGTGGAGACAGAAGACACCGCCGGAGCTGCAGAAGAGATAATGACAAAGCACCTGCGAGGAAAAGCCGCCATTTGCCATGCCACAGCAGCGAGGCAGCACGGCATGAAAGTGCTGGAAGATTCAATAGAAGACAACAAGCACAACTTCACGAGATTCCTCGTCGTTTGCGACCCAAGAAAGGCAGACTTCCTCAGGCCACTTGAGAAATCCAACAAGGCAAGCATAGTATTCTCGCTGCCACATGAAGAAGGTTCGCTATCGAAAGTGCTAACCATTCTCTCGTTCTACAACATCAACATGACAAAGATACAATCGCTGCCAATCATAGGGCACGAATGGGAATACCTATTCTACGTTGATGTCACCTACAACAACCTCACAAGATACAGGCAAAGCATTGACGCCATAATACCACTCACATCAGAACTCAAAATATTAGGAGAATACGAAAATGGACGACAGACAAACTGACATACGCCCGGCAGAACGGCTCAGCCTGGTACAAGAATACTACTTCAGCCGCAAGCTCAAGGAAGTGGCACGCCTAAATGCCGAAGGGCAGGACATCATCAGTCTTGCCATTGGCAGTCCCGACATGCCCCCATCACCCGCCACCATAGAACGCCTTTGCGACGTGGCACGACAAGGCGACGCCCACGGCTACCAGCCCACCATGGGCACTCCCGAACTACGAGAGGCGATGTCGCGCTTCTACAAAAGATGGTATGGCGTCACCCTCGACCCAGGCAAAGAGGTGTTGCCGTTAATAGGGAGCAAGGAAGGCATATTGCACGTCACATTGGCTTTCGTCAACCCTGGTGACGGAGTGCTGGTGCCCAACCCGGGATATCCCACATACACATCACTAAGCCGCCTGCTTGGCGCACGCATCATAAACTACAACCTGCGTGAAGACAACGGTTGGCAACCCGACTTCGACGAATTGGAACAAATGGACCTTGACGGAGTAAAGCTCATGTGGACCAATTACCCCAACATGCCCACTGGTGGCAACGCAAGGATGGAAACATACGAGCGACTTGTTGACTTCGCAAGGAGGAAAGGCATTGTGGTGGTGAACGACAACCCCTACTCTTTCATTCTCAACGAAAAGCCAATATCACTGCTGCAAGTGGAAGGAGCAAAGGACTGCTGCATAGAGTTCAACTCGATGAGCAAGAGTCACAACATGCCAGGATGGCGCGTGGGACTGTGCGCCACCAACGCAACCTTCATCTCGTGGATATTGAAAGTGAAAAGCAACATCGACAGCGGCACTTTCAGGGGCATACAACTGGCGGCGGCAGCTGCCTACGACAACGACGAAGCCTGGCACAAGGAAGCCAACATCGCCACATACTCAAGAAGGCGCTCGATAGCAGAAGAGATAATGGATGTCATGGGATGCACCTACGACCCCGCTCAAGTAGGCATGTTCCTCTGGGGGAAAATCCCCGACAGCTATCCCGATGCAGAGGAACTGACAGAGCGCGTGCTTCACGATGCAAGGGTGTTCATCACCCCCGGGTTCATCTTCGGTTCCAATGGCAGGAGATATGTACGCATCTCTCTCTGTGCAAAGGAAGAGAAAATGCGCCAGGCACTTGAAAGGATACGCCAGGCGCTATAGGAAGACAGAGGAAGACAGAGGAAGCAATAGGAAATCCTAGGAGGCCATAGGAAGCCCTAGGAAGCCCTAGGAAATCCTAGGAAATTCTAAGAAATCCCAGGAAGCCCCCACGAGACAACCCCATCACGCAAACAAATATAAAAACACAGATATTTATGGAACTTACACTCCAACCATTGAATTTGCCAAGTGACAACGAACGCCCCATGGTGATTGCCGGCCCCTGCTCGGCAGAAACAGAGGAGCAAGTGATGACTACCGCCACCCAACTGGCTAAAAAAGGCTGCCACTCTTTCAGGGCAGGCGCATGGAAGCCACGCACCAAGCCAGGAGGTTTCGAGGGACATGGCGAAAAGGCCATGCCATGGCTCAAACGGGTGAAAGAGGAAACGGGGATGCTTGTGGCAGTGGAAGTTGCGACCCCCGAGCACGTGGAGATAGCGCTCAAATACGACATCGACATCTTGTGGATTGGAGCACGCACATCTGCAAACCCCTTTGCTATGCAAGCCTTGGCAGATTCGATGAAAGGCATCAGCAACCCCGTATTGGTGAAGAACCCCGTCAATCCTGACCTTGAGCTGTGGATAGGTGCGCTGGAACGCATCAACCAGGCAGGCGTGCAACGCTTGGCAGCGGTTCATAGAGGATTCTCAAGCTACGACAAGAAAATATACCGCAACCTCCCCATGTGGCAAATACCCATCGAACTGCGCCGTAGGATACCCAACCTGCCCATCTTCTGCGACCCGAGCCACATAGGCGGCAGGCGCGAACTGGTGGCGCCACTCTGCCAGCAAGCCATGGACTTAGGATTCGACGGACTGCTCGTGGAGTCACACTGCGACCCCGACCAGGCATGGAGCGATGCCAAGCAACAGGTGACGCCCGACATCCTCGACTACATCCTATCGCTGCTCGTGATACGCGATGAAAAAATGACCACTGAAGGCATACACGAGCTCAGAGGGCAGATAGACGAGTTAGACAACCAACTGATGGAACTGCTTGCAAAGCGAATGAGAGTGTGCAGGGAAATAGGACAATATAAAAAGGAGCACAACATGACTGTGCTGCAACCCACACGATATGGGGAAATACTCGACAAGCGTGGGGCACAAGGCTCGCTCTGCGGCATGGACTCCGACTTCATCAGAAAGGTGTTCGAGAGCGTGCATGAGGAAAGCGTTAGACAGCAAATGGAAATAATAAACAAACAATAGTCAGCACAAGATGAGAATATTAGTCATGGGAGCAGGCAAGATGGGAAGTTTTTTCCTCGACCTGCTTAGTTTCGAGCATGAGACGGCAGTATATGAAAAAGACCCGCGCCGCATGAGGTTCACATACAACACGCAACGGTTCACCACAACAAAAGAAATAGAGGAATTCAAGCCTGAGTTGGTAATCAATGCCGTGACAGTGAAATACACCATTCCTGCATTCGAAGAAGTGCTGCCCTACCTGCCATCCGACTGCATCATCAGCGACATTGCATCTGTGAAAACCGGGCTGAAGGAGTATTACGACCAATGCAACCACAGATATGTGTCAACACACCCCATGTTCGGCCCCACCTTCGCCAACCTGCAACAGTTGAGCGAAGAGAATGCCATCATCATCAGCGAGGGCGACTACATGGGCAGGATATTCTTCAAGGACCTGTACCAGCGATTAGGTCTTAACATCTACGAATACACATTCGACGAACACGACCGCACCGTGGCATACTCGCTGAGCATACCCTTCGTGAGCACTTTTGTCTTTGCTGCTGTTATGAAGCATCAAGATGCTCCCGGCACCACCTTCAAGAGACACATGAAGATAGCAAAGGGAGTGTTGACAGAGGACGACTATCTATTGCAAGAGATACTATTCAATCCATACACCCACGACCAGGTGTCGCAGATACGCACCGAGTTGAAAGAACTGCTTGAGATTATCGACAAGAAAGACGCCGACGGGATGAAGGGATACCTTGCCAAAATAAGAAAGAACGTGAAAAGGGACATAGAAGGATGATTATGTAGCTTTAATGATTACAAGAAACATTAAAAAAGAAAAAATAGTGGGAAAAAAAGAAAAAAGAAACTGATTGCTTGCATATTCACTATTTTTTTATACTTTTGCATCGCATTATATGTGCTATAAAGACAATCATGATGGTTTTTTAAATTTTACAAGTACAAATATGAGGAAAAAACTACTTTTCATCATGTTGGCGTTATTGGCTTGCTTTTCCAACGTCAATGCCGACCCAACCAACGACAGGATTACGATAAAGGATGTAACTGTCAAGCGAGGCCAACAAGCCCTTGTCACGATGAAATATGACATTACATACGACGATGACAACCAAAGGTATAGAGGATTCCAGATTCTCATGAGACTTCCCCAAGGCATAAAATTGGTCAACGACACTGTCTTTCCTGGCAAAGACCTAATACAGGCTGTACCTAAAGCTCACATCAAATGCAACACCAAAAGTAATGGAGAAACGGTAATCCTCGGTTTCCAAATTGACAATAAAGATTACCCACAAGGTCAAGGTGAACTGTTGAATTTTGTTATAGAAGCAGATGCAAGTGCCGATTTGGGAACATTAACTTGCACCACGACACATATAGAATTTTCAGAACATCCGAGTGGTAATGCTGTAATTTTGGATAACTCTTCTTTCAATATCAACGTAGTCGAATATGAGAGAAGGGTAATCGATGAAAACGATACTGATATCGCATTAGCCAGTGTGTGGCAAGAAGACATTGAGGTGAAGCGTTCGATAAAAGCAGGCATTTGGTCCACACTTTGCTTGCCATTCCCCATGACTACCGCACAAGTCAAGGAAGTGTTTGGAGAAAATGTGCAATTGGCACAGTTCAAAAGCAACTCCACAGAATACAAGCAAAGAGAACTTTCCAATGGAACCATCCGCGAAGATACAGTTTTTGTAATCAACTTTGAAAGCTGCAACCTTGCAGAGGGCATAATAGCGAACCATCCCTATATCATCAAGAGTGAGAATTCGTTTGAAAGCTTCAATGTGGATAACGTAATTGTTGAACCAGACGAAGAAGGGGCATTTATTGAATATGAGGAACAAATAGCCCCACGTCGCACAGAATGGCGTGGATCCATGTTTGGAATTCTCAATAAACAGGTTATACCAAACCATGCCCTCTACTTAAGCGACAACAAGCTATATTCGTCAAATAACACGACCATGAAAGCTTTCAGATGTTGGCTTGAAATTAAAGGATGGGAAGCTATTTATTCCAACATCTCCAGCCTTACCTTTGCAGTTGACGGAGAGACCACAGGAATTGAGGGACTGACAGTGAACGGCAAGGAAATTGTGGATGGCAAGGTGTACACCTTGAGTGGAGCTTGTCTTGGCAATGCCCAAGACCTTCAAGGGAAACTACCTCGTGGAATCTATATCGTGAACAACAAGAAAGTGATTGTCAAATAAACAATACTAAAAAATCATGACAAAATTGAAATATAAGGCTCCAGAGGCAGAGTTGATAGGTCTTTCCACATACGAGATTTGCATCATTTCATTTGATTTAAACGTGGGTGACTTACCATCAGAATTCGGAGAATTCGGAGGTACAGACGATGGTACCCACAACCCAGATGCAAACAGATGGGATCATTTCGACAACAGTTTTGACTCCAAATTATAAAAATAACATTAAATAGGCTTTCAAAAGGTGAAAAAACCTTTTGAAAGCCTCCAAAACAAAAAAAAGGCAACAACCCCAAAAAAAAGAGAAAAAAAAAAGAAAATTTTATGTTGGTTTGAGATATTTTTCTTATATTTGCACCGTCGTATGAAAAACGGCAGCTACTTTCGCTACATATTCTTTTCTTATTTTAAGTAGAAACTGTACACGGTCACGAGACAACATCATTTATTAACACATATCAGATATGAAACAGAAACTACTATTACTTGCAATGGGTCTTTTTGCTGCCATGGGCACAATTAAGGCCGACAACGTGTACTTCACGGTTGACAAAGTTGACGTGATGCAAGGCAAATCAGCCAAAGTCACAATGTGCTACAATGCAGATGGTCAAACAGAGTACAAAGGAGCACAGGTGGAGTTCATCATGCCAGACGGACTTACTGTTACTTCTGCAGAATTAGGTGCTGCTGTGAAGGCCAACAACCCTGAGATGACTTTGCAATTCAACCCAAAGCGTGAAAGCGACGACCACGCCGTGTTCCTCGCATTCCAGATTGCTCTTACCCCAATGCCAATGGGTGAAGGTGTAGAACTCATGTCATTCACCGTTCAGGCTGATGAGGATTGCCCACTTGGAGAATATCCAGTAGAGACTTTGAAGATTGAATTTGCTTCTGACAACAAGGCTACATTCGGCCCAGAGACAATCATTTTCAATGTGATTCCATACGCTGCAAGAGTTCTTGCTGACACCGAAACAGACGTTCCTGTTGCTTCTGAAGCTCCAGAAGATGTAATCGTACAACGTACAATCAAGGGTGACACATGGTCAACCATCTGCTTGCCATTCAGCTTGACAGCAGACCAACTGAAGGAAATCTTTGGTGAGACAGTACAATTGGCAGACTTCACCAGCACTGAATTTGTTGGCGATGCTCTTCAAGTTAACTTCGAACGCACAGACATCAATGAAGGTTTGGAAGCCAACCATCCATATTGTATCTATTCAGAGAACCAGCTGAGTGAATTCACAGTAACCGACGTAATGGTTTCTCCAGACGAGGAAGCTGCAAGAATTGATGTTAACAATGGCAAGTCTGGAAGACAAAGAGTAGATTATGGTGTATTCTTCGGAACTCTGAAGGCTGGTCAATATACTCCTGACGAGGAAGGCCTTTGCTTACTCTATCTCAAGGACAACATGTTCTACTACAATGAGACCTCCATCCAGATGAACGCTTATCGCGGATTCTTCGAGTTCTACGATTTCGACCCATCATTGGAGAACTACTACGGAACTGATGGTACAGACAAAGCCGTGAACAACGTGATCTTCGCTATTGATGGAGAAGCTACTGCTATCGAAGGCATCAACTTCAGCACTCGTGCAACAGGTGAAGTTTACAATTTGAATGGCATGTACATGGGTCGTGCAGAGGACGTGATGAACAGTCTCCCACGTGGTATCTATGTAATCAACAACAAGAAGGTAGTTGTAAAATAATAAATAATAAAAAGAAAGGAAACAATTATGAAGAAGACATATTTGAATCCCTCATGCAAGTACATTGAATTCAAGTCAGAAGGCATCATGAACGGAACAAATCCTGCTGGTCCTGGTGGCGGTCCTGGTGCTGGTGGCCCTGGTGGTCCTGGTGACGGTGGTGGTGACATCAACCAGTTCAATGTATGGGGTGACGACGAAGAAGAATAAACAACAACCCTTAATTATCAACCTCCCCTGCGGTTCTGCCGCTTGGGGAGGTTTTTTATTCCAAGACATGAAATAAGAATAAGCATGTTCGCATTTGCACTCACCATTCTCTTCACCTTTGTGGAACTAAATTGCGAGAATTTCTTTGACTATTCACATGATGAAGGGAAAAATGACATGGAATACCTGCCTAACTCCATCAGGAAATGGGACAAGGGCAAATACTGGCACAAGGTAAACCAAATAGCCCAAGAGATAATATCATGCGGAGGTGAGGGAACCGAATGGACGCTACCCGACATGGTAGCCTTGACGGAGGTGGAGAACGACAGCGTATTAAACGACCTCACATGCCATGGTCCACTCCGCAATGCCGGCTACCACTATGTGATGACCAATTCGGACGACGAACGTGGCATCGACGTCGCCCTGCTCTACTCCCCCTATTCCTTTCGTCTCATAGACAGCCATTCCCTGCGTGTAGCCCCACCCAAAGGACACCATGCCACCCGCGACATACTCCACGCCTATGGAGAATTGCTCTCCGGCGACACCCTCCACATTTTCGTAGTACACGCACCAAGTCGAGTAAATGGAAAACGTGCCACAAAACCATACCGCCTCAAGGTAGCCGACCGCATCTGTGAAGCTGTAGATTCAATACGAGCCACAGGAAGCAAGGGAAACATCATCGTAGCTGGCGACTTCAACGACTATTCAGGCGATGAAGCCTTGCAGCGTCTGATTGCCCACGGCATGGCGCACCTATCAAAAGATGCAACAGGAAAGAACGGGGCACGAGGAACTTACAAGCATCAAGGCAAATGGGGCAGCCTCGACCACATCTTTGCAGATGTAAAAATGGCATCAAGAACGGTGTCGTGCGAGATACACGACGCTCCTTTCCTATTGGAGGATGACGAGAAATACGGAGGAGTGCAGCCACGCCGCACCTACATAGGCTATCGCTATCACCGTGGCTACAGCGACCACCTGCCCCTTGTAGCAAGATTGACATTAGACAAAAAACAATAGGCAAAAAGTGCTAAAACCACAAAAATCTCGTTCCTTATCGCACATTCTAAAAAAAAATACCTATATTTGCATTTTGATAATAACAAAAGCGAATAAAAACAGAATAAAGATGGGATTTTTAAAATATGGCTTGTCATGACGAGCAGAAACCCATCATTTTTAAACTATCCGTGGTGAAGAACCACCTAAAGAAAACGACAAAAGATGTTTGAGAACCTAAGCGAGAGACTGGAGCGTTCGTTCAAGATCCTCAAAGGTGAGGGCAAGATAACCGAACTGAATGTAGCTGCCACGATGAAAGACGTGCGCAAGGCACTGATGGAAGCCGACGTGAGCTACAATGTGGCAAAGAAATTCACCAACGACGTAAAGGAGAAAGCCTTGGGCATGAACGTGCTGACAGCCGTCAAGCCAGGCCAAATGCTGGTGAAGCTCGTTCACGACGAGATGGCAGTCCTCATGGGTGGCGAGGCAGTAGATATCAACCTCAGCAGCAAGCCCTCCATCATCCTCATGTCTGGACTTCAAGGCTCAGGTAAGACCACCTTCAGCGGCAAGCTTGCCAACATGCTCAAGACAAAGAGGCGCAAGAACCCACTATTGGTGGCTTGCGACGTATATCGCCCTGCAGCCATCAACCAGTTGCAAGTGGTAGGCGAGCAAGTAGGCGTGCCCGTCTATACAGAAGAAGGCAACAAGGATGTGGTGGAGATAGCCAATCATGCCATCCGTGAAGCCAAGGCAAAGGGATACGATGTCATCATCATCGACACCGCCGGCCGTCTTGCCATCGACGAGGACATGATGCAGGAGATAGAAAAGCTCAAGAAAGCCGTCACCCCCGACGAGACCCTCTTTGTGGTGGACTCCATGACAGGTCAAGATGCGGTGAACACAGCCAAGACCTTCAACGACCGCCTGGACTTCGATGGCGTGGTGCTCACCAAGCTCGATGGCGACACACGAGGTGGTGCAGCCCTCTCCATCCGCAATGTGGTTGACAAGCCCATCAAGTTCATAGGCACAGGCGAGAAGATGGAAGCCATCGATGCCTTCCACCCCTCTCGCATGGCAGACCGCATCCTTGGCATGGGCGACGTGGTGAGCCTTGTGGAGCGTGCACAGCAGCTCTACGACGAGAAAGAGGCAGAGGCGTTGGTGAAGAAGATACAGAAGAACAAATTCGACTTCGACGACTTCATGGCGCAAATCCAGCAAATAAAGAAGATGGGCAACCTGAAGGACCTTGCCTCGATGATACCTGGCGTTGGCAAAGCCATCAAAGATGTGGATATCGACGACGATGCCTTCAAGGGCATAGAGGCCATCATCCAGAGCATGACGCCCAAAGAGCGTTCCAACCCGCAGATACTCAACAGCAGCCGTCGCATGCGCATAGCCAAAGGCTCTGGCACAAGCATCCAGGAAGTCAACAAGCTCATCAAGCAATTTGACCAGACCCGCAAGATGATGCAGATGGTGACCAACACCTCGAAGATGAACATGATGATGAACGCCATGAGGGGCAAGATGCCAAAGATGCCCGACATGCCACAATAAGGAAACGACATGACAATAATAGACGGAAAAGCCACGGCGGCAGCCATAAAGCAAGAGATTGCAGAAGAAGTGAAGACCATCATTGCCAATGGAGGCAAGCAGCCCCATTTGGCAGCCATCCTTGTAGGCCACGATGGTGGTTCGGAAACATACGTGAAGAACAAGGTGCTTGCTTGCGAGGCATGTGGGTTCAAGTCAACGCTCATCCGTTTTGAGGATGACGTGACCGAGGCCGAACTGCTCGCCAAGGTATCTGAGCTCAATGAAGACCCTGATGTCGATGGATTCATCGTTCAGCTTCCCCTTCCCCGCCACATCGACGAGCAAAAGGTGATAATGGCAATCGACTACCGCAAGGATGTCGATGGTTTCCACCCCATCAATGTAGGTCGCATGGCAATCGGCCTGCCGTGCTTCATCTCCGCCACACCACTTGGCATCCTCACCCTGCTCCGCCGCTATGGTGTTGAGACCAGTGGCAAGAAATGCGTGGTGTTGGGGCGCAGCAACATAGTGGGCAAGCCAATGGCACAACTGATGATGCAGAAGCAATATGGCGACTCCACAGTTACCGTATGCCACAGCCATTCCGCCACGCTGAAGGAGGAATGTCGCCAGGCAGACATCATCATCGCCGCCATCGGCCAGCCCGACTTTGTCACCGCCGACATGGTGCGCGAGGGAGTTGTAGTGATTGACGTAGGCACCACGCGCGTGCCCGACGCCACCCGCAAGAGCGGCTACCGCCTCAATGGCGATGTGAAGTTTGATGAAGTGTCTGCCAAGGCATCGATGATAACCCCCGTTCCAGGTGGCGTAGGTCCCATGACCATCTGCTCGCTAATGAAAAACACATTGGAAGCAGCCAAGAAGACATATTTTTAGAAACGATGGCTCCGCAAACACAAAGAGAAGACTCAATCAAGACTGCCGAAGAGTATTATCAGAAAGGCAATGAATACCGTCGTGAGGGGAACTGGCAAATGGCTCTAAACAACTATCTTGAAGCCATAGCATTAGACCCTGACAGTCCGGCGGTGCATGCCAAGGAGATGCTCGACGACATACTCAGCTTCTATCATAAAGACTATTATAATCCCTAACACCTCCCCATCGACATTTGGGGGGACAAATCTGCATAATATGAGTAAAATCAAAGGTCAAATCCTGGTAAACACGAACAGATGCAAAGGATGCTCCCTGTGCATTGAGGCTTGTCCGAAGGACGTCATCGCCCTTGCCGCCAAGAAGGTCAATGTGTCGGGCTATCCATACATCGAAGCCGTCAATCCCGACAACTGCATCGGATGCGCATCCTGCGCCATCGTATGCCCTGACGGATGCATCACAGTGTACCGCAAAAAAATGGAGGGTTAACTGATGGCAGAACAAGAAGTAACATTGATGAAAGGCAATGAGGCGATAGCTCATGCCGCCATTCGCTGTGGTGCAGACGGGTACTTCGGATACCCCATCACACCTCAGAGTGAAGTGATAGAGACGCTGTGCGCCCTGAAGCCTTGGGAGACCACCGGCATGGTGGTGGTGCAGGCAGAGAGCGAGGTAGCCTCCATCAACATGGTTTATGGTGCAGCCGGTGCGGGCAAGAAAGCCCTGACATCATCGTCAAGCCCTGGCGTGGCTCTCATGCAAGAAGGCATAGCCTACTTGGCAGGTGCCGAGTTGCCAGGAGTATTTGTCAACGTTCAGCGCGGCGGTCCCGGTCTTGGCACCATCCAGCCGTCCCAGAGCGACTATTTCCAAGCCACACGTGGTGGTGGCAATGGCGACTACTACGTCATCACCCTGGCACCCTCATCGGTGCAAGAGATGGCTGATTTTGTGGACTTGGCATTCGAACTTGCCTTCAAGTACCGCAACCCTGCAATGATTCTCTCCGATGGTGTCATTGGTCAGATGATGGAGAAGATAGTGCTGCCTCCTTACAAGCGTCGCCGCACCGACGAGGAAGTGATAGAGCAATGCCCATGGGCATCGGTAGGCAAGCCCCGCAACCGTCAAGTCAACGTCATCACCTCTTTGGAACTGAAGCCAGAGGTCATGGAAGAGCGCAACATCCATTTGCAGGCAAAATATCAGGAAATCAGGGAAAAGGAGGTAAGATACGAGACCATGCATTGCGATGATGCCGAATATCTTATTGTGGCATTCGGTAGTGCAGCCCGCATCTCGGAGAAAGCCATCGAACTGGCACGTGCCGAGGGCATAAAGGTAGGTTTGCTGCGCCCAATCACTGTATGGCCATTCCCCAGCAAGGAAGTAGCATCCCTGGCACGCGGCAAGAAAGGAGTCTTGGTAGCAGAGATCAATGCCGGTCAGATGGTGGAAGACGTGCGTCTTGCCATCAACGGTGAAGTTCCTGTGGAGTATTTCGGCAGACTCGGCGGCATAGTGCCAGAGCCGGAAGAGATAGTAGAGGCATTGAAAACCAAATTGATGAAGTGATGGAAGCAAACGAAATAATCAGCCCTGAGAACCTGGTTTACAAGAAACCGACTCTCTTGAACGACAACCCCATGCACTACTGCCCTGGGTGCTCCCACGGCGTGGTCCACAAGCTCATAGCCGAAGTGATAGAAGAAATGGGCATGGAAGAGAAGACCATCGGCGTGTCGCCAGTAGGATGCGGCGTATTTGCATACAGGTATATCGACATAGACTGGCAGGAAGCCGCCCATGGTCGTGCTCCCGCCGTAGCCACAGGCATCAAGCGCCTCTGGCCCGACCGTCTGGTGTTCACCTACCAAGGAGATGGCGACCTCGCTTGCATTGGAGCTTGCGAGACCATCCACGCCCTCAACCGTGGCGAGCACATTGTCATCATCTTCATCAACAATGCCATTTATGGCATGACAGGCGGCCAGATGGCACCTACCACCCTCATTGGTCAGAAGACATCCACCTGTCCATACGGTCGTGAGCCAGCCTTGCATGGTTATCCCTTGAAAATGACAGAGATAGCCGCCACCCTCGAAGGCACCTGCTATGTCACCCGCCAGAGTGTGGAGAATGTGGCAGCCATCCGCAAGGCAAAGAAAGCCCTGCGCAAGGCATTCGAGGCTTCGATGGCAGGAAAAGGCTCCTCGCTTGTGGAGTTTGTGAGCACCTGCAACAGCGGATGGAAGCTCACCCCGAAGCAAGCCAACGAATGGATGCAGGAAAACATGTTCAAGTTCTATCCCAAAGGCGACTTGAAGGATACCACTGGAGAATAAGCGGAAACCCAAAAAGCAGAAAAAGACATGAAAAAAGAAATCATCATATCCGGCTTCGGCGGACAGGGAGTGCTCTCCATGGGCAAGATTTTGGCATACTCCGGCCTGATGGAAGGCAAGGAAGTGACATGGATGCCCGCTTATGGCCCCGAACAACGTGGCGGCACTGCCAACGTCACCGTCATTGTCAGCGACGAGCGCATATCGTCGCCCATCCTCAGCCGATACGACATCGCCATCGTGCTCAACCAGCCCTCACTCGACAAGTTTGAGCCAAAGGTGAAGCCAGGCGGCATTCTCATTTACGACAGTTACGGCATCATCAACCCGCCCACGCGCAAGGACATCGAGGTCTATAGCATCAATGCCATGGACAAGGCAGCCGAGATGAAGAATGCAAAGATTTTCAACATGATAGTGCTTGGCGGCTTGTTGCATGTATGTCCTGTCATCACCAGTGCAGGACTGGAGAAAGCCCTTCGCAAGACACTTCCCGAGCGTCACCACAATCTAATCCCTCTCAACATGGAGGCATTACGCACTGGCGGTGAAATCATGGAAAAGAAATGACAACAATCCCCACCTCAATCGGGTGGGGATTTTTTATTGATAAAAGGCAACGCCTTGGTTCACAAATTCTTATTGAAGAACTGCAGCATCCTTTCCTGCACCCTGAATCCACAAGAATGTGGTATCTCCCAAATCTCCGTCTCCAACTTGCTGTCAGCCCCCTGACTCTTCCATGTGTCGTGCATGGTCTTGAAAGCCGCCTCCACGCCACGTATGGGAAAGAGATGGTCTTTTGTGCCATTGATGAAGAGCATTGGCTTAGGGCAAGCCATTGACGCTATGTGAGGATAGTCGAGATATTGCCGCAAACCAGGGAGGCAGTTGGCAAAGCCCCCATTTTCCTTCTTCTTGTCGGCAGTTGACATCTGCACGTCGGTAGTCACCATCCAGCAAATGGCAGCACCCGCCTTGATGCGGTCGGAGAGAGCCGACAACATCCATGCGCGGTATGCCCCCATGGAGCATCCAAGGCATCCTATTCGCTTGTTGTCCACCATTGGCAATGTTGCCATGAAGTCGGTGGAATAGATATCGTCATAGTGCATGAATCCACAGAGGTCACGGCCAAGCATCATCATGTTGCCAGCAATGATGTCATACTTGCTGCGGTCAACACCTTCCTCCCGACCACGCTCCCCCCACAGAGGCGCATCCATGGAAAACACCACATATCCGTTTTTGGCAAGATAGTCGCCCACGAACTGTCCTTCGTATAGGTTGTCTGCCCATGCCTGTGCATCGTCGAGGACCTCCTGCTCCACGCCGAACGGCCGAATCATCTTTTCTTTTCCTATAAACAAATGAGCCCCATGGTCGTGTAGTGCATTGATGGCAGGGAAAGGACCTTTTCCATCAGGAATGAGCAAGTAGGCAGTCACCTTTGAATACGCATTCACCTGAAAAGCAATGCGTTGCGCAGTATATCCATCACGTTTTTCGGTGGCGAGCACCTCATAATCAAACTTCTCCACCGGTCTCGGTGGAGTCATCATGCACTCGAAGACTTTCTTTCTTGCCTCCTTCTTCCATTTGGCAAAATTCTTTATCGGGCTGTTACCCCAAGCCAAGGGATAAGTGAGTTCCTTCTTCAACTGCTCAACATATACAGGCAATTCAAAAGAATACTCGAAATTCCCTCTTTTTTGCACAGGCTTCTTCTGAGCCTTCACCGGCAAGGAAATCCCCAAAGCAAAAAGCAGGGCGAAAAACAATGAAAAATGTTTAAATATCATATTTGTTTCAAGCAGATTTGTTCGTGCGACAAAAATACTTCTTTTTCCCGACAAACGAAAACAAATGTCAGGAAAAAACGACAGGAGCACAAGGAAAAGAAGAGGGGGAGAGGATGGAAGAGGAGACAAGAGGATATAAGAGGGTGGAGAGGATGAAGAGGATGAAGAGGATGAAGAGGATGAAGAGGAGGGAGGGATGGAGAGGATGGAGAGGATGGCATTCCTCTAAAAAAACTTAAATAGACAATGAAAGGACATGATATAATGAGAAAAACATGTACTTTTACATCGTGAAAGGACAAAAGCTACAAGGCAAATGGCAGGCATGGGTGCTGATAATGGTGTTCGTGCCAATGATGATGTTGTCCTTTTTCCATGTACATGCGTCAGAAACCAACATCACCACAGAATGCCATGAATGCCTGCTCCACATCCATCACAGCCATTTTGGCTCAGCCGACCAATGCATCGACCAATGCGTGCTGTGCCAGTTCCTGAGCCTCACATTCATATCCCTCACCTCGGCAATAATCCTGTTTGCCCCCATTGGCAGCAAACATAATAATATTATTGCCACCATTGCCGCCACCGACAACACATCATGCCGGATAAGCGGAAGAGCACCCCCGATGTGACACTCCTTGTTTTTTCATTTTACTCTTGTTGTGGATGACAATTCACAACAAGCATAACTACGTGTGGAGATGCGAGAGGCAGAAGTCCTCGAACAGCATCCTCACGCGAAACAAACAAAGACTACACATCAATTATGAAAAAAGCATACAGCATACTCCTACTACTATGTGTTGTAGTGGGTGCAATGGCAGACCTGCCAGCCAATTACACGACGCTGAAAGGAACGGTGAAAGATGCCGTGGACAACGAGCCACTAATAGGCGTCACTTTATACATACCCGAACTGAAGACCACCACGGTGACCGACATCAACGGTCGGTACCAATTTGAAAGACTGCCAAAAAAGACGGTAACCATCCAAGTGAGCTATGTAGGCCACCAAACCATCATAAAGGAAGCAGACCTATCTTTAGAGACAAGCATCGACTTCACGATGCAAGAAAGCAATGCGATGATAAACGAAGTTGTGGTGACCGGCATAGCGGGGAGCCAACTGTTGAAAGACTCCCCCACCCCAGTTACCATCGTCAGCCAGCGCGACATGCAGACCACCACTTCCACAAACATCATCGACGCCATAGCCCGCCAGCCAGGACTGGCACAGGTGACCACCGGCAGCGGCATCTCAAAGCCCGTGATACGTGGACTGGGCTACAACCGCATCGTGACAGTGTCCGACGGCATCCGCCAAGAAGGACAGCAATGGGGCGACGAACATGGCATAGAAGTAGATGCGAACAGCGTACACAGCATAGAGATACTGAAAGGTCCAGCCTCGCTGATGTATGGGTCAGACGCCATGGCGGGAGTGGTGATATTCCACGGAAAGCCCTCTTTGCCTTTAGGACAAATACGCGGCTCCGCCTCCACCGAATACCAAAGCAACAATGGCATGATGTCATATTCCTTAGGCATTGGCGGCAACCAGCACGGCAACGTGTGGAACGTGCGCTATTCGGAAAAGATGGCACATGCCTACAAGAACAGATACGACAGCTACGTGCTGGGCACCCAATGGCGCGAGCGAGCCGTAAGCGGCATGGCAGGCATCAACCGCCAATGGGGCTTCAGTCACCTCAAGCTGAGCTACTACCATCTCACACCCACCATGACAGAAGGCGAACGCGACGAGACAACAGGAGAATTTCTCAAGCCCGACTTTATAAATGGTGAAGAGACTATGACTACAGCCACGCGCCACGACATGCACACCTACAGCCACGGTTTCCCCTATCAGCAAGTTCGGCATTACAAGGCTGTTGCAGACCAATCCATATACATAGGCAACGGCACACTGCAACTTGTAATGGGTTACCAGAACAACCGCCGCCAGGAATTCGAGGAGGTGGAGACACCCAACGACTGCGGTCTCGACTTCATGCTTCACACCATCATTTGCAACGCCAACTATTCGTGGCAAGGAGGCGAACGGCTGAAACTGAATGCCGGTATCAGCGGACTTTGGCAGCAATCGATAAACCGAGGAGAAGAATATCTCATCCCCGACTACGTACACAACGACATCGGAGGATACGCCACAGCAGGTTACAAGATGAGAGGATGGTCGTTCAGCGGCGGTCTTCGTCTGGATCGTCGCCACGTACACGCTTTCGCCCTTGGCGACCGTTTCGCACGCATCTCCCGTTCTTTCGACGCCGTCACAGGCAGTGTGGGAGCCGTGCGCAGCATAGGCGAGAATTCCAACTTGCGAATCAACGTGGCACGTGGGTTCCGCGCACCCAACCTCAGCGAACTTGGTTCGAATGGAGAACACGAAGGCACCTTCCGCTATGAGGTAGGCAACGCGCAGCTCAATCCAGAATACAGTTGGCAAGCCGACATAGGCTGGGACTACACCTCCCCTATCGTGTCGGCACAGCTGTCACTATTCGCCAACATCATCGACAACTACATCTTCGCCAACCGCAACGGCAACGTGACAGAAGAAGGGACACCAGTATATGTCTTCACCCAAGGCGACGCACGACTCCTTGGCGGCGAGGCCACCATCGACATCCATCCAATAGACCGTCTGCACTTTGAAAACAGCTTCTCGTTTGTGGATGCCCGTCAGTCACACCAGCCAGCCGACAGGCGTTATCTTCCCCGCACTCCAGCCCCCAGATGGGTGTCGGAAATAAGCTACGACCTCGTGCGCGATGGGAAAGTGCTAAACAACACCTTCATAAGCTTCGGCTTGGAATGTTATCTGCGACAAGACCACATCTATTCCGCCGACGACACAGAGACAGCCACGCCATCCTACACACTGCTCAACTTCTCAGCAGGCACCGACATCCTATGGCACCGGCACAATGTGTGCACGTTGACATTCACCGCCGACAACCTGACAGACAGAGCCTATCAAAGTCACCTCAGCAGACTGAAATATGCTGGTTTAAATCCCAAGACAGGTCGTCAAGGAATCTACAACATGGGGCGCAATTTCTGCATCAAGGCATCATTCCCAATAAGGGTGAAATAAGATGAGATAAAGCATGAAAACAACCCTCTTAGGGGAGATTTTTATGTTTTTTCTCCCAGGGGAGCATCATCATCCAATAAAAAAGTTATCTTTGCATTCTAAACACCCAACAATCATGCAACTACTTAAAACCCTTCTAACAATAATCATTACACCCCTATTGGCTTCAAACACCCTATTGGCAGCCAATACGCCGACAGTGAAGACCGACAAACGCTTTGCCCGCGGTGCCACCATGGCATTCGGGCGAATGAGCTACACGGGAGTGTCATCATACGACGTGACAGAACAAGGATTCTGTTATGGAGAATGCGACGAGCCAACCATCAATGACAGCCGCACCACCAAGTACCTCGAAAACAACGGGCGCATCTACTGGCTTGAGAACCTGAAGCCAGCCACAGAATACCACATGCGTGCATACGTCATCACAAGAAGCGGCCAAGTGGGATACGGAGACGTGATAAGATTCTACACCATACCAAAAGGACAAATCACCCTTACCATGCGCTCAAGCAGCGACGCGGCAGCCGACGCACGCATCAAGACGGCAGCCGAGACAGCCATCAACTACTGGAACAACCTGACCGAGATGAAGGGATTCGCACCCAACATCGGCTACAACAGCGGCGTGCCAACGGCAGAATGCTCCTACGGAGGATGGATGAGCGTGGGCAGCAACCAGTCGTACCAGCGGCCAGGCACCATCATGCACGAGATGCTTCATGGGATTGGCGTGATACCATGGGCAGACACCGAATGGAGCCGCTTCAACCTGCGCTCAGGAACATCCAATGGTGCAGGCTTCACCACTGGCTCCGGCCTGTGGCTCGGCGACAGAGTGACCGAGGTGCTTCGCTTCTGGGACAACAGCACCACATCGCAGCTCAACGGCGACTACCAGCACATGTGGCCCTATGGCATCAACGGGGCACACGAGGACAACGGCAGCGATGTTCTGTATATCGGCAACTCGCTGATATGCCAGGCTTTGGGAGAAGACGGACTGCAACACACCAGCCAAATATTCGCCGAACCCTACCACGCCTTCGACCACCAGAAAGACGTGAAATACTACATCAAGAACGAGGATGCCGAAAGAGGACTATACACCTCATACCTTATTGTCAACAGCAGTGGCATTCTGACATGGCGCGCCTTGTCACCCGACGAGGCAACAGCCAATGACAGTTGCGCCTGGACAATAAGCTTCACGCCAGAAAACCAATACTACCAATTGCGCAACGTGGCAACAGGCAGATACATATCCTACTCGTTCAACACCATGCGCACGACACCACGCACGACACCCACAAGCAGCGAGAACTTCCAATTAATGAAAGGAAGGGTGGATGTGGAAGCCACAGGGCATAGAGGCTATTGGATAATACACCCCGAGACCAACTGGTCTCCACTCTGCCTGCAAGCCAATGCCAACGGCGCCACAGGGGCAGCCACCTTCAACATCGCCAACAACGCAACAGCACAACGGTGGCTGATACTAACCGAAGAGGAAATGCGCTCAATCGACAACTACATGGTGGCAGAGATGCAAAACCAAGTGAACATGAGACTCGACCATATAAGAGCTCTCCTGGCCGTGCCGCACTCAGAAGATGTCGAAGGAGTGGATGCAGCACTCGAAGGCAAGGTGAGCGACATAGAACAACAGATGGCAAACGCCAACACCACCCAACTGATGGCACTCGCCGACGAAGCCACACAAGCCACATTCAACTTCCTCTGCAATGCCACACCAAGAGACATGGACCAACCATTCGACCTCACCTACATGATGCAGAACCCAGGCCTGGACAGCACCGAAGGATGGTCGGACTCACCAACCCTCAACTACTCCTGCGCCGAATACTACCAGATGACATTCGACTTCTACCAAATCGTGAAGAACCTGCCCGGCGGCACCTATCAGATGCGCAGCAACGCCTTCCAACGCCCAGGCAAGGCAGAGGAATGCACCGACAGGACAACCACCGCATACATATATGCCGGCAGCGACAGCCGCAACTTGGCACACATCACCTCAGACGCGCAAACCAAGAAATTGGGAGGCGCAGAGTCGTATGTCAACGGCAAATACTTCCCCAACGACATGCAGGCGGCAAGCATATACTTCGGCAAAGGACTATATGAGAACCATGTGACAACAAGCCTCGCAAACGATGGCGGACAGCTAAGGATGGGCATAAGAGGAACCACTGCCGACGGTTACTATTGGAGCATCTTCGACAATTTCCGCCTTTACTATTATGGTTCGCTCGATTCCGACAGAGTGGATGGTTACCACTGGATGAAAGGCGACGTGAACTGCGACGGTACGGTGTCAGTGGCCGACGTTACAGAACTCGTGCAGCATATTCTTGGCATCACACCCAAAATATTCAGCTTCAAGGCAGCAAATGTAAACGAAGACAATGATATATCCGTGGCAGACGTAATAGGCATAGTGGACATCATTCTCGGAAACTGACATGAAACATAAAGACCATATCCCAATGAGACATCACATAGAAAAACCATACAATACCATGAAAAAAGTCAAGACATTACTGATGGCAGCCATCGCCATCTTCTGCACAGCAGGGGCATCGGCACAAGACCTTCATGACATCACCACATTCTACATCACCAATGCGGGATTCGACACGGACTTCGACTATACCATCCATGACACCGGCAATGTGGCACAAGAGATCCTTGAAGTGAAAGGATGGACAAAGAACTTCAGTGCCAACTACACCATCACGGGAGTATATCAGATAGGCACTAAAAAGACATTCAACGGGGCGCCCGTACCAGCCACCGGACAAGACGGCACCACCCAGGGCGGCGTGCTCGCCCTGAGCACCGGATGGTCGCAGTCGATGCTGTTCTATCAAGAGGTGGAACTGCCAAAGGGCAAATACGCCCTTGTCTCCGCTTTTTGGAATGGTGTGGATAAGACAACCGGCAGAAGTCGTGTGTCATGGATGCCCACCGGACAAGCCATGAATCAATCGACGGTGGCATCCTTCCCCACCGGCACATGGATTACCGACACCATACGCTTCGAGTTGACCACCAACACCAAGGGGAGAATACAGATAGGATTCTTCGCCAATGGCGACAGCGGTTCGGCAAACTTTGCCAAGCCATGCCTTGACTTCGTGAAACTGCTGCGCGACAGCGACATCAATGAAGACGACATAGCAGTCTATAAACACAAGCTGCAAGACCTGCTCGACAATGCCAACACCCTGTACGCCGACGGCAGCGGCGAGGGAGCGGCAGCGCTGAAGACCGCCATAGACGCAGCACAAGCAGTCATGGATGACAGAGGCGCCACAAAGACACAAGTCGATGACGCCTGCGCACAACTTGAGGCAGCCATCGACACATATCTTTGGGCAAATCCCACAGGCAGCAAGCCATCGGTAAAGACCGACACCCGCTATGCTCGTGGAGCCACCATGGCATTCGGGCGAATGAGCTACACGGGAGTTGCTGTCGCCGACGTGGTGGAACAAGGATTCTGCTACGGCGAATGCGACGAGCCAACCATCAATGACAGCCGCACCACCAAGTATCTCGAAAACAACGGGCGCATCTACAAGCTCGACGACCTCAAGCCCGGCACAGAATACCACATGCGCGCATACGTCATCACCAAAGGACGTCAGGTGGGATATGGAGACGTGATAAGATTCTACACCATACCAAAAGGACAAATCAACCTCTCCTTCCGCTCAAGTAGTGACGCGGCAGCCGACGCACGCATCAAGGCGGCAGCCGAGACAGCCATCAACTACTGGAACAACCTGACCGAGATGAAGGGATTCACACCCAACATCGGCTACAACAGTGGCGTGCCAACGGCAGAATGCTCCTACGGAGGATGGATGAGCGTGGGCAGCAACCAGTCGTACCAGCGGCCGGGCACCATCATGCACGAGATGCTCCACGGCTGCGGCGTGATACCCTGGGCAGACACCGAATGGAGCCGCTTCAACCTGCGCTCCGGAACATCCAACGCACCCGGCTTCGTTGTCGGCTCCGGCTTGTGGCTCGGCGACAGAGTGACAGAGGTGCTTCGCTTCTGGGACAACAGCACCACCTCGCAACTCAACGGCGACTACCAGCACATGTGGCCCTATGGCATCAACGGGGCAAGTGAGGACAACGGCACCGAATTGCTCTACATAGGCAATTCCTTGGTATGTCAGGCATTGGGAGAAGACGGACTGCAGCACACCAACCAGCTATTCGCCGAACCCTACCACGCCTTCGACCACCAGAAAGACGTGAAATACTACATCAAGAACGAGGATGCCGAGCGCGGACTATACACATCATACCTCATGCCCACCAGCAGCGGCACTCTGACATGGCGCGCCATGACACCCGACGAAGCCGCAGCCAACGACAGTTGTGCATGGTACATCGACTTCACACCATCCAACCAATATTATCAACTGCATAACGCCGCCACAAACCAATACCTCACATACAGCACATCCACCATACGCACCGTGGCACGCACAACACCTATGGCAAGCGACAACTTCCAAATGATGAAAGGCAGAGTGGATGTTGGCTCGAAAGGCATCAGAGGCTACTGGATAATACACCCGACAGCCAACTGGTTGCCGGCTTGCCTCCAAGCCAACGCCAACGGCACCACCACAACCGCCACCTTCGACATCGCCAATAGTGCTACAACACAGAGATGGCTCATTCTCAACGAAGAGGAGATGCGCACACTCAACACACTGCTTCTGGCAGACATGATAAAGACAGTGAACACAAAAATAGAACACATAAAAGCCTTGGCAGAAGTTCCCCACACGGAAGATGTGGAGGGCACTGACGATGCTCTCGCCAACGCCTTGGGCAGCATCGAGCAACGACTGGCAACGGCGGCAAGCACCACCGAACTACAAGCATTGGCAGACGAAGCCGAACAAGCAGCATTCTCTTTCCTTTGCAACGCCACTCCAAGCGACATGGAACAGCCCTTCGACCTGACATACATGATGACCAACCCCGACATGAGCAGCACCGACGGATGGTCGGACTCACCCACAGTGAACTTCTCATGTGCAGAATATTATGAGAAGACCTTCGACTTCAACCAGACCATAAAGAACCTGCCCGGCGGCACATACCAATTGCGCTGCAACGCCTTCCAACGTCCTGGCAAGGCAGAAGAATGCACAAACCGACAAACCACCGCCTACATCTATGCAGGAACCAAGAGCGAACGATTAGCACACATCACTTCGGGAGCACAAGCCACCAAACAAGGAGGAAGCGAATCATACGTGGGCGGGAAATACTTCCCCAACAACATGCAGGCAGCCAGCATATACTTCAACAAGGGACTGTATGAGAACCGCGTGACAACAGCGATAAGCACCGACGGCGGACAGCTGAAAGTTGGTCTGCGCTGTACGAGCATGCCAAACTACTACTGGGTGATATTCGACAACTTCCGCCTCTGCTATTATGGTTCAGTCTCTCCCGACGACGTGGATGGCATAAACAGTCCAACAGCAACATTAGAACCTGAAGGCAAGCAAGGAATATACAGCATCGACGGACGCAAGATCTCTGACGACACTAACGGCATCCACCAACTACCCGCCGGCATCTACATCATAAATGGCAAGAAACACGCCGTGAAATGACAATCCTACAGCAAGCATTAACGAAACGATATTAAAAACCCTAAGACCAACATCATATTAAAAATGAAAAAGAACATCATTCTGGCAACATTTGCCCTTTTTGCCCTATGTGCATCAGCACAGACAGACTATGCCAAGCTGACACAGGACCTGCCCTTCAAGATGACAGCCGTGAAAGCCCCCGTCATCCCCAAGAACGAAGTGAAGCTCACCGACTTTGGCGCCGTGGGCGATGGTGAGACCCTCTGCACCAAAGCCTTTGCGAAAGCCTTCGACGCCCTATCCGCCAAAGGTGGCGGTCGGCTTGTGGTGCCTCGCGGCATCTGGCACACCGGCCCCATAGAACTGAAAAGCAATATCGACCTGCACTTGGAGATGGGAGCCGTCATTCTCTTTGCTGCCGATGAGACATTATACCCCCTCATCGACACATCCTTTGAAGGACTCGACACACGCAGGTGCAAATCGCCCCTGAGCGGGTTCAACCTTGAGAACATCTCCATCACCGGCCAAGGCGTCATCGACGGCAACGGACGCTACTGGCGCCCGCTGAAGAAATCGAAGGTGACCGAAAGTCAGTGGAAAGAGTTCACTAACGGCAAGGGCGTGGTGACAAAGAAAGACTACTGGGTGCCATCGGAAGGATATGCCAAGGGCGAGGCTTCCGCCAACATGAACGTTCCCCAGAACATGAACACCCCCGAGGACTGGGAGAGCATAAAGCGCTTCCTCCGTCCCGTAATGGTGAGTTTGGTGGGATGCAAGAACGTGCTCCTGCAAGACGTGATATTCCAGAACTCGCCAGCATGGAACCTTCATCCTCTGATGTGCGAGAACGTCATCATAGACCGTGTGCTGGCACGCAATCCCGCCTACGCCCAGAATGGCGACGCCCTCGACCTGGAATCATGCAAGAACGTGCTCATCGTAGATTCCAAATTTGATGCCGGAGACGATGGCATCTGCATCAAGAGCGGCAAGGATGCCGACGGCAGGCGTCGCGGCAAGCCATGTGAGAACGTGGTGGTAGATGGTTGCACCGTATTTGCCGGACACGGAGGCTTCGTGGTTGGCTCAGAGATGAGTGGTGGTGTGAAAAACATCATGGTGCGCAACTGCCAGTTCCTCGGCACCGACGTAGGTCTGCGTTTCAAGAGCACCCGTGGCCGTGGAGGCATCGTGGAGAACATCTTCGTAGATGGAATTTCCATGACCGACATCAAGACCGACGCCATCACCTTCAACATGTACTATGGAGGCAAGTCGGTGGCTGAGATGCTTGCCGACGGCGACAATCCCAACAACACCGAAAAGATGCCCGTAGATGAGACAACACCCATCTTCCGCAACATCGACATCCGCAACGTGGTGTGCAATGGAGCAGGAAGGGCAATGGAATTCAATGGTCTGCCAGAAATGCCCATGGACGGCATCTCGCTGACCAACATCACCATCACCGCAAAGAAAGATGCCGAATTCCACAACTACAAGAACCTGAAGCAGGATAATGTGAACATCAAGATAGAGAAATAAGCATGGAAAGACCATGACAAATGCCAAAAGCCGCCCAATAGGCGGCTTTTTGGTTTTTAGGGTTTTTAGGACAAGATAGGAAATACCATTTCCTAATATTCATTTCTCCATCTCGTTCATTTGCTGTAGCAAGTATGTTTTGAGATGTTGGTTTTCCTTTTTGAGTGATTCTATCTCGTGTCTGGCAGACTCAATGGCTTCACGCTGGCTGTTACGAACCCCCAATCGAGCTGCTGTCATACGCTCCCGTATTCCTCCCTCGCTAACAAACTCCTCTTCCTTTTTCTTTTGGTAGGTCATCATCATCTTGTCCACCATGCGGCAGAGTGTAATGGCGGTGTTTGCCGCTTCCTCGTCAGTCCATTTGTAAAAGAACGGCTCATAGTCGTTCAGATAGTTATGACTGCGGCAAAAAGCCAACATGCCATCGAAGCGTGGATGTCCATTGGTCCATTTCGTCAACTTATGGGCTGGCAAATAGTCCTCGTAATCCTCCAATAGTTCTTGAATGCTGGAGCGTGCCACATTGAGCAGTTTCAATTCCATCTCCATAGAGGTCACTCCGTCAGCTGAGCCTTCCACAATGTTCTGCTTCCCAGAACGTGCAGCCTGCACCATTTGGTCAACTGTGCGGTCGCCATAAGCGGGAAGGAAACGCCGTGTGAAGACGTAAGTGAGTTGATAAAGCACCACCGTCTTTTGGTAAAACCAAAGCCTCTTCCAATTTGTCTGCTTCCGAAGGACAGACTCTATCTTCACCGCCGGCTGCGTGGGAATAGAAGAGTGCTGAGGAAATGGCATGAGGATGTTTTTTTTATTGGTTTTGGGGTTAGAGGGGATAGATTTTCTAGATTTTCTAGAGGGTCTAGAATTTCTAGAGGGTCTAGATGGTCTATATTCCCTATATTTTCTATTTCTCCTGCAAAAATATAAAAAAGCGGGATAAGAACAAAAAATATTTTGCTTTTTCTGGGGGAATACGCTAAAAGGACAAAGATTGCAACAAGGCAACAAAGCAAATGATTCTCTATTAAATTAATTATGGCTTTCAATTGACTTTCGGTTGACTTTCGGTAAGCATCCATTGGCTTTCCTTTTTCTTTCTCTAAAAATCCCTAAAAAACTGACAAAATTGCATGATTTTGAAAAAATATTGTGTAATTTTGTCACCCCAAAACAAAATCATAGCCAATGCCCAACCTTCAAGATATAAAAAACCGATACAACATCGTAGGCAACTGCGCTGCACTCAACAGAGCGCTCGACATTGCCCTTCAAGTGGCACCCACCGACCTTTCGGTGCTCATCGTGGGCGAGAGCGGTGTAGGCAAGGAGATAATCCCCCGCCTCATTCACGACCACTCCAGTCGTCGCGGAAAGAACTATTTCGCCATCAACTGCGGCTCCATTCCCGAAGGAACCATCGACAGCGAACTTTTCGGGCATGAGAAGGGAGCCTTCACCGATGCCGTGGGTGAGAGCAAGGGTTATTTCGGCGTTGCCGACAAAGGCACCATCTTCCTCGACGAGGTGGGCGAACTGCCCCTCGCCACCCAGGCACGCCTGCTCCGCGTGCTTGAAAATGGCGAATACATACGCGTGGGCGGACAAGAAGTGAGGAAGACCGACGTGCGCGTGGTGGCAGCAACCAACGTCAACATACGCAAGGCTATCAGCGAAGGACGGTTCAGGGAAGACCTCTATTACCGCCTCAACACCATTCCCATACAGATGCCTCCGCTGCGCGAACGCGGCGAAGACATACTGAAGCTCTTCAGACTCTTTGCCATGCAGATAGCAGAGAAATACCGCCTGCCACGCATCACGCTCACCAAGGAGGCGCAGCAACGCATGTTGGAATACAAATGGCCCGGGAATGTGAGGCAGTTGAAAAACATCACTGAACAGATGTCGGTGCTCAGCGAGAAGCGTGAAATAGACGCAGAGACAGTGGGCTTGTTCATTCCTAAGGATGACTCCAACACCCTGCCGGCACTGACCAGCAGCAACAGCGACCACTCCTACGAGAACGAGCGCAAGGCACTTTACAAGATACTGTATGAGTTGCAGACAAACGTCAGCGACCTGCGACGCGAGATGAACGGACTGCGGAAGCAAATCGACGATGCAGCATCCATCACCGCCCAGGCACAGTCGCTCAGCAACCATTTCTCGGCAGTGCCAGCCACAATAAGCGAAAACTCATCTTCCATAGACCACCACACTGTGGAGGATGCCGTGGCAGAGGAGATTGCCGACAACGAGCCAGAGAACCTCAATCTGAACGACCAAGAGCGGCAAGCCATCATCAAGTCGCTGGAGCGAAACAATGGAAACCGAAGCAAGACGGCACAAGAATTAGGCATCTCGTCGCGCACCCTATATAGAAAACTGAAGCTGTATGGACTCACATAGACCAAATCACAACCACGGATGGCTCCCGTCACTCAAAAGATGGGGATGGTTGCCTGTCCTCCTTGCTGTGGTCACGCTCATGGCATGCAAGGTGTCGTACAGCTTCAACGGAGCCAGCATCGACTACAGCAAGACAAAGACCATCACCATCGCCGACTTCCCCATCCGCTCCAACTACGTGTGGGGCCCGATGCAGGCGATATTCAACAACGAGTTGAAAGACGTCTTTGCAAACCACACCAAGCTGACGCAGGTGAAACGCAACGGTGACCTGAAGATAGAAGGTGAGATCACCCAATACACTCAGCGCAACAAGAGCGTGTCGAGCGAGGGATACTCCGCACAGACAGAACTTTCAATGACCGTGAACGTGCGCTTCACCAACAACGTGAACCATGACGAGGACTTTGAGCGACAATTCACCGCCACCTCCTCATACGAGACAACCCAGTCGCTCAACTCAGTGCAAGAGGAACTCGTGACACAGATGGTGAAAGAAATAACAGACCAAATATTCAATGCCACCGTGGCCAACTGGTAACCGACATGAACCTAAGAGAACTCATCGAGCATCCCGAACTAATGAGCAAGGAGACCCTCTACGAGCTCCGCACACTCACTGCGCATTATCCCTACTTCCAGACAGCACGGCTGCTGATGCTCCAAAACCTGTTCTTGCTGCACGACTCTTCTTTTGATGACGAACTGCAACGAGCAGCCGCCTACATCACCGACCGCACGCAGCTATTCAATCTTGTTGAGGCAGCACATTACCAACTGAAGCCCTCTCAGGATAAAAAGCCAGCACAACAGAAGTTGGGACACACACTGCAGGTGGAAGCCAACGCTCCATCCATACCAGCCAACGAGCAACCACGTGGAAAGCAGCGCAAACGCCGCAAGCCCAACGCCACCGATGCCACAATAGACTATGTGGCATACCTCCTGGAGGCAGATGAGACCCCACAAGAGACCAACACCCCCAAGATGAAAGGTCAAAGTCTGATAGACAAGTTTATCGAAGACGAAGGCGGCAAACTTCAACTGCAAGAAAAGCCCGACTATGCCACCCCACTACAAGACGAAGGTGGAAAATCAGGCGAAGAAGGCTATTTCACAGCCACTTTGGCACGTATTTACGTAAAACAAGGCCGATATTCCAAGGCTTTGGAAATAATTCAGCGATTAAATTTGAATTATCCAAAAAAAAGTGCTTACTTTGCAGACCAAATCCGTTTTTTGGAAAAATTGATAATTAATAATAAAACAAAAAGATAGAAAAATGTATTACTTATTTGTTATTCTTATCGTCATCGCCGCATTGCTGATGATTGGCATCGTGCTCATTCAGGAGTCCAAAGGCGGTGGCTTGTCATCTCAATTTTCAAACGGCAACGCATTAGCAGGTGTTCGCAAGACAACCGATTTCATCGAGAAAGCCACTTGGTTTCTCGCAGCAGCCTTGGTGGTACTGAGCATCCTCTGCGCCTACACCGCTCCTACAGTGTCGGAACAGAATGTGATTGAGGCTACCTCCACCAATCCACTCACCAACCCCACCACGAAGCAGAACTTCGGTGTTGGCACTCCTGCAGCCAAGGAAGGTGAAGCAGCCGCTCCTGCCAAGGAAGCAGCAGCACCTGCAGCCAAAGAGGCAGCCGCTCCCGCCAAGGAAGCACCAGCTGCACCAGCTGCACCAGCAGAGAAAAAATAAGCAAGAGCAATAAATTCAAAAAAATCAGCCGAAATCTTTGGCTGTTTGCTTGAATTCCATTACCTTTGCACCGCTTTTGGAATAAAAGCGGCAAAATGGTGCCCGTAGTTCAGTTGGTTAGAGCGTCAGATTGTGGTTCTGAATGTCGTGGGTTCGAGTCCCACCGGGCACCCTGAAAAAAAAAGCGGAAATCCTTTGGATAAAGGTTTTCCGCTTTTTTTGTTATTAGGAAAATATAGGAGACATAGGAAGACATAGCAAATCATAGGCCCCTATGAGGGCTAATATGCATACACCAGTCCATACTTTTCATGCAGGCGCTTGAGGGAGCCGTCGGATTTCATACGACGAATAACGTTGTTCACCACCTGCAACAGATCTTCCTTGCCTTTCTGCATCAGCACGCCTATCTCACCATGTGTGAAAGGCTTCTCCAATAACGGAGCGGCAAGGCGAGAATCTGTTTGTACATAATAGGGAGCCTCTGTTATTTCCGTTATCATCACGTCAGCCTCACCTTGGGCAACCAATGATGGTATCTCCTCATTCTTCTGATGAACGATGATGGTCGAATTTTTGAGATTTTCATTGGCGAATTTCTCATTTAGTCCGCCCGGGTTCACCATCACACGTACCTCTGGGCGGTCGATGTCTGCCAGTGACTGGAAACGGCTTGCCTCCGTAGAACGGCAGAGAATGGTCTTTCCATTTGCCAGATACCCATCACTCATCAGCATCGTCTCACGTCGTGCATCGGTGATGGTGATGCCACCGATGGCGAAGTCAAACAGTTGGGGAGAAGCGAGAACGTCCGCAGTCAAGGTAGGCCATGATGTCTTGGCGAATACTATTCCAACTTTCATTTGAGCTGCTATCTCCTTTGCCATTTCTATTCCGAAGCCCCAATATTCACCTGTAGCAGGCTCACAGAATGAAAGCGGCCTATAGTCACCTGTAGTACCCACAACAACCTTTCCACGCTGTTTTATGCGTTCAACCGTTGTCTGTGGAGAATCCTCGTCCGAGGAGCAAGAGCTAACCGATAATGTTCCACAAAAACAAATTATGGTTAACAGCAACCATATTTTCAATTTTTCCTGTCTCATACGATATGATGTTTTCTGTAAGTTTCAGATATTTTGAGCATGCAAAGGTAGAGATATTTCTGTTAATCCACAAGAATTCCGTCTGTTAGTTTAGGACAGCTCCAACATACATATTATTCTTGATGTCATAAATCCAGCGATTGTCCATGGTTGCGGCATGTTTTGAAGATAATTGCATCTTTCCTCTATGGAAAAGTAAAATTCTTTATCCCGACAAGCTTAAGTATCCGATTTTTTATTTATATTTGCGGAAATATTTATTAAAACAACACTATTATGGAAAAAACACTTGTATTACTGAAGCCCAGCTGTGTGCAGCGCCAGCTGATAGGCGAGATTGTGAACCGTTTTGAGCGTCGCGGACTACGCGTGGCAGGCATGAAGATGATGCAACTCTCCGACGAGATACTGCGCGAGCATTATGCCCACCTCGTAGATCGCCCATTCTTCCCATCCTTGGCTGCCTCCATGCAGGCATCCCCTGTAGTAGCCCTCGCCCTTGAAGGCGTGGATGCCGTGCAGGTGGTACGCACCATGACAGGTTCCACCAACGGACGTGAGGCTGCCCCAGGCACCATCCGCGGCGACTACTCGATGAGCAACCAGCAGAACATAGTACACGCCAGCGACTCCACCTCGAACGCTGAGATAGAACTGAAGCGCTTCTTCCGTGACGAGGAAATCTTCGAATACACCAGTGGTGCCTTCGGTTTCATCTATGGCGACGGCGAAGCAAAATAAACGACAAAAAACATCATTCTACTGTTGACTTTTTGACACTACTTATAACTAATAACATTTCAAGTACCTAACATTAAACAAAGCTTATGAAAAAGAAACTTCAACGATTGAGTATGATGTTCATGCTGCTGATGACAGCCATGGCAGGTGGCGCCGCAACCACCGCCTCATGGGATTTCGAGAACGACATCCCGGCCGGCATCCGCGAGAGCACCAACTACCAAGGAGTGGAAGCCGACATCGAATCGGATGTCGCAGGCATCTTCATGCATGTGGATGCCACCAACGGCAAGCTTTACTGCGTGGATCGCAACAACGCTCAGTTCAATTCGGGCACCATCCTCCGCATCCCCGTGTCCTCCACCAAGGACGTGGTGACCGTGAAAGGATATCCCGGCTACAGCAAGTACCACTATGGCACAGACACTGAAATCAGCGAGAACACCACCACGCACACCGTGACGCAAGCCGAACTGAAACAAGGCTATACCGAGGTAATCTCCGACGGAGGCTACATCTTCGGAGTGAGTGTAGTGCTCAACAAGGAGCTGCCCGCCCCCGATGTGACCGCCACATGGGACTTCGGCAATGCCGACGTGATGGCAGAGACCATGGCACTGTCGGGCAGCAGTGGCACGGTGAAAGCCATTGAGGACAACGGCATCCTGCTGACAGTGGAGTCGAACGGAGCATCGTTCCGCAACAACGGCAACAACATCCAGATGCGCAAAGGCACCGTGCTGAAAGTGCCCGTGAAGAATGCCGGCGACGAGGTGACCGTGAAAGGCTATCCCAACTATTCCTATTACACCATTGGCGACAATGACACGGAAATCACCAACACAAGCGGGAACCCATCAACCACTTACGCAGCCCTGAACAGCGATGCCACACAAGGCTATGTGGTGATAACCTCCACCAACGACAACAACTACTTCTATTCCATTTCCGTGGTGCAGAAAGCACCGAAAGCACCTGTCAGCTTGGAGAACGAGGCAGTGACAGCCACATTCCCATTCGACCTTGGAACAGAAGGACAGACTGCAAACTTCGGTGATGCCGACGAGTATTTCCTCACGAGCAAGGTGACATACGGAAGCGGTCTGGTGCTGAAAGACAAGTCATCAGCCGGTGGAGTGACCCAGACGAGGTTCGACCCAGTTGACCAGAACAACTCACCTGACGCAACCAACGCCATCCAGTTCCTCATCCAGCCCAAGCACGGCTTCACATTCACTCCCACCAAGGTGTCGCTGAAGACCACACGTTTCGGCACGGACAACGGCTTGCTCGACATTGCCTGGACCTATTCCGATGGTGCAACAACAACGTTGGCAACAGAAGTGAAGCCCAACCGCAACAATGGCGACCCTGCAGTCAGCGAGTTGGAATACGAACTTCAAGACATCACGGCAGTGGAGGGAGCCTGCGGTCTGCTCATCAACCTCTACCACTTGCAGAACAACAAGCAAATCGGTTTCGCCGACATAGTGATAGAAGGCGTGCTCAATGGTACTGAAAAAGAAGTGCCCATGCTCGACTACTTCACAGCCAATGGCGTGAAATACACGGCAGAGAAAGTGTTCGAGGCCAGTGGCGACAAATATGTAGCCACCATCGAACTGTCGAAGTCTGAGGAGATGATATCCGAGAGCAACCCCGTGAGCGAAGTCAGCGCCCTCGCCGGAGAGGTGGGTGAAATAACCTACGAAGGCGACGCCACCCAATGCGTGGTCACCATCCCCGTGTCGCTTGCCGGCATCACCATCAACTATGAAGCCACCTTCGTGCAGAAGCCCGACTTCACACTGACCTACCTCAACACCGACGGCAACGCCATGGGCACCCAACTTGTAGAGAAAGACTCCAAGATTGGCGAGTTCGCAGTAGATTACACCACAGCCATCGCCGAGGAAGGCTACAAGGTGCGCGGCTGGTTCGTCAAGAAGTCAGGCGGTCAGAAATACACTACCGAAGATGTTGTGACAAGCGACTTGACACTCTATGCCGTAGCAACCGAAATAGAAGGTCCAAGCCCATACAAGAAATATAATTTCGACCTTACCAGCACCACATTCTACCCCGAGGACCACGAGGCATTCGAGACAGTAGGCAGCGGCTACTGGCATGACGTGCAGCACGGATGGGCATTCAACAACGGCGACCGCATCACGCTGCTCGTTGGTGAGAAAGCCACCATCAACGTGACAAACTGCCTCTACTCCAACGCCAATGCCGAACTCGTGTTCAAGAACGATGCAGGAGAGGAATTAGGACGCATCACCGGCAAGGGTGAGACCGACGGCGAGATAGCCTCATACGCATACGAAGGACCAGAAGGAAAGCTGCACATCGACATCGTGTCTGGCGGAGCGGTCTATATCCACAGCATTCGCATCGTCAACACCAGCGAGACCAACTATGAGAACCAAGGCGACTGGTACTTCGTGAAAGCCGGCAACGCCAGCAGCCTCATCGACGTGATCGACGTGGTGAGCGGCATCAACTCCTCAAGAGACGCCAAGCGCTCCTACATCTTCCTGCCCGACGGCACCTACGACCTCGGAGAGACCGTTCTCACCGCCATCAGCGGCCACAACATCTCTCTCATCGGACAGTCGCGTGAGGGAACCATCATCAAGAACGCACCAGACAGGTCTATCGAAGGCATCGGCACCACCGCCACTCTCGTGAACTCAGGCCAGAACCTCTACATGCAAGACATCACACTGCAAAACGCCCTCGACTACTATGGCGCACAGAGTGCCGGACAACCCGGTGGACGTGCCGTCTGCTTGCAGGACCGTGGCGACCGTGTCATCCTCAAGAACGTGGCGATGCTGTCGTATCAAGACACCTACTACAGCCAAGGCACCAAGCAGTCATACTGGGAAGACTGCGACGTACACGGCACCGTTGACTTCCTCTGTGGCGGCGGCGACGTACGTTTCGTCAACACCACCCTCTCTCTTGAGCCACGCAACCTGAACGGCACTGGCGGACGCACCATCACAGCCCCCACCACTACTGGCGACTTCGGCTATGTGTTCGACAACTGCAAGGTTGTGGATCTCGCCAATGGCAAGGGCGACTGGAACTTCGGCCGCACATGGCAGAACAACCCGATAGCAGTCTATCTCAACACCACCCTCGACAACAATGCAGCCAACACCCTTGTCAGCTCACGCTGGACACAAAAGGGTATGAACAACCGCGACCCGAGAATCTTCGGCGAATATGGCACCAAGAACGAGGCAGGCGAGGACATCACACCCGCTTCGAACATCATCACCTCCTATGGTGGACAATTCCAGACCATCCTCACCGCCGAGCAGGCAGCCGAGTTCACCTACGAGAAGATGTTCAAAGAGAATGCCAATGCATGGGATCCCGCCAGCATGACCATACAGAAGGATGCTCCTGCAGCAACATACGCCAATGGCGAACTGTCATGGACAGGTGTGGAAGGTGCAATAGCCTATGCCATCTTCAAGAACGGTGAATTTGTCAGTTTGGTGACAGACGGCAACACTCTTGCCATCGAAGCTGCTGACGGCGACGAGCTGTCCATCCGCAGCGCCAACGAAATGGGCGGATTTGGCGAGGCAGCCATTGTGACCGTTGAAAATGTGGCAGCCATCTCAGACACAGACACAGAGACCCTCGCCCCCGGCGAGTATGAAGCCATCGCTTGCGACCGCGTGCTGCTGAAGGGACTGAACACCATCGTGCTGCCATTCGAGACCACAATGGAGGAAATAGGCGCACAGAAAGTGCTCAAATATGACGGTAGCCAGGAGCGTGACGGAATGCTCTACCTCACATTCTCCTCAGTGACCACTCTCGACGCCAACACCCCATACGCCGTATTTGTTGATGCCGACAAGGCCATCGAACAATTCGAAAGCAAGACCGTGGTGGCACCCACAGACCTTACGGTAAGCGACAACGAATACAGTTTCGTGGGCACCTACACCGCATTTGCCCGTGGCGAGTCGCCAATTGTGGCAGGTGACTTGGTGGCAGGCGAGGAGGAATTTGTGCTTGCCAATGGCGGCAACGCCATCAAGGCATACCGCGCCTACATGAAGAAAGTGGGATCATCGAGAGCCAGCATCGCCTTCCGCTTCGACAATGAAGTGGTTGACGGCATTGAGGCAGTACAACTCATGGAGCGTCTCTCAGGCACCACCTACAACTTGGGTGGCCAGCAGGTGAACCGCACACAAAAGGGAATCCACATCGTGGATGGAAAGAAAATAGTGGTAAAATAATCCTATATCCTTAAAATATCAAAGACATGAAAAAGACTTATATTGAACCAAAGATGAAGGTCATCGTGACAGAAGATGTGATGCAAATAACACAAGTAAGCAATGGTTATGAGCAAGGTGTGAAAAACGGTGAAGGCACTGACAACGAAGCACGCGTTCCACTCTTCTAATAGACAACTTAAATGCCGGGCACCTCGTGTCCGGCATTTTTTTCAGTATAAAAAATGAAAAAGATCATAGTAGCCATAGATTCATTCAAGGGTTGTGTGTCATCTATCGAAGCCAATCAAGCAGCGGCAGAAGGCATAACAAATGAAATGCCCGATGCACAAGTCACGCAGATACCAGTGAGCGATGGTGGCGAAGGGTGGTTGGCTGCCTTCCATGCCGCCCTCGGTGGCGAGATGTTGGAGACAACCGTCTTCGACCCACTTTTGCGTCGCATTAAGGCAAACTATCTGATGCTGAATGACACGGCAGTGATAGAAATAGCCCAGGCAAGCGGTCTCCCCCTCTTGGCCGAAGAAGAGCGCAACCCCATTCGCGCCACCAGTTACGGCACAGGCCAACTTGTGGCGGATGCCGTGCGCCGTGGCTGCAAGCACGTCATTGTAGGTCTTGGCGGCAGTGCCACAAGCGACTGCGGCATAGGGATGCTCCAAGCCATCATTGACGCCTTTGCAAAAAACCAGTCATGGGATGACGTGGCAGCCATTCGCGATGTAAAGTTCACTATTGCAACAGACGTCCAGAACCCACTTTGTGGGGAAAATGGCGCCGCCCATGTGTTTGCCCCTCAGAAGGGAGCCACCCCCGACATGGTATTGAACCTTGACGCACGAGCAAAGCGGTTTGCGGACTTCTCAGCCAAGCACTTCGGCAACGATTGCAGGGATGTGCCAGGAGCAGGGGCAGCCGGCGGACTTGGATATGCGTTTCTGCAATACATGAAAGCCGAATGTAGGTCAGGAATCGACCTCCTGCTTGAGGCAGTGGACTTTGACCGACAATTGAAAGAAACCTCCCTCGTCATCACCGGAGAAGGCTCTGCCGACCGTCAGACATTGATGGGGAAGCTGCCTTTCGGCATCCTGCAAAAAGCCAAACGACACCACGTTCCTGTAGCATTGATAGCAGGACGCATAAAGGATGAACAACAATTGCTTGACGCTGGCTTCTCATGCGTGACATGCATCAATCCTTCAGGAATATCCATCGAGGAAGCGATGAAACCAGAAACAGCAAAGAAAAATATTTTCCGAACAGCAAAGGCATTGGCATCCCCACCCTATTTGGCATCCAACGGAAAATAAAAAACAAATTCTTTTGTTTTGTAGATGATTTGCACTAATTTTGCTTGCACAAAACAAAAGACGATTGAAAAACATAAAGATGCAAGACAACATGCAAGAACAAGACATGCAGACTGAAAGGCTATACCAGCTATTTGAACAACACCCCATCGTTACCACCGACACACGCGACTGCCCTCCCGGCTCCATCTTCTTCGCGCTGAAGGGTGAAACCTTTGACGGCAACAAGTTTGCCAAGGCAGCGTTGGAAAAGGGATGCTCCTATGCCGTGGTGGATGAGGCAGAATACGCCGACAGCGACGACCCACGCATCATCCTCGTGGGCGACTGCCTCACAGCGCTGCAACTGTTGGCACGCCATCACCGCCGTACCATAGGCACGCGAATCATCGGCGTGACAGGAACCAACGGAAAGACAACGACAAAGGAACTTATAGCAACGGTATTAGGAGAGAAATACAACGTGCTCTACACCCAAGGCAACTTCAACAACCACATCGGGGTGCCGAAGACACTGCTCAGGCTGACACGCGAGCACGACATAGCAGTGGTGGAAATGGGAGCCAACCATCCCGGCGAGATAAAAACGCTGACAAGCATAGCAGAGCCCGACTGCGGCATCATAACCAATGTGGGCAAGGCACATCTGGAAGGCTTCGGCAACTTCGAGGGAGTGATACGCACCAAAGGCGAACTCTACGACTTCCTACGCACCCGCAACGACAGTTTGGCATTCGTCGATGGCGGCAACGAGCACCTTCTCAATATCGCCAAAGGTCTGGAACTGGTGAAATATGGCATTGGCGACGGTGACGACCTCCTGGTTTCGGGAGAAGTGGTGGCATGCGACCCGTTCCTGAGACTGCGATGGAGACACGAGAAAGGAGAATGGCATGAGGTGAGCACACATCTGATAGGTTCATACAACATATACAACATGCTTGCAGCCGCTTGCATCGGCATGCACTTCGGGGTGAGCCAGCAAGAGATAGACCATGCCCTCTCAAACTACGTGCCAAGCAACAACCGCTCGCAACTCACGGAGACAGAACACAACCACCTCGTGGTGGACACATACAATGCCAATCCCACCAGCATGGATGCAGCACTGCGCAATTTCCGCGACATGCAAGTGTCTCCCAAGATGGCTATATTGGGAGACATGCGCGAACTTGGCGACAGCAGCCTTGAGGAGCATCGCCGCGTGGTGGACTTCCTAAAGTCAAGCGGTTTCGACAACGTATGGCTTGTGGGCGACCAGTTCGGTCAGGCAGACACATCTTTCCGACATTTCAAAGATGTGGAGGAAGTGAAGTTAGCAATTGCCGACCAAAAGCCCGAAGGCTATTACATACTCATCAAGGGGAGCAACAGCTTGAAGCTCTTCGAACTGCCCCCCCTGCTCTGAATCACGGCAAATGCCGGTTCACATTATTTACCAGTCAACCTTCCAAGAGATGGGTTGACAGGTTGTCTGCCGACTGTATCAGCGACAATAGCGGGTATCGGTCGGCAGCCTCGTTGATGTTGCTCTTCACCTCATAGCTCTGGAAGGGCAAGTCCCATGCGCCCATGTGCCAGCGGATGGCAACAATCTCATCAACGGACATCTTCAGACCCAAGCTCAACAACATGATGACAGACTTCTCACCATGTCCCACAGGCATGCGCGAATAGTCTGTCTCGTAAGTGTCATACTGCTCCCATCTGCCCTGACCGTCCTTGCGCCATTTCTGGGCTTTCTTGTAGATGTTTGCCTTGCATACATCATGGAGCAAGGCGACGAGTATGATGCTCTTCTCTGGCAGTTTCGCCTCCATCTCCGGATTCATCTCCACCACGTTCTTGCGCAAAGCCAATGCCATGTTGCAAACATTGATGGAATGCTCCACCAGTCCGCCATCATAGTTGAGATGGTGGCCGATGGATGCTGGAGCAGCAAAGAAGCCCACCTTATCGAGATAAGTGATGACCTCCTCCACGCCCTGTTTTCCCGTGGAGCGCAACATTTCGATATATTTTTCCTTCAAGCCATTCATATATTGTCAGGTTATTAGTTTATTAGTTAACTAAAGTTTCGCAGGTAGCGAAGGCCCTGCATAATTTAACATAAAATAGGAATAAAAAAAGCTTCGAAGTTTGCTCAACTCATTGGAAATGAGTAA
>ONAG01000013.1 GCA_900315745.1 uncultured Prevotellaceae bacterium
ATTTGAGTGTCATAGGCGGTTATTCCAAGCGGGTTTTGAATTTCACGAGTGCTATCGTCAGAAAAAATACGGTCATGGCTATGAGGACTGTCACCTCTTTCATCACTTCTCCGATGCCCACTCCCATTATCATCAGCTTGCGCATGGCTTCTATGTAGTATTTGGGTGGTATGATGGCAGAGAGCCATTGCAGCACGGTGGGCATCGACTCCACAGGAAACATCATGCCCGAGAGCATCACCACTGGCATGAGCAGCAACAAGGCGGAGGCGAGCAGTGCCACAAGTTGGCTCTTGGCGATGTTGGAAATGAGCAGACCAAGAGAGAGTGCCAACAAGATATATAAGGTGGAGACTGCAAGAATCCAAAACAATGAGCCTGAAAGGGGCACGCCGAGAACGTAGCGCGCCATCAGCAGGATGACGATGAGGATGGCGAAGGCGAGAATGAGATAGGGCACAGCCTTGGCGATGATCACCATCAAGGGCCTGATGGGGGATACAAGAAGGACTTCCATCGTGCCTCGTTCTTTCTCCTTGACGATGCTTATAGAGGTCATCATGGCGCAAATCAACATGAGAATCATGCCCATTACGGCTGGCACGAAGTTGTATGCTGATTTCATTTGTGGGTTGTAGAGCATCTTTGTGTTGACGACGCCTCCTTGCATGTTTGTTATCACGGATTGGGCGTAAGCTGTCCATTGTTGCGCCATGTTTGGGTCGGAACCATCTACGATGAATTGCAGACCTGACTTCTTGCTTGCAAAATCTTTGGCGAAGACGAGTGCCATGTCGGCTTTCTGGTTGCGTATGATGTGCTCTGCCTCCTGTGGTGTTGCCACAGCCTTTACGATTGTGAAATATTCCGATTGTGAAAGACGTTCCACGGCTTGTTGTGTCAGATGGTCCATTTGTGACGTTACCACCACAGTGCGAACGTTTTTCACATCTGTCGTGATGGCGAAACCAAGAATGAGCATCATCGCAATCGGCATGCCGAAGAGGATGAGCATGGTGCGCTTGTCACGCAAGATGTGCTTCCCTTCCTTGATGACAAATGATATAAACTGCTTCATTTCATTCTTCCTTTTCCTTTGTTCAATCACTGCTTCTTGTAGCTTGGCGTGCCAAATAAGTAAACACGTGGTTCATGTCGGGCTGATGATATTCTTCCTTGAGTGCTTTTGGGGTGCCCATAGCCTTTATCTTGCCATCTACCATGATGGAGATGCGGTCGCAGTATTCTGCCTCGTCCATATAGTGGGTGGTGACGAAGACTGTGATGCCACGGTCGGCTGCCTCGTAGATTAGTTCCCAAAACTGACGACGGGTGGCAGGGTCAACACCACCTGTTGGTTCGTCGAGGAAAACTATGCCCGGCTCGTGGAATATCGATACGGAGAAGGCGAGCTTCTGTTTCCATCCCAATGGCAGGGAGGACACGAGTGTGTTCTTGTGGTCGGCGAATTGCAATCGTTCCAACAGCTCGTCGGTCTTGTGGGATATTTCCTTGTCGTCCATGCCATATATCCCAGCAAAGAGACGGATGTTTTCTGCCACGGTCAGGTCTTCATAGAGTGAGAATTTCTGTGACATGTATCCGATGTGCTTCTTGATTTGCTCGTATTCAGTACGTATGTCGTAACCTACAACTTTTCCAGTGCCGCTCGTTGGTTGGTTAAGACCGGTGAGGATATGCATGGCGGTGGTCTTGCCTGCACCATTGGCACCGAGAAAACCGAATATCTCTCCTCTCTTCACAGTGAAGCTGATGTCGTCAACAGCATGGAATGTGCCGAATGCCTTCACCAAATGCTCCACCTCAATGACGTTCTCGTTGGTCGATTCCATGACTTTCTCATGGTTGATGCCGGGGGGATTGAAGATGTCGGCAAAATCAGTAAGGATTTGGTTTGGCGTGTCTATGCCACGGATTCTTCCATGGTCGAGAAATGCCACTCGCTCGCAACAGCGCACCTCGTCGAGATAGGGGGTGGATGCCACGATGGTGATGTCACGCTCCTTGAGCATGGCAAGCATCTCCCATAATTCCTTGCGGCTCACAGGATCTACTCCCGTCGTTGGCTCGTCGAGGAATAGCACACTCGGTGAATGTACCAATGCGCAACTAAGGGCGAGCTTCTGTTTCATGCCACCCGACAAGGCTCCTGCACGACGGTCTTTGAATCGCTCTATCTGGGAATAGATTGCCTTGATGGAGTCGTAACCTTCTTCCACTGTCGTGCCAAATAGCGTGGCGAAGAATTTCAAGTTCTCTTCTACTGTAAGGTCTTGATATAGAGAGAACTTGCCAGGCATGTATCCCACTCTCTTGCGTATCTCCGTCTTTTGCTTCACCACGTCGTAACCATCTACCATGGCGGTGCCCTTTTCTGGAAGTAGCAGCGAGCACAGGATGCGGAACATCGATGTCTTGCCTGCTCCATCAGGACCTATCAGTCCGAAAATCTCGCCTTTGGAGACGGTGAACGACACGTCATCGAGTGCCTTTTGCTTGCCGTAACTCTTGCAGACATTCTTCACTTCAATGGCTTGCATCTGAGCTTTTTGTTAATTGTTGATTGTCAATTGTTGATTGTTTGTCAAAACTTCACCTCTCCATACATGCCTATTTTTGCATAGCCGTCGTTCTTGATGGCTATCTTTACTGCATATACGAGGTCGGCGCGCTCATCGTCTGTGACTATTGTCTTGGGGGTGAATTCGCTGCGACTCGAAATCCATGAGATGGTGCCATCATAGGCTTTCTTCTGTCCGTTGCCATAGTCGGCGAAAACATTCACCTTTTGTCCAACCTTGATGTTCTGCAACTGTGCCGAGGTGACGTATGCACGCATGAACATGTTCTGTGTGTCGGCTATCTTGAACAGGGGTTTGCCAGTGGTGACAAATTCACCTGGTTCCACATATTTCTCAAGTACGGTGCCTGTGAAAGGTGCCGTGATTTCAGTATTGGCTATCTGGTCTTCTATCTGGCGTATCTGTGCCTCAAGACCTGCCACTTGGGAGTCGATGCCGTCTATTTGTGCGCTGATGCCTGCATTTTGGTCTGCCAGACTGGCGTTGTTGCTGCGTATCTGGTCGCTGGTGGCTTCCAATTGCTTTTCTAACACCTTTATTTGGTAATTGATGTCATCGAGCTGCTTTCGTGGTACGGCACCATCTCTCACAAGTTCCGTGAAGCGTTGTCTTTCACGCTGTGCGTTGGCTATCTGTTGTCTTATGGATGCCACTTGTCTCTCCAAATCGAGTTGTCGGCTGTTGTTGGCTTTCCTCGACGATGCCATTTGGCGTTTGTTTGCATTTAGCTGGCCACGGGTGGTCTCAAGTTGTTCTTTCTTCAACTGTAGTTGGATGGCATCGATGCGTCCTACGACATTGCCGTTTTCCACTTGCTCTCCCTCGGCTACGTTGAATAGCTTCAGTTCTCCTGTTGATTTGGCAGACACGGTGACCTCGGTGGCCTCGAAAGTGCCTGTGGCATCATATTCCTTCTCTTTGTTTCCGCAAGCTACCATGATGATGGCAATACTTGCAAGGGATAATATCTTTTTCATATTTTCTGTGGTTTCTTCTGGGTTGTCATGTGGATTTTTACAACATATTGGATTCTAATGTGTGATAGGGGCGCTAAGAATTCTTGCTTGGATTAAAGGTTGGTGGTGAACTTGTTGTCGTAAATCTGCTTTAGCATCTCTATCTCGTGAATGGATTGCTGCACCTTGGCGGAATTCTCTTGGTTGATTTCACGCACAAGGTCGTTTACGTCGATAATGCCGTGAGAGAGCTTCGATTCTGCAGCCTTGCGTACAGCACTGCGCAGATTTATGATCTCTTCGTCGTCTTCCATCAGTTTCTTGTAGCGCATCACATCCTCGTTTTGTTGTATTTGCTCCAGACGGTTGTTGAAAAGAAACACCTCGCGGCTGTTTTCTGTCATGTCGCGCTGTATCTGCAACTTCGTCTTGTCGTTCTTGCGAGTATAGAGGGCTCCGATGTTCCATGTCATTCGCATTCCTATCAAGCCGTTGAGCGACCATTTGTGGCTCATCATGTCTTCAAACATGTTGAAACCGGGATAACCGTAGAATCCTTGTGCGAACACGCCGAGTTTGGGCATGAGGGCGGCGTCAAGGGCTCGTCCTTGTGCATTGGCAAGGCGCAGTTGAGCATCAAACAGATGTAACTCGGGGCGGTTGTTGTTGCTTGAAAGCTCGGTGACGGATGGTTTTTGTGGGTGTGTCACTTCCATTCCGCAGAATGTGCTGAGCATTGTTTGCAGCATCCGCTTCTGCGACTCCAAATTGGTGTGTTGCTGAACTACATTCAGGCGTTCTGCTTTCACATTCTTTAGGTCGCTCTCTGCAGCAATGCCGTTTTTCACCATCGAGGTCAATTTCTTCTCGTTGCCTTCAAGCAATGCTTGCAAGTCTTTGTTTAGCGTGATCTGGTCGTTGAGAAGCAACAGGCTGAAATACATCTCGTTGACACGCTTGCGAACTTGATATAGGTTTACTTCGGTCTGGGCTGCCTGCACGTTGCCTTGTTCGCGGGCTATGTCTTTCTGGCTGCTTGTCATTCCGCCATCATACAACGTCTGCTGTATGTCCACACCCACTCGATATTGGTCTTTCTTCAATCCTTTCATGTCAAGTCCAATCTGCTGGTAGAGTCCTTGCATTTGGTTGGGAAAGGATGCCACATCACTTTGATAGGTGGCTTGTGCAGTGGCGGATATTTGCGGCAACCAGTTCTTGCCGATGTTCGACACAGTAAGGTCTGTTGTCTTCGCTATGAGTTCGTACTGGCGGATTAGCGGATAGTTCTTCTCTGCTGCACTTTGGCATTCTTCCAATGTCTGTGCATTAGACAACGCAGGCATGGAAAGAAAGGCAAGAGTCATGATTCCTTTTCCAACAGAAAGACTACCGATTTTCATTTTTGCCAATTTGTTGATATCGATTGCCATCTTCGTTTTTTTATGTTGTTGTTCTTTTTTTTCTAATTATGTCGCAAAGATATGATTTTATTGCTCTATTATGATTATCCATTCTTGTGCTTTTATTATAAATTTGTATGATTTTGATGTTTTTCTTGCTGTTTAGTTGGCTCTATTGACTATATTTGCACATTAATCGTACAAAAGGATAATTTTATGAACATGCTCAAGAACATTAAATACTTCCCTGTAGATCCTGATATTCTGAAAGTAGTAAGTGGTGAAGGAAGTCAAGTTTTCAGCAATGGCATTTTCAGCATGGTGGTAAACGGCTCTCCCATACACGGGAATCTCATTCGTGCAGGTAATTTTTATCACATACCGGAGGGACGTATCTTGATAGTACTGGAAGGCAGAGCTAAAGTTCATCTCAATCTTGAGGAACATCAGATAGAGAAGGGCACTGTGGTTGTCACTGCTCCGGACAACATAATGGAGATGAAGTATTGTTCTGAGGATATGTGTGTCATTGGCATTGTCCTTAAAGACCAAATCTTTGTGCAAGAGAACATTATTCAAAAGACTACCCCTGAAGAATATGAGGAAATACTGCGCATGGCTTTCTTGCTATGGGATGTCGCACATCATGTTCCTTTCCGCAACGATACTGTTTGCAGAATGGTAGAGGCTATCGTAAGCAATATTCAGTATATCCATAAGGAAAAACAAAATTCCATACAAACACCTCCCACAAGAGGACAACTGCTTTTCCAGCAATTCAAAACTTTGGTGAGCAAGCATTGTGAGCAAGAAAGGAATATTCCTTTCTATGCTGGTCTGTTGCATGTCACTCCGCATCATCTGTCTTCGGTGATAAGCAAGACAAGTGGTCAAAGCGTGATGTATTGGATCAACAGGGCTGTTACCTTACATGCAAAGATGTTGCTGAAAACCACAGGATTGATGGGTTATGAAATAGCCGACAGATTGAACTTTCCCAATGCTCCGGCGTTCAACAAGTTTTTTAAACGTGAGACGGGAATGACGCCCAAGCAATTTCAAAGTAGTGGCACATAATGTGGGGGTGAACTATCTCTTTATTCTTCCATTGATTATGTTGTTCATGTTACCTACTTACTTGCAAAAAAACTTGTACATTTCGGATTATATGACTAATTTTGCAAAATAGATAGTTTTTAAAGTTTTTTGATGCTTGACTGTTGTGTGAAGATTGACAGCATCCTGTCAAAAGGAAACGGGCAATCCTATAATTTGGCATAATCGTGATATGACTATGGAAGAAGAGAAGAAAATCAAGAAGCGCAAGCCGAGAATCAAGTGCAATTACCGTGTGCAACTTTATGAAGATGGCAAATACCATTGGATGTACGACCTTCACTTGTTGAAAAACCCATCTGTGCTTATTGATGTGTACAAGATGTTGGGTATTACCATGGTCATCTTTTTCTTCATATTGTTTGTAATTCATTCTTGTTCGGAAGGACTGAATGTCGAAACTTTTGGGACTGTTATAAATATAGTTGCAGTAATTGCTGCCATCTTTTTTGTTCTTGGCTTGCTTGGCTATCTGCTCTATGCTGCCATTTCGGGGTGGGTATATACGGTGCATTTCATTTTGGATGAGAAAGGCGTGGTGCATAAACAGTCGCCAAAAGCCAAGAAGGTCGCAAAAAGGATTGGCTTCCTCACCATGATGGCAGGACTCTTATCACGCAGACCAAGTGTGATGGGGTCTGGGGCATTGGCTGCAAGTCGCACCTCCATGAGTTCTGATTTCTCTGTTGTAAGGAAGGTCAAGGCTCTACGTAGGATTAACACCATCAAGGTGAATGAACCTTTTGGCAAGAACCGAGTCTATGTCTGCGATGAGGATTTTGACTTTGTCTATGATTATATCTGTTCTCATTGTCCGAAAGCTAAAATTTTATGAATCTATTTTTAAATACTTGTTCCAAATACTTGTGTGCATTCGTTGTCTTGATGTTTTTCCCTTTTTCTAATGCTTTGGGACAAAACCGCAGGACTATGGATGTGAAGACTCGCCACATGAGCGAGATTCGACTCAGTGACCCTGCCATTCTTGCCGATTCTGCAACTCAGATGTACTACATGACAGGGACTGGCGGCTTGCTTTATACAAGCAAGGACTTGGAGTACTGGACTGGTCCTTTTGTGGTGACGAAAACCGACTCTACGTCGTGGATGGGGCCACATCCCATGATTTGGGCGGCTGAACTCCATAAGTACAACGGAAAATACTACTATTTCGCCACCTTCACCAATAGAGACGTGAAGATTGGAGTGGTTAGGGGAAATGTGATTGAACGACGTGCAAGTCATGTGCTTGTGAGCGACAAGCCTGATGGACCTTACCTGCCCATGAAGGACAAGACTTATCTGCCAGCCGATCGGCCTACGCTTGACGGCACTTTCTGGGTGGATAAGGATGGACTGCCATACATGGTCTTCTGTGGTGAGTGGTTGAGCAATTGGAACGGCACGATGGAGAAGATAAGACTAAAAGAGGACCTGAGTGGGAGCGTGGGTGAACCCAAGGTGTTGTTCCGTGCAAGCGATAGTCCCTGGAGCCGAGAAATAGAGGATGGCGTGGAAAAACCTAATAAAGTAACTGATGGCCCATTCCTCTTCCGAACAAGCACAGGGCGACTTGGAATGATATGGACAAGTTGGGTGTATAGCACTTACACCCAAGGTGTTGCTTATTCAGAATCGGGCACTCTTGATGGGCCATGGGTGCAGGAGGAGAAACCCATAACACCTCCTGACTTCGGCCATGGCATGTTGTTCAAGACACTTGAGGGCAAATGGCTGATGTCTGTGCATAGCCATAAGGACGTGAATGGCAGGTATGTTCGCATACCGCACCTTTTTGAAGTTGATCTTGGTGGCGACAGACTTGTCGTTGGAAAAATGATAAGATAGAGGACCCTTCTTGTGTAACCTCTTTTGGGGCTTTCACTTTTCCAAAGTGGATGCAACTTCTTCGAGCAGACTAATGATGGGCAGGTGTTGAGGACACGCATCCTCGCACTGGCCGCATTGTATGCATGATGATGCCTTCTCACCACCGGGACGCCAACCGTAGTCGTTGCGGGCTGCATTCAGGTCGTTGTACCTCTTATAGACGTTCATCACGGAGAATATCTCAGGAATGTGAATGTCCATCGGGCAACCTGGTGTGCAGTAGTGGCATGAAGTGCAAGGTATGCCTTGGTTTTGAAGTAGTGCTTCATGGGCTTTTTTCACGATTTCCTGCTCTTCATCGCTCAATGGCTGAAAATGGCGCATATAAGACAGGTTGTCTTCCATTTGCTCGTAATTGGACATGCCGCTAAGCACCATCATCACGTTGGGTAGTGATGCTGCAAAACGGACAGCCCATGAGGCGAAGGAAGCATCGGGATTTGCTGCCTTCAGAATGTCCTTCACATTTTGCGGAGGGTCTGCCAACGTGCCGCCCTTCACGGGTTCCATAACGATGACTGGCTTGCCGTGACGGGTGGCTATCTCATAACAGCGGCGTGATGATATCAGTGGGTCTTCCCAGTCTGAATAATTTATCTGGAGTTGCACAAACTCTGCGTCAGGATGTTCGGTAAGCACTTCGTCGAGCACCTCTGGGGTGTCGTGGAACGAAAACCCATAGTGGCGGATAAGCCCCTCTGCTTTCAGTTTCTTTACGTATTCCCAGATGCCATATTTGTCGTACTTTTCCTTGTTGCGTGCATCTATGGCATGAAGCAGGTAGAAGTCGAAATACTTGGCTCCGGTACGTTCCAAACTAATCCTTATTTCGTCCTTGGCTTCTTCTTCGCTCTTGCAGGCAAAGTCGGCGGCATTGAGCTTGTCTGCCAAATAATAGCTCTCGCGTGGGTAGCGGTCGCAGAGTGCGGCCTTGGTAGCCGCCTCCGAACCGACATAGACAAAGGCTGTGTCGAAATATTTGCCTCCGGCTTCGATAAAGGCATCTACCATTCGCTTTGTATGTTCCACATCTATGTCTTGCTTGCCTTCTACTTTTGGCAAGCGCATCAACCCGAAACCTAATTTCATGCAGTCGTCTATCAACTTGTTTTCCATATATGCTTTTTGTTTAGTAGGTATTCTCGATTTGCTATGAACAAATAATCTACTTGCAAATATAAGGAAAAAAGTCGATATGTGTGGAATAATCTCGATTGTTTTTCCTTTTTTTGGTTATCCTTGCCCCCTGTTGCGACATACTTATAAGGACTTTTCCTTATTTGTCGCAATTATAGGCGACTGTCGCAAAGGAATTATTCAAAAACTCTCCATATTGTTTTTGTAGGTGGGCAACTCGTCTTAACTTTGCATTGTCAAAAAGATTTTTAAGTTGATATGTATTAAGGTTATTAAGTAGTTAGTTATTTAAGTTTATTGGTTAGGTTGATAGATTTAGAATGTTAGATTGAGTTAAATGATTGTTTTTTTAGGTAGTAGTAAAAGTTGAAACAGTTGTAGTTGGGATGTCCTCTTGCTTGGCAAGGTGCAACGAAACTACAACTGTTTCATTTTTTCCTTTTTTATCTCGTTAAAAGATGCTAACATCATCTCTCGTTTTTTAGCTTCTTCCTAATTATTCAGTAATTTTGCACTAACAATTTACATTACCTCAAACAATGAAAGTAAAAATCAATACAATGTTGGGCGACATCGTTGTGCGCCTATATGATGAGACACCGTTACACCGTGATAATTTCCTAAAACTTGTGAAGGATGGATATTATGATGGGACACTTTTCCATAGGGTAATCAAGAACTTCATGATACAAGGTGGTGACCCTGATTCCAAAGGTGCACCAGCAGGGAAGATGCTGGGCATGGGTGGACCAAGTTATACAATAGAAGCAGAGATTAAAGAAGGGCTGTTTCATAAACGTGGCGCTTTGGCGGCTGCAAGGCAGGGAGACGAAGTGAATCCTGAGCGCAGAAGCAGCGGGTCGCAGTTCTATATCGTATGGGGAGATGTTTATAAGGAAGGACAACTGCGACAATTCTCAAAGCAACTCAGAATGCAAAAGGTGCAAAATGTATTTAATGCTCTTGCAGCAGAGCACCGCTCGGAAATAATGCAGATGAGAAGAGATAGAGACCGCGCAGGACTTCAGAATTTGCAAGAAACCCTCGCTGCGGAAGCTGAAAAAAGAGTGGGTGACGTTGGGCTGAATGATGAACAAATCAAAATCTATTCTACTCTTGGCGGCACTCCACATCTTGATGGACAATATACTGTTTTTGGAGAGGTGGAAGATGGTCTTGACGTGGTGGAAATGATACAAAACTCCCCAACAGGAAGAGCCGACCGCCCCGTGGATGACATCGAAATGAGAATGACCATTATTGATTAGTCGTTTTATGGAATACATGTCACAAGAAGGCTACGATAAACTCGTGGCGGAACTTCATCAGTTGGAAAGCGTGGAATTGCCACAGGTGAGGGAGGCTATAGCAGAGGCGAGAGATAAAGGCGACCTCAGTGAGAACTTTGAGTATCATGCTGCCAAGCGTGAACAATCACGACTACTTGGAAGAATACGTTTCAAACAAAGGGTGTTGGCTAATGCAAGGGTTGTCGATATGTCAAGGCTTGGCGGTGACTGTGTGAAACTGCTGAGCAAGGTGGAAATGACAAATATGGCTAACAATTATAAAATGACCTACACTATTGTTAGCCCTCATGAAGCTAATTTCAGCGAAGGTAAAATATCAATCAAGTCGCCTATTGCACAGGCACTATTGAACAAAAAAACAGGTGACATCGTGCAGGTGCAGGTTCCTGCTGGCATGTTGAAACTACATATCGACAGCGTAAAATTGTAGCGTGTTCTGAGGACTTTCATATTGTTAACAAATATGATAATATGTAAAAGTCATGATAATTTTTCCTCTTTCATTAAACTTTTTGATTTGTTTTTGCGTCAAATAGATACAAAACAGCAGGCTGCTATACGCGAATGTATAACTAATTATTAAAATAAAGACATGAAAAAGGTAATTATGATGACTATCATGGCCGCTACTATTTCTTTCTCGGCCATGGCTCAAGAAAATGAACAACGAGGACAGAAATTCGACCAGACGGAGATGATCCAAAGGCGCACCGACATGATGGTACAACGTTATGGACTGAATGACGATCAAAAAGCCAAGCTTTTGGAACTCAATAAAGAGTTTGCTGACAAAATGCCAATGATGGGTTTCCGTAATGGCGGACCAAGAGGCATGGGTGGCGGACCAAGAGGAAACATGGGTGGACAACGCAGACAAGGACCTCCACCAGCAATGAATAATGGTGAAAATGGACAAAACCAGCGTCAAGGAAGACCTGAAAGAGGAAATGGACAAAGAAGGTTCAACCCTGAAGCCATGCAACAATATGAGGCTGCCCTGAAAGGCATAATGACAGAAGAGCAATATAACAAATATGATGCCGACAGAAAGGCTCGTATGGAACGCAGACCCCAACGCCCAGCAGGAGATAATTAAGTTAGTGATAATTTAGGTTTGAGTAATATTGGCTGCCGGAGCCAATGCCAGACAATGACAGTCGGATGGCTTGCAGTCAAATAAGGTAATATAGAATGTATCAGGATTCTTGCCGTGCCCAATGGGCACGGTTTTTTTGATTTCCACTGGACGAGCTCTAAAGAAAAACAAATTCTTTATATCGACTGGCTAATTAATCCTTTTTTTTATCTAAATTTGCAGCTGAAAAGAATGATAGGAAATGAAAAGAATAATTTGCTTTGCTTTTTGCGCAATGATTGGTGTATGCTTCACGGCATGCAAGAAAGATAAACAAAATGCCCTAAACAACATTATAGTGAAGCCCAAGGAAGTGGTGGAGCCTGATACTGTCGTCCATAAAATGGGAGAGATAGATACCACCATCGATACGGTGAAATGGGTGGGAAGTACCTATAAGGTGAAGGTGAAAAGATACACTAACGATAGCCTTACCGTCGTAACTGATGATAATGGTAAACGTTTTCGTAACAACCTTATAAAAGTGGTCATTGTCAGAAAGGATGGCAGCGAGTTCTTCAATAAGGTGTTTAGCAAGAAAATGTTCGAAAACTTGCTCGACGAAGATTTCCTTTCCAAGAATGTTCTCCTCGGAATGGTGTTCAATGGAAGCGATGAGGACTGCTTGCATTTCCTCGGTAGTGTGGGGAAGCCTGACATCCTTACTGAGGAATTTGTGCCCTTTGATGTGACAATATCAAGAATGGGTGATGTGGGCATAAAAAAAGCTCCTCTTGACAAACTGGATGGAGTCGAGACCAATGGTGACGACAAGGATGCACCACGTGTGGAGCAAGAGGATGGGGTGGAGTGACCATGGGGCACTCCTTGTGATGAAAACTTCTTTGCTCTCCTTGCTACTTCCTGAACAAGTCGCTCTCTTTCAAGAATACCACTTTCCCGTATTTTGAAAGTTCGTTGATGTTTAGCTTGCTCTTGTCTCCCACAATGCCAAGGGCACGATGTCTTTGGTTGTACTGGATGTGCTCTTGGTAGTATTGTTGCATGTCTTCCATCTTGGCTTTCCGAAAGAGTTGGGCAAGTCCGGTATTGTTGTCGTGGTCAAAGCCTTTTGAGCGTAGATTGGCAATGTGTATTCCTATGTTGCGGAAAGATGGGAACTGGGTGCTTAACTCGTTGATGGCTTCTTGTCTTGACGTGTCGAAATTCTTTTCCAATAATGGCATGTCCCGCAAAAGGGAGTCCACCAGTTCTATGGCTTTCATTGCCTTGTCTCCTTGGGTTCCTACAATGGTGCCAAAGCATAATGGGGAATTGGGGGCGGTGTGGCGTGAACGCATGGTGTAGTAGCTTCCTGCTGAGTATGCCATCGAACGAAATTCCCTTACTTCTTGGAAAAGCACAGAAGACATGCCGCCGCCAAAATAGTCTTTCAGCAGCATGAATGGAACCCGACTCTCCAATGTAGGGAGGGCTGGCACTTGCTCGTAGGTTAGGAAAAGTGTCTGGCGTGAACGAGGCATGTCGTATATATAGACTATGGGCTCCTCGTAGTATATTACGTCGTCGGTATAATCTATGTGTGGCTTCTGGCTACGCTCTATGGGTAGTGTTGACCTTACGATGCTTTCCACTTCGTCATTTGCGAGCGAACCGCTATATATGATGTCGCAGGCACTGGTTGTGACATCGTTGAATGCAGAGAACATTTCCTCGCCTGTTAGTTTCTTGCTTTCTGCGAGGGTAAGTCTGCGCAGGTAGGTGGAGTTGTCGCCATACATCATCTTCAACCGCAAAGCACGCATCACATCACTGTTTTCCTTGCTTTCCGACTTGTTCTCTGCTTTTTTGTTGTTGTTTATCTGGCTTATTGCCTTGGCGTTTGCCTTGGCGTGGTTCAGGAAATGATTTACAAGTTGCATGGTGGGTTTCAAATGCTTGTCCACACCAACTACGAGCAATTTCACGCTTGATGCATCACTGGTGAATGTCATGTCGGCTCCATAGGCTTGAAGAGCGGAGGCAAATTGTTGCCTGCTTAGTGAGTCGGTGCCGATGGTGTTCAATAGCTCACAAGTGGCACCAAGACGTGGGTCTGCCTTCTCGCCTCGATTGTATGATATGGTTAGCTCAAACAAATCGTTGATTTCGTTTTTCACTGTGTAGAGTGTGGCTTGCCCACATAGTGGGGTGATTGTTGCATCGTGAGCGAAATCCAACAAGCGAGGGTCTCTTTCTTCTACAGTCAACTTAGACAGGTATCTTGCATATTCCGACTCCGCATTCTTGTTCTTGGGCGTCACAGGGGTGTAGTCGGGCTGGCTTATCTTGTCTTTGGGATAGTTGCCTTTTTTCTTCTTGAATCTCACAAATGGAGCCTTGAAATAGCGTTTTGACACTGCTACAATATCGTCTTTTGTCAATTTGTCTATGGCTCTCACCTTGTCCACGTAGTCTTGCCAACTATGACCGGATGCCATTACTGAAACCATCTTTGTGGCTCGGGTGCTGATGGTTTCAAGTTCGCGGGATGCCTCTCGGAATGCTTCTTGCTTCTCGTTGAGGAATCTCGACTCGCTGAACTCGCCCTTGCATAGACGTTCCACTTGTTCTAAGCAAGCTTTCTCTGCCTTGCTGGTGGAACCTAAAAGGTTGGGTACCAACAAAATCAATGCCACTCCTGCGTCGTTAAGACTTTGTGTCATTGCCATGGCTGTCATTACCTGATTCTCGTTGGTTAGAGAATCAAGCATTCCTGCTTGACCATTGTAGAGCAATTGAAGTGCTATTTTTAGGGCGTTGGCACTAAGTTCGTATTCCGTTGGTGCCTTGTATGCCAACAGTTCAATGTTCACCAATGGGATGGGAAGCTTTATTTCCACCGTACGCTCCTGGGTGATGTCGGGGAGTGGGGACTTTGCATGATGGGGTGGGGTGCCTTGTGGTATGCGACCGAATGTTCGTTCCAGTAGTGGCAGCAGACCGTCGGTGTTGATGTCGCCACAAAGCACCAAGCCCATGTTGCATCCTACGTAGTATTGGGAGTAGAATTGGCGCATATCCGAGAGACGGGGATTTTTCAGATTTTCCGTACTTCCAATTATGGGGTAGGCGTATGGCAGAGTGCCAAATAGTTCACTCATAAGATTCTCGCCTGCCGTCACCAACATGTTGTCGGCGTACATGTTCTTCTCTTCATAGACAGTCTCAAGCTCTCCTTGGAACAGGCGGAACACAGGATTTATCATTCGCTCGCTGTTGAGCCAGCACAAATGTTCCAGATATTGGGGAGTGAAAGCATTGTGATAGTAGGTGAAATCCCATGAGGTGGCTGCATTCAGGTCGCTGCCGCCATATTTTGATATAAGACGATTGAATTCATTGGGTATGGCATATTCACCTGCCTTTTGGCTCAGGCGGTTGATGTCTTTTTGTATGGTGGAGCGTTGCTGTTCATCCCTTGTGGCAGCCAATTGGTCATAACGGGCAGAGATGGAGTCGAGCCATGGCTTTTCTTGAATGTAGTCTATTGTTCCAATGGTCTCTGTGCCTTTGAAGAGGATGTGTTCGAAATAGTGGGCTATACCAGTGTTGGGACAATCTTTCGCACCTGCATTCACCACCACTGCTCCATAAACCTTGGGCTGGCTGTGGTCTTCGTTGAGCCACACGGTCATGCCATTGCTCAATTTCAATTCCTTTACCTCAAGAGGTGATGGCGTTTGTGCATTGGCATGACATGCCAATGCAAGCATCATTATGATAGTGGCTGTAGTCTTAGTCATGTTGTGTTTCTTTTTCTCGGTTATTGCAGGTTCTCCAAATAATCTATTGCTGGCTGGTATCCTTGGTTTTTCGCACGCCGTATCCATTTCAGACCTGCGACCTTGTCTATAGGTACTCCATTGCTGGTCATAAGAAACCAACCTGTGGCAAATTGTGCCTGTGGGTCTCCACCATTGGCTGCAAGTTCATACCAAAAAGCACACTCTTCAAGGTTCTTTTCCACACCATCACCATTCCAATATGCGGCTCCCACGTTCTTTTGGGATTGCAAGTGACCTTGAAAGGCGGCTTCTCTATACCATCTGAAGGCTTTTGTGTGGTCTTCGGGGATGCCTGTACCCAAATAGTAGGCATTCGCAACGTTCACCTGTGACTGCATGTCGCCTTTTGTTGCGGCTTTCAGGTACCATTCGAACGCCTTGGCTGGGTCTTGAACCACCCCGTCTCCTTTATAGTAGCATTCTGCAACATTGAAACAACCATACACATCGCCTTGCTCCGCTGCTTTCATATACCACTCAAACGCTAAGGCATGGTCTTCGCGGACACCATATCCGCGCATGTAGCAAACGCCGAGGTTGTTCATCGAACGGGTGTCTCCTTCCATCGCCATCCTGCGATAAGTGTTGGCTGTCTCTCGTTCCTTGTTCATGTGGTATGGTATGCTTTTTTCAAAAAGTGAGAAATGCCGGAACTGCATGAGCCCGGCATTTCTTTTGCTCCGTCATTTTGACGGCAATTTTTCTTAAAGTATGGTCTTCACTGCCTCAAGCATGCCCTTCTCCTGTATCAGGTCGAGGTCTTTCTTCAACAGCTCTGCGAGACCTGCTACACCATGGAGGTCTTCTCCCCAAATGCTGGTGGCGGAGAGTACGCCGTCGGTCACCTTTTGTGTGTCACCTGTTGCCCAAAGCTCTTTCAGCAGGTCCATGATGTCTTGGGCATCGTTGGGAACGATGGGGGCGCCATCCTCACGAACACCACCCTTGTAGTAGGTGATTATTGCAGCCAAACCCATGACAAGTCCCTGAGGAAGTTCGCCCTTGCGCTCCAGATATACCTTCACGCCTGGAAGGTCGCGGGCGCAGAACTTCGGGAATGAATTGAGCATGATGCTCGTCACTTGGTGGTCAACGAATGGATTGTTGAAACGCTCAAGAACGTCGCCAGCGAATTTGCGAAGCTCGTCCATAGGCAAATTCAGCGTTTCCATAAGTTCTTCAAACTGAACCTTGTGTATGTATTTGCCAATTACTTCATGGTTGCATGCATCGCGCACAATGTCCACACCACTAAGGTAGGCAACAGGTGAGAGAACAGTGTGAGGACCGTTGAGCAAGGTCACCTTGCGCTCATGGTATGGTTTCTCGCTCTCTGCAATAAGAACATGCAGGCCTGCCTTCTCAGCGGGGAATTCGGCACGAAGTTCTTCGCATGTCATGTTCTCGGCTTTTTCTATTACCCACAAGTGGAATATTTCTGCCTGTACAACCAAGTTGTCCTTGTAGCTGATCTTTTGCTGGATTTCGGCAATCTCCTTGCGTGGGAAGCCCGGAACAATGCGGTCAACAAGTGTTGCGCAGACATAGCAGTATTTTGTGAACCACTCCTTGAATCCTTCATAGTCGGCACCAAAATCGTCCTTCCACAGCTCGATGTACTTGTAGATGCACTCTTTCAGATGATGACCGTTGAGGAAGATGAGCTCGCATGGCATTATGATGAGACCTTTGGTGGGGTCGCCCTCGAAGGTCTGGTAACGACGATAGAGGAGTTGAACCAGCTTGCCTGGATAGCTGCTTGCGGGAGCGTCGCTCAACTTGCAAGTGTCATCGAAGGCGATGCCTGCTTCTGTTGTGTTGGATATTACGAAGCGAATCTCTGGTTGGTCGGCAAGTGCCATGTATGCCCAGTTCTGGGTATATGGATTCAATGCTCGGGAGATGACGTCGATGCGCTCAAGCGTGTTAACAGCCTCACCATTTTCGCGACCTTGGAGATTTACATGATAAAGGCAGTCCTGACCGTTGAGCCAGTCCACCATGCCGCGCTCGATGGGTTGAACTACAACCACGCTGCCGTTGAAATCGGTCTTCTGGTTCATGTTCCAAATGATCCAGTCAACAAAGGCACGGAGGAAATTGCCTTCACCAAACTGTATGATTTTCTCTGGCATGACGCTCTTGGGAGCGGTACGTTTGTTCAATTCTTGTAGTTTCTTCATTTGTTTTATAGATTTAGTTGATGTTTCCTTTGGTTAGAAATACTTTGCAAAGATAGTCATTTAATCATAATTTTGCAATGATTTGAACATATAAAAAAACGTAAAGGTTTACGCTGCCTTACATGCAAAATGTCCGCCTCGTGTCTTCTCTGCACGAAACGGACATTGTTGGTTGGATGCCTATGGCATTTATGCCGCCAATCGAACGATTGGTTATCTTGCGGATACGTATTTGTGAAGGGTTGAACGCACGGCTCCTATGCCAGCATACAACTCTTTCACCATACCTTCAATCTGTTCTCCCAAGCCAGCTTCATAGAGGTCAAGTCCGAAGACATCTGCACGACTGTAAAGGTCGTGCAGACAACTGAAGTCTTGGTCTGCCTTGCCTATTTCGAGTGGCGCCACTATGGCTTGCAATTCTGTGAGCATGGGGTCGGGGGATGGCTCGAAAGGTGTGCCGTCATCCTTTATGCCTTTCAGGTATCTGGCATAGCCTGCAAGGGTCAGTGGGATGAGTTGGAGATTGCTCATGTCCAAGCCGCGGGAGATGTATTTCTTTATGGTCTCACCGAAGCGGATTGGCAGTTTCTGACTTGTATCCATGGCGATGCGTTGTGGAGCGTCGGGCATGAAGGGGTTGGGGAGACGGCGGTTGATAACAGCCCCTATGAATTCGTATGGATTGAGAACGCCTGGGTCGGTGACTACTGGCATGGCTTCCATGTATCCTATCTTTTGGATGAAAGGACGAAGGTCGGGGTCTGCCATTTCAGCGGATATGAGGGTGTATCCGAGCATGCAGCCGTATATTGACATGGCTGTGTGGAGTGGGTTGAGGCAGGTGGTCACTTTCATCGTCTCCACCTTGTCCACGGTCTCGCGTGTGGTATAGAGTGCGCCGCCCAAGTGCAATGGGGGCCTGCCGTTGGTGTAGCTGTCCTCAATGACAAGGTATTGCACTTCTTCTGCGTTTACGAAGGGGGCGGTGAAGGTGTGTTTCTCTGTCTCAATGTAGTTGTTGTCCTCGAAACCGTCTGCTGCCAGCATTTCCTGAACTTTCTGGTGGGGACGGGGTGTTATCTTGTCTATCATGGACCAGGGGAAGGTTATCTTTGTCTGGTCGTTTAGATAATCCAAGAATGAGGAAGGAACAAGTCCGTCATCAACCCATTTCTTTGCGTATGTCATGACACCGGCTCTCACCTTGTCGCCATTGTGTGAGCAGTTGTCCATGCTCTGCACGGTGAGTGGCAGTTGTCCGGCTTGGTAACGTTCCCAAAGCAGGGCTGTCACTTTACCCATGGCAAGGATGGGTTTCAGCCCGCGCTCAAGGTCGGCGGGGGCTACGCCATAGCCTTTTTCCGTGATGGTGAATGATATCATCTGCAATGATGGATTGCGGAAGATTTCTACAAGTCGCTGCCAGTCGGCAAACTGATAGTCGGCTTTCAGGGCTTCTGTCACCGAACCAATGACTTTCTTCTCTATCGTGCCTGTGGATTGAAGGCTTACAAGAAGTGAGAGATTGTGGTATGGGGCGTATGCCTTGTCTATCACCTCGAAGTCGAATGTCTCTGCTACGATGACGCCTCGGTCGTACTGGCCGGAATTAAGGGCATCATTGAGTATCGCTGCCGGGAAGGCACGGAAGATGTTGCCGCCGCCAAAATGCACCCATGTGGGGTAGTCGTGGGTCTTTTTTGCTACAGCGGATATGTCGTATTGAGGAAGTTGATAGCCTTTGGCTGCCCATTCCTCAGCATTATACTTGCCTGTGTAAATGTCGTTAAGTTTCATTGTTCAATCGAAAAATCCTGGTTGTTTGTATTCTAATCCCAATTCTCTGTCAACTGTTGCAAGTATGCCTTGCACCTGGCCAAGAGCAAACATGCGGCCAAGGAAGGAGTAGCCTGCATTATAACCACGAGTTTCGTCACCGAGCATGGTCATGCCATGATCCACACGCATGGGAAGTGATGGATTCTCTTTCTCAAAAATGCGACAAAGTTCTATGATGTCGGCACGTCCGCCAAGATGACTTGCTTCGGTGAAGTCGCCATTTGGGAAGATGTGGCAAGAACGCAGGTGGACAAAGTGTGTGCGAGAGGCAAATTTCTTTGCCATTTCCACCACTTGGTTGTAGGCGCCTGCCGACAATGAACCTGCACAGAATGTCAAGCCATTGTGCTTGTTGGGAACGGCATCGAGGAACCACTGGATGTCTTCTGTTGTCCTTACTATGCGGGGAAGACCGAGTATCTCGATTGGGGGGTCGTCGGGATGAACGCACATGTTCATGCCATATTCCTCGCAGGTGGGCATGATGGCTTCTAAGAAGTATTTCATGTTGGCACGCAACTGTGCCTTGTCGATGCCTTTGTAGAGGTCGAGGAACTCGCGGAACTTTTGTATCGGAGCTTCGTCGTCTTCCTTGAAATTGCCACTTACGAATCCTTGCGTCTTTATTACTATGGTCTCAACCAAAGCGTGGTCCTTTTCAGGTGTCATGGTCTTTGCCAAGGCGTCTGCTTCTGCCAATACGTTGCGGCCTTCGCCTACGCCAGCGGGAAATTCAAATTTCGCCCATTCCTCACGCGCTCCCTCACGCTTGAGGATGTATATGTCGAAATATGCGAATTCGGCATAGTTGAAATAGAGGTTGGATGAACCATTGGGGTTCTCATGCAGCAAGTCTGTGCGGGCCCAGTCGAGTACTGGCATGAAATTGTAGCAGATGGTGTGGATGCCTTCTGCGGACAAGTTGCGTAAGGATTCCTTATAGACTTCTATTTGATGGTCACGGTCACGACCGCCGTATTTGATGGTCTCCACGACGGGAAGGGATTCCACCACGCTCCATCTCATGCCGTAGCTTTCGATGTATTCACGCAGGTCACGAATCTTCTCGCGTGTCCATACTTCGCCCAGGGGAACATCGTGCAGGGCTGTCACAATTCCTTCTACGCCTATTTGGCGCAGCATGGCAAGGGTTATCTTGTCCTTCTTGCCAAACCATCTCCATGTTCTTTCCATAGTAGTGATTGATTTTGAAAAAGGAGCCTGCCTTTCCAGGCAGGCTCCTTTATTGTTGAATAGAATAAATACGAGGGTTTATTCGCCTTGTTCCATCTTGGCCTTGAGTGCTGCAAGTGCGTCGAGGTCGCCAAGTGTGGTGCCAGCTGCTACATTATTGATGGCAGAAGCTTCTTCCTTCTTTGGAGCTGCGGCGTGCTTGGTGGCACGGGCTGCCTTCTTCTCTTCTTTGCCTTCCTCGAAAGTGCGGCTGTGTGAGAGGATGATGCGCTTGGTCTCTTTCACGAACTCTATCACCTTGAATGCAAGCTCTTCGCCCTGCTGTGCCTGGCTGCCGTCTTCCTTAACCAAGTGCTTTGGAGTAGCGAAGCCTTCGCCTCCTTCGTTCAAGGCGATGACAGCACCCTTGTCCATAGACTCGGTGATCTTGCCAATGTGTACTGAACCAGGAGTGTAGATTGTCTCGTAGGTGTCCCAAGGATTGTCTTCGAGTTGCTTGTGACCAAGGCTCAGACGACGGTTCTCCTTGTCTATTTCCAATACTACAACGTCGATGGGGGCACCAACTTGTGTGAACTCTGATGGATGCTTCACCTTCTTTGTCCAAGAGAGGTCGCTGATGTGAATCAAACCGTCAACACCTTCTTCCAACTCTACGAAAATACCAAAGTTGGTGAAGTTGCGCACCTTTGCTGTGTGCTTTGAATTCAGAGGATACTTCTCCTCGATGTTCTCCCATGGGTCTGCCTTCAACTGCTTGATGCCCAATGACATCTTGCGGTCGGCACGGTCGAGTGTGAGAATCACAGCCTCTACCTCGTCGCCTACATGCATGAACTCCTGAGCAGAACGGAGATGCTGGCTCCAGCTCATTTCTGAAACGTGGATGAGACCTTCCACACCTGGGGCTATCTCTACAAATGCTCCATAGTCGGCTATCACGACTACCTTGCCCTTCACGTGGTCGCCCACCTTCAGGTTCTCGTCGAGTGCATCCCATGGATGTGGAGTGAGCTGCTTCAGACCAAGAGCAATGCGCTTCTTCTCGTCGTCAAAGTCGAGAATGGCAACATTTATCTTCTGGTCAAGCTGCACAACCTCGTGTGGATCGCTTACGCGTCCCCATGAAAGGTCTGTGATGTGGATGAGTCCGTCCACACCGCCAAGGTCCACAAACACACCATAGGTGGTGATGTTCTTGACCGTGCCTTCGTAAATCTGACCCTTCTCCATCTTGCTGATAATCTCTTTCTTCTGTGCCTCGAGCTCTGCCTCGATGAGCGCCTTGTGAGAGACTACCACATTGCGGAACTCCTGGTTGATCTTCACCACCTTGAATTCCATGGTCTTGCCTACGAACACATCGTAGTCGCGGATGGGGTGAACGTCAATCTGGCTGCCGGGGAGGAATGCCTCGATGCCAAATACGTCAACAATCATGCCACCTTTGGTGCGACACTTGATGTAACCTGTGATAACTTCCTCGTTGTCCAAGGCTGCATTGATGCGCTCCCAGCTCTTGCTCAGGCGAGCTTTCTTGTGGGAAAGAATCAATTGGCCTTTCTTGTCTTCTTGATTTTCTACGTAAACCTCTACGATGTCACCCACCTTGAGGTCGGGGTTGTAGCGGAATTCGCTGGCAGGGATGATGCCGTCGCTCTTGTAACCAATGTTTACAACGACTTCTTTCTTGTCAAACGAGATGACTTTACCGTCAACTACTTGATGCTCGCTCACTTTGTTGAGGGTCTCGTCATAAGCTTTTTCTAAATCTTCTTTGCTTGCGCTGTTGATACTGCCATTCTCAAACTCGTCCCAATTGAAGTCGTCGAGTGGCTGTACATTTTTTAAGTTAGACATAAAATGAATTAATAAAATGTGAAAAATTAATAAAGTTAGACTTTATGTTGTTCGAAAATCGGTGCAAAATTACACAATTTCTCCCACTTAATCTACTTTTGTTCCTCATTTTTATTGCCTTTGTTCATCTATCTGCAATTTTTAATGATTGTTAACTATGAAGATGGGGCTGTTGGACCATGGATTTGATGTATAATGGGTTTACTTCTTTGTTAATCCTACTTTTTTTGATGTATTTTGCCTTGGAATCGGCAAAAAGTTGTATATTTGCCATTCAATGATTTTCATAAGTAAAAACATTCATAAAATAGGTATCATGAAAAAAATCATTATTTCGATTATTTATTGCGTGGCATTCAATTTGTCGATTCATGCAATGACCTATGGACAGGCTCAGTCTGCGTCTCTTTATCTGACTGATAAGATGGCATACGAGCTAAACTTGTCTGTAGAACAGTTTGAGGCTGCTTACGAAATCAATCTCGATTACTTCTTGATGGTCAACAGAGACATTGACCTTTATGGCGTGTATTGGAGTAGAAGAAACTCGGACTTGCGCTACGTGCTAAATATGTTTCAGTATCGTAGGTTTGTTGCAACCAACTATTTCTACCGTCCACTTAATTGGGGCAGGGGAGGGTGGACTCTTGCCATTTATGGCAGATACCAAGATCCGCACTTTTTCTATTATGTCAGGCCAAGAAACTGGAACACGTATAGGGGTGGACTAAATCTGGATGCAAGAAGCCGTTATGTAAAGAGAAACTTCTATGCACCTGGCAGAAATGGTATGCCTGATGCCTCTCATGCACCAATTCCATATAATCCTGGGAATAATGGGAATAGACTGAGAGACAATTATAGAAATGGTGCGAATGGCGTAGTACCACCTCATCAAAATGGAGGATTCTATAATGATAATGGTAACAGACCTCAAGGTCGGGGCATGCGTCCCAACAATAATGGTGGTAATGGTTCCTCCACGCCACAGAGGCGTTTTGGCAGATGATGATTTCAAACTTGTGGAAATAACAGAAGGCAGGATTCAGGTCCTGCCTTCTGCATTTCATTATGTATTAACTACTTGATATCAATTGCCTATTACGATGCTGACAATGGCTGCGGCATCATTGATGGATATCTCGTTATCGCCATTCACCTCGGCATTCGAGAGGATGAAACCGTCTGGCTCAACGCCTGTCAAAAGATATTGAACGATGAGGGCTGCATCGGTGATGCTCAATTCGCCATCGCCATTCACATCGCCGATGAGCATTTCGAAGTCGCCTGTACGCTTCAAATAGATGTAGTCCATCTCAAGATTTGAATTGTTCTCTTCATTGGTGTTGAAGATTGCAACACGGTAGCCTTCGGGGATGTTCACGCCTTCAATGCTCTTCTCGGCTTGTTCTGCACCTGCCCATGACTGGAACTCGCCAAACAACTGCCCGATTACTCTGTTGCCATTTGCATTGTATATTGACAATGTACCTTCGCTACGACTGTTGTTGCGGGCGCGAAGTGTAACAGTGTACTGACCGGCTGGGAGTGGGTCTGTGCAGACATAGCTGTTCTTGTAAAGGCGCTTGGCTTGGCCATTAGCATAGCGGCTGGGATATGCTCCGTCGGCTGCCCATGAGTGGGAGGCTCTCAGATTTTCTATCTCGCTGAAGTAGTCCATGTCTGCTTCCTCGTATGTGAGGGTTGGGTTATCACCTGCTGTAATCGTTATGCCATAATATGGGTCTGTGGGATTTTGAGCGATTGCGTACCACTTTTCGTTGGCTTTCACAGCCTTTGTGTAGTAAACTACTTGTGACATGGTCTCGATAATCTCACCTTCTGCTACTGTGCCCAATTCATTGCCTTCGGCATCAACTGCCTTAATAGCGTATGGGATGGATTCGGCAACCTTGAATGTGATGGTTACCACTGTTCCTTCTGCTTCTATTATCTTGCCTTCACTGTCATCGCTTACATAGATGTAGGTGATGGAGGTCTCGTTTTCTTCGTCATCTACAGAGGTGATGGTGATGGGTGACTTGTCGGTGGCTGAAAGTGACACTTCCACGCCAACAGCTCCCTCGCGAGTTTCTTCTTTAAGCACGTTGCCTTGCTCATCTGCAAATTTCACAACATAAGAGGCTATCTCCGGGTCGCCTGTGCGCAATAGATAGAGGTAGTCAAGCTCAAGGTTGGAATTGTAGGCGGTGTTGTTGTTCAAGGCTATGGCATATCCTTCTGGAACAACGATGCCCTCTGCGGTCTTTTCCATGTTCTGTGCTGTAGCCCAGTCTTCAAAGGCTGCTGTAACGGGGGAAGAGGCAAGGTTGCCTTCTGTATCGACGAGGAAGATGGGGAGGTTGCCTGGCTGTGAACTGCTTTGGTTGCGTGCCCATATCGTAAGGTTGTAGATGCCGGCTGGGAGTGGAGCTGTCTTCACATAGCTGTTGCTGTAAAGACGGCGTGCCTGACCATTTGAGTAACGGTCGGTAACAGCACCATTGGCAGCCCATGAACGGGATGGGGTGAGGTCTTCCATTTCTGCAAAATAGGTGATGTCGCTCATCTCATAGGCAATGGTGGCATTTTCGCCGCCCGGGATAGTGATGCCATAATATGGGGTGGTGGGGTTCTGGGCTCTCATGTACCATATTCCATCGATGTTGAGCGCCTTTGAATAGTAGTGGAATGCTGACTCTCCCACATATACTTCGCCTTGTTGAAGCAATTGAAGCTCATTGCCCTCATTGTCAACTGCAGTGAGGCTATAGGCACTCTTAGATGCTTCTACGAAAATGATTGTTACTACCGTGGTGCCATCTGAGGATATCACCAGGCCTTCGGCATTGTCATAGCTGAAAATGTATTTTACTCCGTCTTTCCAAATGGGGGCGCGGTCGTTGTCGGTCACAGTGACTTCATTGCCTACAAGGCCGCTGCGAGTCTCGCTTTTGAATACTATGCCATCTTCTGTCTCATAATTGATGGTGTAGGTGGCGGTTTCCACAGACTGCTTTTCTTCGCTAACCTCAATGTTTTTGATGGTCTGGTCTGTGTTTGCCACACGTCCTGGCTTAAAGAAACCGATGTTAACACCATCGGGATTGATGCTGGTTATGCCGCTGCCTTCTTTCAAACCACTGGTGCTGAAGTTGATGGAGTAGGTGAAGTCTCCCGTAGCTTGGTTGATGGTTATCTCAACGTCCCATACGCCACCACGGACGTCATCTTTGTTGGTTACAATGGTTGTTGCGTCACCGCCATCCACAGAGATGGCTGCATATTGGTCTTGGCCGTAGGAACGAAGTTCAACACCGCCAAAACGAAGGAAATTGTAACCTCCTGCACGACCAGTCGAATTGCCAACCGCCCATTTTGTCTTTAAAGTGGCTATGGAATTGGCAGTGAAACCCAAACTTAGTTTGTTCTCGTAACCGGTATTGCCGGCAGAGAAATGAATTCCATCATCGGTCAAACTAACAGTGGCTCCCTCTGCAATTGTAGCCCAAGCACTGACATCTGAATCAGACCATGCATTCGTGGTGCCTCTTTCATAGATGACGTCTTTGGCTGAAACAGCACAGACACTCATGAGCATGATTAATGCCATGAATATCTTCTTCAAGTCGATTTTTCTCATGTTGATAAATTTTGGTTGAATGTTATGATTGGTGTTTAGTAGATTCCTTAGCTGTGTTTTCAGTTTGCAAATATACTATTTTTCTTTGATATATCGCAGATATTGCAAGTTTTTCCAAAAAAAACACATTTTTTGTCCATGCCATGATTTTTTTTCAGTAACTTTGCCAACTGATTACGGTGACACAACTAATCATTTATAATATGAGTCCTATACAAACTACTAAAATGACCAACTATCGTTGGGTGATTTGTGCAATGTTGTTCTTTGCTACCACGGTCAATTACATGGACCGTCAGGTGCTGTCGTTGACATGGAAGGATTTCATTGCTCCTGAGTTCCACTGGACCGATGCCGACTACGGCACGATTACTTCGGTCTTCTCTATTCTTTATGCGGTTTTCTGTCTCTTCGCAGGAAAATTCATCGACTGGATGGGCACCAAGAAAGGCTACCTTTGGGCTATATTCGTCTGGTCGCTCGGCGCATGTTTGCATGCTGCTTGTGGGTGGGTGACGATGAAGTATGTGGGACTCGATGGAGTGGCTGCCCTCAAGGCTGTGGAAGCTGGCTCCATGACGGCACTTAGCATTGCTACCATCAGTGTTTATCTCTTCCTTTTCTGTAGAGCCATCTTGGCTTTGGGTGAAAGTGGCAACTTCCCAGCTGCCATCAAGGTGACGGCAGAGTACTTCCCGAAAAAAGACCGTGCTTTCGCAACTTCCATCTTCAATGCGGGTGCTTCTGTAGGCGCTTTGGCTGCTCCTATCAGCATTCCTCCTTTAGCTGAAGCTTTTGGTTGGGAGATGGCATTTATAATAATAGGTGCATTGGGCTTCATCTGGATGGCTCTCTGGATCTTCATCTATGATAAGCCTAACAAGAACAAGCATGTGAATGCAGCTGAACTCACTTATATCAATCAGGATGCCGAGACTGGGGAAGATCCTAAGGATGCAAATGATGAAGGACCGGCTATTGGCTTTGCAAAGTGCTTCACCTTCAAGCAGACTTGGTCGTTCATCGTTGGCAAGTTCATGACTGATGGCGTATGGTGGTTCTATCTTTTCTGGGCTCCTGCATATTTCTCCGACCAATTCGGATACAAATCAAGTTCTGGAATGGGACAGCTTCTTATTTTCACTCTTTACTTCATTGTGACCGTGCTGTCTATATTCGGAGGATATCTACCAAAACTTTTTGTGGAGAAGAGAGGCATGAATCCATATGCTGGACGTATGTTGGCTATGCTTATTTTCGCTTTCTTCCCTCTTTTCGCACTCTTCGCACAGCCATTGGCTATGTGGGAGAACAGCCCCATTGACCCTGCATGGTGGCCTGCTATCATCATTGGTTTGGCTGGTGCTGGGCATCAGGCTTGGTCGGCTAACATCTTCTCTACCGTAGGAGACATGTTCCCCAAGTCAACCATTGCTACTATCACTGGTATTGGTGCCATGGCTGGTGGATTGGGTTCAATGCTCATCAACAAGATTTCCGGTAACCTCTTCACTTACGCTGAAGGCCAAGGCGAAGCATTCACTTTCCTTGGGTATGACGGTAAACCGGCAGCTTACATGATGGTGTTCTGCTTCTGTGCAGTCGCTTATCTTATTGGTTGGATTGTCATGAAGACCCTCGTTCCAAAGTATAAGCCAGTAGTAGTGGAGGATTAATAATTTGCGTGATTAATAATCTCGCATTGTTGACATCCTTTATCTACAAAGTACATATAGCATTATTCAAAATTTTTAGCTTATATAAAAAGGTGTGCCTATTGGCGCACCTTTTTTACGCATGGTCTTATCCACATAATCTTATCTGCAAGGTCTTATCACTATAGTCTTATCAGAATTGTCTTGTCTGCATATATTATATGTGTAAAGCCTATTAACATAGTCTTACCTGTCTTATCTAATCCAAAGAAAAAGAATCCCCTTTCCACCTCGACAACTCAGGCTACCAGCCGACGACTTGCCGATAGGCGTCCGTGAAAAGCATGTATATTCTTTTGATTTTAAGGAATACCTCTTTTTACAATCCATAAAGTCCTTATAGCCTTTATAGCCCTTATAATCCTTAAAACCCTTATAGCCCATATAGCCATAAAAGTCCTTTTGAAGCCATCAATGAGAAAAGGGAGAGCCAAACTCTCCCTTTTCTATATCAATTAATAAGATTTTATCCTCTTCTATCCTCTATCCTATAGCATCTATCTCCTATTAGAATTTCGCCATTTTAATGGCAACGACAGCACATTCGTCGCCTTTGTTGCCATATTTGCCTCCACAACGGTCAAGGGCTTGCTCCAAGGTGTCGGTGGTGAGAAGACCATATATCACCGGTATCTCGCTTTTCGCATTCAGTTGGGCGATTCCGGCAGTGACTCCTTGGCAGATGTAGTCGAAATGAGGCGTCTCTCCACGAATCACGCTACCCAAGATGATGATGGCGTCATATCCGCCATTCAATGTCATCTGATGAGCACCATAAATCAGTTCAAAACTGCCAGGCACGGTCTTGACGTGGATGTTTTCTGGTAATGCACCATGCTTCTCAAGTGTGCCGACAGCTCCCTGAAGAAGGGCATTGGTCACGTCTTTGTTCCATTCCGAAACTACGATGCCAAAACACATGTTGCTTGCATCTGGCACCTTGCTCAGTTCTACCTCTGACAGGTTGCGAAGTGCTGTTGCCATCTTACTTTGTCAGATATTCTATATATTTGTCCACGTCTTGCTGAGCGGCAGAACCAAGATATTTGCTCTTGATGGTCTTGAATATCTCAAGTGCTTCAGCGTCTTTCTTCTGGTCGATGAGAAGAATGGCAGCTTTTTGAAGGGCAATGGGAGAAACAGTGTTGTTGACGCCAGATTTGGAGCCTTTGTCGGCCATGTTTGCAGCTTTCTTGAATGCTTCAATAGCTTTGTCTATCTGCTTGACGTTGGCGTAAGCGTCACCCATGGCTACTACTGCAAGTGGACTTACCATCATGTCATCCTGAGGACTGAAGCTGTTGAGGTATTTCACAGCTTCTTCCCATTTGTCTTGCTTGGCAAGGCAAAGGCCTGCATATAGATTTGCTAAATTGCCGGCTTTGGTGCCGCTGTAGTCGCTTGCTATTTGCTTGAAACCAGGAGTGCCGAGGCTGTCACCATTGAGAGCTTTGGCAAAGTCCTGCATCATGAACAATTCTTGACTGTGAGCCAAGGCGGTGCTGGCTTTCTCGTTTCGGGAGTTGGAATAACTGTTCCAGCCGATGATTGCACCAATTATTGCTACTATGGCGATGATGCCAACGATAAAATGCTTCTTGTACTTTGTCAAGAAGGCTTCTGACTTGTTGAGGGTTTCAATCAGTTCCTGATTTGCCTGTGAGTCTTTTTTCTTTGCCATTATTTTATTGTTTATTGATGATTCCAAGAGTGCCTATTTGCGTCTTTTTTAAAGGACAAATATATAGGCCAGTTTTTTGCGACGCAAAATTACTCATTTTATCCCATACCATGAAATTTATTGTCGACTTTTTTCTTTTTTACCCCTAAATGGAGTATCTTTGCAACACTTTTTGTGGGATTTGCACCCTTGTTCGCATATGATACTCGAAAACATCTCCATACTTAATTTCAAGAACATTGTTTCGGCTAACGTGAATCTTTCGCCGAAAATGAATTGTTTCTTAGGGCAGAATGGAATGGGAAAGACAAACTTTCTGGATGCCGTTTATTTCCTTTCTTTCTGCAAAAGCGCACTGAATGCTCTTGATTCACAAGTGATTTCGCACGACAAGGATTTCTTCATGATGGAGGGGCTCTATCAGGCGGAAAATGGTGACAAGGAGCAAATCTATTGTGGAATGAAAAGAGGGCAGAAAAAGCATTTCAAGCGCAATAAGAAAGAGTATAAAAGGTTGGCTGAACATATAGGACTTTTGCCTCTCATCATGGTATCACCATCTGATGTCTCCATAATTGACGGTGGAAGTGAGGAGAGAAGGAAGATGATGGACATTGTCATCTCACAGTACGACCACCTATATATGGCTGCTCTCATTAATTACAACAAGGCGCTGCAGCAACGAAATGTACTCCTGAAGATGGAGGAGGAACCTGATGAAATGCTGCTTGACATATGGGAAAGGCAGATGGCTGAGGAGGGGGAGAAAATCTTTAGGAAGCGTGAGGAATTTGTAAAGAAGTTCATACCTGTTTTTAATGACATTTATTCAAGGATTTGTTGCAAGTCAGAAAAGGTATCAATGGAATATGTCTCTCATGGACAAAGAGGGGCTTTGCTCGATGTCATACAACGTGACCGATTCAAGGATAGGGCGGTAGGCTATTCCCTGCATGGCATTCACCGTGACGACCTTGACTTGAGATTGGGGGGATTTCCTCTGAAAAGGGAAGGGAGCCAGGGGCAAACAAAGACATTTGCCATTGCCATGAAGCTGGCACAGTTTGATTTCCTCAAGAATACCAATAGCCACACTACGCCGCTATTGTTGCTCGATGACATCTTCGACAAACTTGATGCCCACAGAGTTGAGCAGATTGTGAAGATGGTGGCGGGTGATGATTTCGGACAGATTTTCATCACCGACACCAATAGGGAGCATCTCGACAAAATAATGCATCATTATTCGTCGGACTATAAAATCTTTGAAGTGAACGAGGGAAATATTATAGAAAAAGAGAAATAACCATAAAGCATGTTCAGACGTGAAGTAAAAAAAATCGATGGTCTGTTGTCACATTTCCTAAGGGCAGCGGGATTGGAGACTCCTTTGCTTCAAAGGAGGTTGATCGACGCTTGGCCGGAAGTGGCAGGACAAATGGTGGCGAATTATACGTCGAATGTGTTTATTTCCAACCAAACTCTTATGGTGAAAATCGACAATTCGGCACTGAGGGCCGAATTGTCGATGATGAGAACCCAACTGGCGAACAGGCTCAACCAGCATGTGGGTGCTTATGTCATTTCCGATATCAAGTTCTATTGATTTCCTTTGGCTTTTTCTTTGTTGGCTGGTGCCTCTGGAAATGCTTTTCCCTTGTTGAAAACATTTAGCGTCGCCTTGATGGCTGGGTCGTCGTCATTAAGATATTCCATCCATGCGCTCTCATCAAGCATGTTGTAGATGATGCGGCTGAAGATGTATTTCTCAAATAGGGCATGAGACTTCTGCAACATTAGGTTGCGACGCTGCAAGCCATTCTTTTCTGCGTATGTGGCGAATTTGTCCAGGATGTTCTGACGTTTCAAGTATGAGGCAAGTTCGTTGGCTGTGCTCATGCGCTTCAAACTTTCACGGTTGTCGTCGGTGTATTCGAAAGCAAACTGGAGTATCAGACCGCTCATGGCTGCTTCTTTGTAATAGGTGGTTATGCCTACTGTGTCCTCGGGTATGAATATGTCGGGAGTGATGCCACCTCCGCCATAGACTGTCCTGCCTATGCGGGTGTGGTATTCGGGACCTGTGTGCTTGATGCTGTCCTCTGAGAAATATTCGCCGCTGGCATAACGTTGCAAAAGGTCTTCTTCGTAATCTTTGTCGTTGCCTGTGCTGTACGGCTTTTGAATGCAGCGGCCAGAAGGCGAGTAGTAGCGAGCTATCGTCAGACGTATCATGCTGCCGTCGCGAAGACCTATTTGTTGCTGAACCAAGCCTTTGCCGAACGAACGACGACCTATTACGGTGCCACGGTCGTTGTCCTGGATGGCACCAGCCAAAATCTCGGATGCCGAGGCGGAGCCTTCGTTTATAAGGATTACAAGTGGAATGTCCTGATAGGAGCCATGCCCCGAACTCATGTAGTCTTGACGGGCTTGCTTGCGACCTTGGGTATATACGATACGGCGATTCTTGGGCAGAAACTCATCAGCTATTTGGATGGCGGAAACCATGTATCCGCCTTGGTTGTCGCGTAAGTCGATGACTAAGTTTTCGCAGTTTTCTTGCGTCAGTTCTGCAAGTGCGTTTATCATTTCACCGTAAGTGTTCTCGCCAAAATTCTTTATGCGTATGTAGCCTGTCTTCTTGTCGAGCATGTAGGCGCAGCTGATGCTGTGGGTGGCGATGTTGTCACGGGTGACGGTGAATTTCTTCTCCCCACTTTGTCCGCGACGCTTTACACCTATCACAACTTTTGTGCCACGAGGACCTTTCAAGCGGCGCATGGCTTCTTCGTTGGTCACCTTCTCGCCCACAAACGGGGTGTTGTCCACACTTACTATCTTGTCGCCAGCCATCATTCCGGCGTTTTCAGCAGGACCTCCTTGTATTACGTTTTGTACGTGTATGGTGTCCTTCCGTATTACAAATTCTATTCCCACACCTGAGAAAGAACCTTGAAGCTCGTCGTTCGTGGCCTGGACGTCTTTCGCACTGATATATACGGAGTGAGGGTCAAGTTCGCTGAGGATTTGCGGAATGGCGTCTTCCACAAGGTCGTTCATGTTTACACTGTCCACATATTGGTCGTCGATGATGTGGAGAAGGTCGTTCAGGCGGTTGCTGCCAGAATTGATGATGTTCAGGCGGTTGCCTGAAAAATGGTTGGCATAAAACGTGCCTATGATGATGCCTAACACCATGCTGACTGCCAGCAACAGGGGCATGTATCTCAGTGTCTTGTTGATTTTCATTTTTCCTCGCAATTGATGTATTTCACTTCGATGTTGGCGCGACGCAGAAGGTCAAGTCCGTCCGACAGACGGTATTCCTCACCATATACCACGCGTTTGATGCCTGCCTGGATGATAAGTTTAGAGCATTCTAAACATGGAGAGGCTGTCACGTATAGGGTGGAACCTTCACTATTGTTGTTGCTTCGAGCCAGTTTCGTTATCGCATTGGCTTCGGCATGTAGGACGTAGGGCTTGGTCACGTTGTTGTCATCCTCGCAGATGTTTTCAAAACCACTTGGGGTGCCGTTGTATCCATCGCTGATTATCATCTTGTCCTTCACCACCAAAGCTCCTACTTTGCGGCGTACACAATAGCTGTTTTCCGACCAAATGCGTGCCATCTTAAGATAGCGAAGGTCGAGTTTGTGCTGTTTGTCGGATGTGTTCATCTTGAATCTAATATCTTGATGGGCTGTAATCGGATGTCAATTCTTCTTGTCTTTCTTGCAGCGGATACCGTTGCGTCGCAATAGGGCGTTGATGGTTGGCTCGCTGCCACGGAATCTCTTATATAATACCATTGGATGCTCTGTGCCTCCACGTGAGAGTATGTTGTCGCGAAAACTTTGGGCTGTTGCCGTGTCGAAGATGCCGTTTTTCTTGAACAAGCTGAAGGCATCGGCTTCCAGCACTTCCGCCCATTTATAGCTGTAGTACCCTGCTGAATAACCACCTGCCATGATATGAGAGAACTGGGTGGTCATGCAAGTGTCGGGCAACTGTTTGAATATTTGCGCCTTGGACCATGCTTTCTTTTCGAATGACAGCAAGTCGCCTGTGAATTCTTCTTTCTGGGTGTAATAAGCCATGTCAAGCAAACCGAAGCTTACTTGGCGCATGCAACTGTAGGCTACCATGAAGTTGCGGCTCTTGACAATGCGCTCTATCAACTCGTCGGGAAGTGGCTCTCCAGTCTCGTAATGATAGGCGAAGGTGCGTAGAAACTCCTTTTCCACTGAATAGTTTTCCATGAATTGGGAGGGCAGTTCCACAAAATCCCACCATACATTGGTGCCCGACATGCTTTCGAAGCGGGTGTTGGCAAACATGCCATGAAGGGAGTGCCCAAACTCATGAAGGAAGGTTTCTACTTCGCCAAGACTTAGAAGTGAGGGCTTGTTGTCAGTTGGTTTCGTCAGGTTCATCACCACACTAACGTGGGGACGTATGTTCTCGCCTTTGCGGTTGATGCACTGGCCTTGGAAACTGGTCATCCACGCTCCTCCTTGCTTGCCCTTGCGGGGGTGGAAGTCTGCATAAAATACAGCAAGATAGCTTCCGTCATGGTCGAACACTTCGTAGGCTTTTACATCTGGATGATAGACGGGAATGTCTTTATTCTCGTGGAAAGTGATGCCATATAGACGGTTGGCAAGACCAAAGACTCCTTCTATTACTTTTGTAAGCTCGAAGTAAGGACGAAGCATTTCAGAATCTATGTCGTACTTCTTCATTTGAAGCTTGTAAGAATAGTGGCTTAGATCCCATGGTTCAAGGACAAACGAGCGGCCCTCTATCTTTCTTGCCAACTTTTCCACTTCCGACAGTTCTTTTATCGCTGTAGGCTTGTAAGCGTCTATCAATTGGTCGAGCAAATGATACACGTTGCGCTTGTTGCTTGCCATGCGATTTTTCAATACGAAGTCGGCATAACTCTTGAAGCCAAGCAGTTGCGACTCTTCACGCTTCAGATTGACAAGGCGTTTGCAAATGTCTATGTTGCTCAGTTCACCTTTTGTGCAGAGAGTGTTGCTTGCCATGTAAAGCTTGCGGCGCAGTTCACGGCGCGTGGAATATTTCATGAATGGCATCATGCTTGGGGCGTCGAGTGTGAACACCCATCCTTCCATGCCTTGTTCCTTTGCTTCCTGGGCTGCTGCTTCACGAACACGTTCTGGCAATCCGTCAAGGTCGGATTCATCTGTTATCTGCATGGTGTATGCTTTGCGTTCCTTTCGGAGGTTTTGGGAGAACTGAAGTGCAAGAAGACTGCCTTCTTCATTCATCTGACGCAACTTTGCCTTGCCTTCATCGTCAAGCAACGCACCGCTTCGAGTAAAACTCTCGTATATCTTTTCAAGCAGCTGCTTCTCTTCTGGGGTGAGGCGTCTGTGATGTCGATGAACATGCTTTATTCGCTCAAATAGGTCCTTGTTGAGCATGATGTCGTTGGCATGTTGTGTGAGCAATGGCTCCATCTTCTGAGCGAGTGCCTCCATGTCGTCGTTGGCTTCTGCACTCAGCAGGTTGAAGAAAACGGTAGATACACGATCAAGTAGTCCATAATAGTAACTGTCATCATCTTTGTTGAGGATGGTGTTGTCGAATGTGGGCTTCTCGGGATTGTGTATGGTCTTCTCTATTTGCTCTTTGTCACGACGCATTCCTTCTAAAAATGCTTCCTCATAGTCTTCAAGGCTGAAGCGGTCGAAAGGTAAGGTGTCGTGAGGAGTGTTGAATGGTTCGAAAAATGGATTGTTTCTCTTCGGGGATTCTATATCGTTTTTTTCCATATCCTATTTGGTCGCAGTTGTGTGATGCAATTTCGAGATGCAAATTTAATTAAAACCTGCAATTTCGCAAAACAATTCAACAAAGTTTTTGTTTTCATGCAAATGTAACCCCTGTTGTTAGTTTTTTTTTGCACAAGAGGTTGCTTCTTTCATGCCTTTAGCAATTCTTCGAGAGCTGGTATGTGGATGCGCTCCCTGCCAAGAACTATTAGCCCATCTTGCTCCATGGCATGTAGTTCACGAGAAACATTCAGCCTGCTTTCACCTATTGCCTTTGACAAATCTTCCATCTTGACATACATAGTCTTCTCGCCAGCAGGCCTGTGGCAATGGTCGGAGAAGTATCTTACAAGCTTCTCATGTAGCGAATGAGGCGTGGGGCGCCACGGCTTGTGACTCAGACGTTGGATATGGGTGCTGATTATGTTTAGCAAGTTGATGCGGAATATTTCGTAGGTTTCTGTCAGCCTTATGACTTCTGCCTTGCTGATTGACATTATGTCGCAGCGTGTCAATGCGGTGAAATTCATGGTGTAGCGTTGGGTGAGGCCGAAAAGACTTTCCAGTTGCAACATGTTGGGGGCGTTCCATTGTTCTTCCACGCGAAAGGTGTGGTTGTCGCTATGCATCATGCTGTTCATCGTGCCTTTGATGAGGAAGGACAAATGACTGCACACAGAACCTTCTTTCACTATGGTTGATGTCTCCGGAAATCTTACGAATTCAAATTTGGTGTGGCCTACCACCTCTGCCAGTTCGGTCTTGCTCATGCCCTGGAACAGAGGGAGGCGAAGGAGCATGTCGTAGATTATAAGGCTTTCTTGTTCCATCAGTCGCCAACAATCTTGCCTTTTAGCGATGGAGAGAACCAAACGGCATATTCGCCGTCGTTGTCTGTGTAGATGAAATATGCCATCAGTTCTGGATGATTGGCAAGTATTTCCTTGGCACTTTCCATGCCCATCACCATGAATGATGTGGCATAGGCATCGGCTGTCGCGCAGTTGTCGGCAAGCACGGTGGCTGAAAGGAGACTATGCTGCACAGGACGTCCACTTTTGGGGTCGATGGTATGGGCATATTTCTTGCCGTCCTTGTAGTAGAAGTTGCGGTAATTGCCGCTGGTAGCCATTGCTTTGTCTGTAACATTCAGAATGGTTTGCAACTCCTGTGATGTCTGCAGTGGGTCTTCCGTGGGGCGATTGACACCGATGCGCCAGGGCAGACGGCTCTCGTTGACTCCACGTGTCACTATTTCGCCACCTATCTCTACCATGTAGTTTTGTATGTCATGGCGACCAAGCACACTGGCTACGACATCGCAACCATAGCCTTTGGCAACAGCACTGCAGTCGAGCATCACCCTATGGTCGCTCTTGTGGACATGACCTCTGTCGTCAAGAGTCACTTTTTCGTGACCTACTAATTGCAGAAGACTATCTACAGCATGTTCGTCGGGCGTTTCTCCTTTTTTGAAACCAAATCCCCATAAATTGACCAATGGGGCGACTGTAATGTCGAAAGCTCCCCTCGTATCTTTGGATACTTGCTGCGAGATGCGAAACACATCAGTAAACATCTTGTCCGCTGTCGCGTCCTCATTGTTGTTCACCTTTGTGATGATGGAGTGGGGGTTGAAGGGTGACAGCGAATTATCTACAGCGTCGAGAGCTTCCTTAATCTCTTTGTGCAGGTCTTGGTCGCTTTGATATGTGACATGGTACATCGTTCCGAATATCTCGCCTTGGTTCTTTATGTATGGCATGTTGTGCTGTTGCCTGATGATTAGCACGGTGCCAACAATGAGCAAGATGAGAAAGGGAATCTGCCAAATGAGTTGCTTGCGTTTTGTCATGGGGCTATATGTCGATTGTTATGTTGAACATTCCGCCAAGGCGATTACTTCCAGATATGCCGTAACCGGGAACATACCATACCTTGTCCACACCTCCATTGCTGTAGAACAAACGCTTGCGGTATCTCACGCTCCATCCTAAATGTACAGGTCCCCATATCTTGGCATCCACTCCGGCCGACAGTTCTGCCCAATGATAGTTGCACTTTGCCCCTTCTGCTCCGTAGTTGGCATTGCCTCCCCATACAGGGTCTTCCAGAACGGGGTGGGATATGTCGCAGCTGAAATAACTGAAAGCATATCGGGCGCCACCAAAAATGCGATAGACATCGTGCTTGTCCTTCATTAGGTTGTAGTCCATGCCAATGCGGAAAAAGGGGGCATTCGACTTGTAGGATATCAAGGTCACCACATCTTCATGTTTTGACAAGCCTACTCCTGCTTCTATTATCGGAAAGTATCTGTCAAGCAGGTTCAGCCTCAATGACGCCTCTATTTGGCCGTAGTCGCTCACGGCTCTTTGAATTATGCCAACAAGGTCAACCGACACAGAGAAACCATTCACAAATGCCACACTGTCATAATCCTCGGAAAATGGTGCGGACTCTTGTGCATGGCTCTTAAAAGGACTCAACAGACTAATGGCCAGACTTGAAATGAATATGAATATTTTCGTCCCTCGTGTCATAGGTTACACTTGGTTTGGAGATGATTATGGTGTCGATGGCATTTCTTGTCCATTCCACATTGGTGATGGTGTGGAAGAAAGCAGGCGAACAGTCAACCGACTCGAAATGGGGCGTGTCGGTCTTGTAGAGCGTCACCGTGTCGGTCAACGTGACGTGATTCTTGTCGGTAAGCATTAGTTGCATCCGGTCGAATGCATTCCCATAACTTACAGGAATGCTGAAATTTGTTATGTTGACATCCTTGTTCAGCAGGGTTGCGGTACCATCCAAGCGTAACGCTACAACTGAAAGCGTGTCGTGGAGCGTGTCGGTGTCGCTGTGCACCATGTATTTTGCCGAAATGATGCTGTTTAGGGGGCAGTCTATGGAAGAACAACCTGCGGTCAATAAGGCCATGAAGACCAGTACGCTCATTTTTCGCATCGGATGGTCTCTTCTATTTGGTAGTCGTTTCTGGTGCTTGACGAACGGCTTATCAGGTCGCCTAAGAAACCTGCCAAGAATAGCTGGGTGCCTATCATCATCATTGTCAGGGCTATGTAGAAATAGGGCGAGTCGGTCACAAGACGTTGGGGAATTCCTCTACTTAGTGCAATTACCTTGTCGGCTCCTATTACTATGGCGGCGAGCAAACCAATGATGAAAACAATGGTTCCCATGAAGCCAAACACGTGCATCGGCTTGCGGCCAAAACTGCTGAGAAACCATAAGGTCATCAGGTCGAGATAACCGTTAACGAAACGGTTCAGACCGAATTTTGACTTTCCGTATTTGCGGGCTTGGTGATGAACCACTTTCTCGCCTATCTTGTCGAAACCGGCATTCTTGGCAAGATATGGGATGAAACGGTGCATCTCGCCATACACCTCAATGTTTTTCACCACATCGCTGCGGTATGCCTTGAGACCGCAATTGAAATCGTGAAGATTCTTGATGCCGCTAATCTTGCGGACAGTGGCGTTGAATAGCTTTGTGGGAATGGTTTTCGACAATGGGTCGTACCTCTTCTGTTTGTAACCCGAAACAAGGTCATAACCTTCAACCTTTATCATGCGGTAAAGTTCAGGTATCTCGTCGGGTGAGTCTTGAAGGTCGGCATCCATCGTGATTACCACGTCGCCCTTGGCTTCCTTGAATCCGCAGAATAGGGCGGGGCTCTTGCCGTAATTGCGACGGAATTTTATGCCCTTGACATGCGTGGAATCATTGGTGAGCGATTCGATGACCGACCATGAACGGTCGGTGGAACCATCGTTGATGAATATCACCTCGAACGAGAACCCATGCTCGTTCATGACTCGCTCTATCCAGGAATATAACTCGGGAAGAGATTCTTCTTCATTGTATAAAGGCACTACAACAGATATGTCCATAACCTTTTGTTTTATTGTTCGATTATTAGTGGTGTCGGAAACTCACATACAAGGCGGTGGTGAGGCTTATGAAAAATCCTGCCATCACGTTGGTCCACAATAATTGCAACGCCATGTCGATGGGGCGGAGTGAATGAAGCATGTCTGTTATTTGGCGTATCATGCTTTTCGTGTATCCAAGTGCTTCCATCATCTTCATGTTTTCCTTGTCTGTAAGAAACGACGTGTAATTGTTTATGAGAGAACCGTGGTCGAAAAATTGGAAGTATGCCCATTGGCATATTGCCATTATCAGAGATGCGTAGAACACGGTGAGGAATGAGTGTGCATAGGCATGTCGATACGAAATGCACTTTTCTGGCAGCTTTTGGCTGTAGGAATCGGTGAGCATGGCAACATAGAATGGAGTGAACACTAAGGTGGCAATCCATAGGAAACCGCAGAAGGGATAGTGGAAACTACATACGAAAAGTGCGAAACTCACAATCCACAATATGCCTAATTTGCCTCCCGAAACCCGTGCGTATGCACGCATGTATGCATATTTCTCGCTGACAGTCATGGCAACATCTTGATTGTTATTGAAAACTCCTCTTGATCTTGTCCACGTATGCATCAATGACTGCCACTGCCGTAATGCTTACTATATCGCGAACGCTGCTGCCGTAGTCGGCAAAATGTATTGGCTTGTTGAGACCCATCTGGATGGGACCTATCACCTCGATGTTTGGTTCCAATGCTTGTATCATCTTGTACGACGATCTCGCACTTGTCAGATTTGGGAAAATCAGTGTGTTCACGTCCATGCCTTTCAGTCGGTTGAAAGGATACAGAGAGTCGCGCAGTTCGCGGTCGAGGGCGGTGCTTATCTGCATTTCGCCATCAATGGGAAGGTCGGGCATCTGCTGGTGCAACTTGGCGACAGCCTCACGCACCTTTCGGCTGCCGTCTGATTGGTCGCTGCCGAAGTTGGAGTGGCTGATGAGGGCTATTCGGGGATGTTCGTTGAAGAATCTGACAGCCGTGGATGCCAACTTTGCAATATCGACAATCTGGTCGGTGTCAGGGTCGTTGTTTATCAATGTGTCGGCTACAAACAGGGTGCCTCGCTGGGAGTTGATGATATGCATCGTACCGAAATTCTCGTATTCCGGCCTTACGCCTATTATTTCCTTCACCACCTTCAACGTGTTGGAGTATTTTGTGTAAAGACCTGTGATGAAGGCATCGGCTTCGCCTGTCTCCACCATCATCATGCCGAAATAGTTGCGCTCGAACATCTTGTCGTTGGCTTCTTCGAAAGTGTAGCCATCGCGCTGGCGCTTCTCAGTTAGTATGTGCGCATAGCGTTCGCGGCGTTCTGCTTCACGGTCGTGGCGCAAATTGATTATTTCTATGCCTTCCAAACTAAGGTCCAACTGGTCTGCCAATTTCATGATTCGCTCGTCGTTGCCAAGCAGGACGGGGTAACAGATTCCCTCTGCCTTGGCTTGTACGGCAGCTTTCAGCATGGTGGGGTGTATGCCTTCTGCGAACACCACTTTTTGTGGGTGGGCGCGTGCCGTGTCGTAAAGCTTGCGAGTTACCTTGGTCTGAAGGCCGAGCATTTGCCTAAGTCCGTTCTTGTATTCCTCCCAATCGGTGATGGTGTGGCGTGCCACGCCACTGTCGATGGCTGCCTTGGCAACAGCTGCGGATACTTCGGTGATGAGGCGGGGATCCACAGGCTTGGGTATGAAATAGGAAGGACCAAATGTCAGGTTGTTCACTTTGTAAACATCATTGACAACATCGGGAACAGGCTGCTTTGCCAAGTCGGCTATGGCGTGGACAGCTGCCATCTTCATTTCCTCGTTGATGGCGGTGGCGTGCACATCGAGTGCTCCACGGAATATGTATGGGAAGCCTATGACATTGTTGATTTGGTTTGGATAATCTGAACGGCCTGTTGACATTAGCACGTCGGGACGGGAGTCCATGGCATCCTCATAGGATATTTCGGGAACGGGGTTGGCAAGTGCAAATACGATGGGAGCTTCTGCCATTGAGCGCACCATGTCTTTTGTCAGTACGTTGCCTTTGGACAAGCCGACAAACACGTCGGCTCCTCTTACCGCTTCTTCCAGTGTATGCACGTCTGTGCGGTTGGTGGCAAAGAAACGTTTCTGCTCGTTCAAGTTCTCGCGATCGCTGGTGATGACGCCTTTCGAGTCAAGCATGAGGATGTTTTCCTTCTGTGCACCCAATGCCATGTATAGTTTGGTGCACGAAATGGCTGCCGCACCTGCTCCGTTCACCACAATCTTCACTTTGCTGATGTCCTTGCCGTTCACCTCAAGGGCATTCTTCAGACCTGCTGCTGATATGATGGCGGTGCCGTGCTGGTCGTCGTGCATCACGGGGATGTCGAGTGTCCGCTTCAGACGCTCCTCAATGTAGAAACATTCCGGAGCCTTGATGTCTTCAAGGTTGATGCCGCCAAAAGTGGGGGCTATCTTTTCTACTGCCTCGCAGAATTTCTCGGGATCTTTCTCGGCTACTTCTATGTCAAAGACATCTATGCCTCCATATATCTTGAACAGCAACCCTTTGCCTTCCATCACGGGTTTCCCGCTGAGTGCGCCAATATCGCCAAGGCCAAGCACTGCGGTGCCGTTGCTTATGACTGCGACAAGATTTCCCTTGTCGGTATATTTGTACGCCTCGTCGGCATTGTCTTGTATTTCAAGACATGGGTATGCCACTCCTGGAGAATAGGCAAGGCTTAGGTCGGTTTGGGTGCGGTAGGGCTTGGTGGGTGATACTTCTATCTTTCCAGGCCTGCCGCTCTTGTGGTAGGCTAATGCTGCCTCTTTTGTTATCTTTACCATAATGAGTTTGACGTGTTGTCTTCTTGAAATTTGGGGCAAAGGTAGTCGTATTTTTTGAATTATCCAACTAATTTTCAACAAAGGTATAAGGTGACGCAAAAATAGTAGGCAATACAGTAATGATAAGCCTTTTTTGCGGGGTGTGCTTGATTATTCGCTTATATCATCTTGCTTTAAGGCAATAAAAGAAGTATGTTTGCGTTATTATACTAATGGCTTTTATCATGTCGAGGAAGTATATCCACATCTTGGCTTGGCTGTTTTGCCTTGCCGCCATTTTCTCTTGTTCCGACGATGATTCTTTCACATCATCGCCAAACAATAGGCTTGTCTTCTCTTCCGACACAGTCTCTCTCGACACGGTGTTTTCACAAGTGCCAACAGCAACGAAGACATTCTGGGTGTATAATAGGTCGGGGGATGGTATTAGATGTGCCAACGTCAGGCTTGAAAGGGGCAACCAAACAGGATTCAGAGTTAATGTGGATGGGGCTTTCTTGGGAAGCTCTTCAGGTTTTCTTGTCAACGATGTGGAGGTGAGAAACAAGGACAGCATCAGAGTGTTTGTGGAATTGACTTCACCAATGAACAAAAAGGTGGAACCCACACTGCTTGAGGACAATTTGATTTTTAGTCTTGAAAGTGGGGTTGAACAAAAGGTGAACTTGAAAGCATGGACTTGGGATGCCATAACTTATTCCGACATGATAATTGATAAGGATTCTGTCATCGCTACTGAAAGACCTGTCATAATTAGTGGTGGAATAACAGTGAAAGAAGGAGCCACGTTGACGATAGCTGCCGGCACCACTCTTTATTTCCAACAGAAAGCAGGAATAGACGTGTATGGACGACTGCTCGTTGACGGAACGGCTGAACGAAACGTTATACTAAGAGGTGACAGGATTGACAGGATGTTCGACTACTTGCCCTACGACCGTGTCAGTGGACAGTGGCAGGGAATCCATTTCCATGAATCATCTTATGAAAATGTCATAAACTTTGCCGACATACACAGCACTTACGATGCATTGGTCTGCGATTCTTCTGATGTGTCGAGGCTGAAACTCAATCTCTACAATTCTGTTGTGCACAATTGTCAGGGGTATGGGTTGAAATGCACCAATGCTGTTGTTGATGTGGTGAATTGTCAACTTTCCAACACTCTGCACGACTGCATGGCGGTGTATGGAGGCGTTGCAAGAATAATGCAAACCACAATAGCCCAGTTCTATCCTTTTGATGCCAACAGAGGTGCGGCATTACGGTTTGCAAATGTAAAGGATGGCAAGGTCTATCCTTTGTATAATTTCTCATGCATCAATTGTCTTGTCACAGGATATGGTGATGACGTGGTGATGAGTGAGGCGGACTCTACAGCCAACTATACTTTCGATTTCGACCATTGTTTGCTCAGAACACCTTCTGTGGAGGATACTACGAGGGTGCATGATGTCATTTGGGAAGACCCTAAGGACACGGTATCTTGTGGTACAAAACACTTCAAAAAAGTGGATTCTGACAAACAAGACTATGATTTCCGACTTGATTCGGTATCCATGGCGATAGGCAAAGCGGTGAAGCTGGAACAACTCATGCACGACAGGCTTGGAGTGAGGCGAGATGAAGAGCCTGACTTGGGTTGTTATGAATATGTAAAAAATGAATAATCTGAAAAACCTGAAAGACTATGAAAGATATTGAAATCAAAATCAATTATCAATTCATGACACTGGATGAATTGGATGGTGAAGACCGAATGTTGGTGGAAACAGCCATCAAAGCCACAAACAATTCCAATGCCAAATACTCTCATTTCTGTGTGGGTGCGGCTTTGCTATTGGAAGATGGCTCGGTGGTGGTAGGAGCCAATCAAGAGAATGCTGTCTTCCCATTGGGGCTTTGTGCAGAAAGAACTGCCATTTTTGCCGCTCAAGCACAGACTCCTCAACTGGCAATGAAAAAATTGGCTGTGGCAGCACGCAACGAACAGGGATTGGTGAGAAATCCCGTCTCGCCATGTGGCTCATGCAGACAGGTGATGCTTGAGATGGAAGACCGTTACAAACAGCCAATGAAGGTCTTGTTGTATGGCACTGATGGCGTGTTTGTGGTGGACTCTGCCCGAGACTTGTTGCCTTTGTGCTTCCTCGACGAGAGTATGAAATGATGACAAGACCAGGCTGGTGTCTTGGTTCTAATGAAGTGATTTGAATGTTGTGTTCATGACAGACGTGAATATTCATTCTGGAGCCCAACTTGCCTCTTTGGTAAATGAGATTGGGTTCTTGCCTCTTTTGTATAGTGGCATCAATGGGTTCTCTGCCGAGGAATTGGTTGCCGATGATTGTAGGTATGTGGTTTTTCCCGACGGTGGATGGGATTGGCCGTTGTGGAAATGGAAAGGCTCCGTCATCACCGATGGTGGGTGCGTGTATGGCAAGTTCTTCAACCGAAAGGCGGGATTTGTCAGCAAGAAATGGTGGCAGGATTTCTATAATTACCGTCGTAGCAGGATCGGCAAGCCTGCAGAAGGCTCAATAGAGGAGGCAATCTTGCAGACTTTGCAGGTGAACGGGAGCATGATAACACGTGACTTGCGTGCTGAATGTGGCTTTACTGGAACTGGTATGCGTGGTCGTTTTGATTCATACGTCTCCAAGTTGCAGATGGGATGTTACATAGTGACCGAGGATTTCGTTTATCCTAAAGACAAACATAATAAGGAATATGGATGGGGCTTGTCGTTGCTTGCTACTCCAGAAAGACTTTATGGGTTGGAAGCTTGTCGATGCGATAGGACGCCAGAAGAGTCTTTTGCACGTATTTATGAACATTTCAAGCACATTCTGCCAAATGCAGCCGACAAACAATTGCTGAGGCTGATAGGGTAGAAGTGGATTCCATTTCCATGTTTTTCTTGTTTTGTTGTGGCTTTTTGCCTATTCTTTTGTAATTTTGCACATTATTTAGAAGTTATGGAAATAATCAATACAGCCATAGAGGACGTTGTTGTTCTCAAACCACGTGTTTTTGAAGACCAAAGAGGGTATTTTTTCGAGTCTTATTCCAAACGTGAATTTGACAAGTTGGTAAAGGAAATAGTATTTGTCCAAGACAATGAAAGCAAGTCTTCTTATGGGGTCGTCAGAGGACTTCATTTCCAGAAATGGCCTTTCTCACAAAGCAAATTGGTGAAAGTCATCAAAGGAAAGGTGCTCGACGTTGCGGTTGACATAAGAAAGGGTTCGCCCACTTACGGAAAAAGTGTTTCGGTGGAGCTTTCCGGCGAGAACAAGCTCATGTTGTTCATACCGAGAGGTTTCGCTCATGGCTTTGCTGTGCTTTCCGATGAAGCAGTGTTCCAATACAAGTGCGATGACTTCTACCACCCTGAGAGTGAAGGTGGTATAGCTTGGGATGACCCAGACTTGAACATCGACTGGAAACTGCCTGCGGAAAAGATTATCCTTTCAGAGAAAGACAAGAAACATCCCCAGTTCAAGGATTTTGATTCTCCGTTCGATTCTAACGTTGACTTATATAAATAGGTAGTGACCCGTGGAAGAAACTGATTTCATTCCACGGTTACACTTTTTGCAAGATTGCGCGGCTGGTCAACATTCAGACCTTTCACCACTGCCACATGGTAGGCTATTAGTTGGAGAGGAATGACGGAGAGCAATGGGACAAGAGTTTCTAAGGTTTCTGGTATCTCTATTACAAAAGAGGACATCTCCTTGACTTCTGTGTCGCCTTCGGTCACGATGGCGATGATGCGCCCGTTGCGGGCTATCACTTCTTGAATGTTGCTGATGATTTTTTTGTATAGTCGATGGTGTGTCGCCACAAACACCACTGGCATGTTCTCATCTACAAGGGCTATAGGTCCATGCTTCATTTCAGCTGCTGGATACCCCTCGGCGTGGATGTAACTTATCTCTTTCAGTTTCAACGCACCTTCCAGAGCCACAGGATAGTTCATGCCACGCCCCATGTATAGGGTGTTGCGAGCGTATGTCAATGTGCGGGCTATGTCGCGGATATGCTCGTTCTGTTTCAGAATTTGCTCTATCTTCTCTGGTATGCGTGCCAATTCGTCGATGTGGGTGTCGAACGTGGCATTATCGATGGCTCCTTTTTCTTTGCCTAAAGCTAAGGCAAATAGTGTGAGCACGGTGACTTGCCCGGTAAAGGCTTTCGTGGATGCCACACCTATCTCGGGTCCTACGTGGATGTAAATGCCTGTGTCAGAGGCACGTGCAATACTTGAACCTACAGAGTTGACAATGCCGAAGCAGAGTGCTCCATTTTCCTTTGCCAAGTTGAAGGCTGCAAGTGTGTCGGCGGTTTCGCCACTTTGTGAGATGGCTATCACGATGTCGTCGCTCTTGATGACGGGATTGCGGTAGCGGAATTCACTCGCATATTCCACTTCTACAGGCACCTTGCAGAATTTCTCTATCATTTGTTTGCCTATCAGACCGGCATGCCATGATGTGCCACATGCCACTATTATGAAACGACCTGCATTGACAAGCTGTTCCCGATGAAGGTTTATGGTGCTTAGCACAATCTTGTGTTCTTTAGCCAACAACCTTCCACGCATGCAGTCGGAGATACAGCGAGGCTGGTCGAAAATCTCTTTCAACATATAGTGTGGATAACCGCCTTTCTCAAGCTTGTCGAGGTCGATATCGACATCATGCACGTTGGGTGCCACAATATCGCGGGAGTTGGCTAAATTCCTTACTGTTATTTCTTTTCCTCGACGGATTACGGCTACCTCTTCGTCGTTAAGGTACAATATGTGCTTGGTATAACCTACTATTGGCAAAGCATCTGAAGCAAGGAAATATTCGTCACCGTTGTTTCCTATACCTACAACAAGAGGACTGCTCTTGCGAGCGCAGATTATCTCGTCAGGGTGCTCACGGTCGAGAACGGCAATGGCATAAGCTCCCACCACACGACGGAGGGCATACAATACTGCCAAACCGAGGTCGAGATTGAATCGTTGCTGCACAAATTCAATAAGCTGGACAAGTACCTCTGTATCTGTGCTGCTCTTGAAATGGTAACCTTTGTTCGTCAGATATTCCTTGATGTTGGCATAGTTCTCAATGATGCCGTTATGCACCAAAGCAAGGCGACCGCTCTCTGATAGATGGGGGTGGGCATTGACTGAAGACGGTTCACCATGGGTTGCCCAACGGGTGTGGGCGATGCCTATGCTGCCTGTGGTGTCATGGCCGCTTGCGTATTCTTCCAAATTAGATACCTTGCCTTTTTCCTTATATACGTTCATCGTTCCTTTGCCGTTGATTAATGCAACACCGGCAGAATCGTAACCACGGTATTCCAAACGCTTGAGTCCTCCAATAAGCACGGGATAGGCTTCACGCGTGCCAATATAACCTACAATACCACACATTTTTGTTTCTTTTTATCGTTATTATTTAATTTTTTTAATGCAAACGTATGCTTTTTTTGATTTATTATATCAAAAGGCAATAAAATTTGTTGTTTTTGTTGCTTTTTGTCAATTTGTCACAAAAGATGGCAAAAAACTTTCAAATGTCAATGCTTTGACGTAATTTTGCCGTAAAATTTAAATATGTATATGAAAAGACAAACTTACTTAGCCATCTTTATGGCGGTTTTTGCATTTCTTGCCTCTTCTTGTGGGAAGAAATCGGCAGATGAAATCTTTGAAGAACAAAAAAGCGGAGTTGTTCTCGTGCTCAACAAGTTTTATTATGAAGTGGAGATGCCTGGCGGACAAAAGCTTTTCTTCAATGGCTTAGACCAGAATGGTTCCATGGTGGGATTCACCACCAATGAAAATGAGGCAAGGAAAAATGCCCAAATGCTGAATGGAACAGGATTCTTCATCAGTGACGATGGGAAATTCATTACCAACAGGCATGTGGCTGTCACTGACATTAATGCACAACAGCTGAAAGCCAATCTCGCAAACATCATAAGGGCGGCACTCATGCAGTGTGCCATGACCGCAAGACAAATAAAGTCACAGTACAACATGCTTGAAGCTCAGAAGGCACAGTTCATGGAGTACGATTTCTTTGGAAATGTCATAGCTGGTGATGAAAGTCGTATAGCAAGCATCATTCAGGAACAGAGAAAATTGCAACAGATGTACAATCAGGTGGCTGAGTCGGCAAAGCATTTGCAGAGTGCAAACTTGTCCAACATAAAGGTTAACACGGTCTGCAATATTGGAATCACCTATGATGGTCAGAAGGTTAATGGGCCATCCGACTTCCTCGTGAAAAACCCATGCAAGGTGTTGAAGGTGTCGGACAAGGAAAATGCCGACCTCGCACTATTGCAACTCGAAAGCAAGAAAACACCAAAGGGGGCGTTCGTTTACCAATTTGCCGGAGATGGAAACAAAAAGTATTTCAATGGGAAATCTTCAGAGGCAAAGGTCAAAATTGACCAGCAGCTTTACATGATTGGCTACAATGCCGGATTGATGTTGGCAAACACCGAGAAAGGCATCAGTGTGCAGATGACAAGTGGAAGGGTGACACAAACACCAGATGGTGATAGGATAACTTATAGCATACCTACAGTGCAGGGTTCAAGCGGTAGTCCGGTAATAGATGAGAATGGGAATGTGGTCGCTGTAAACTTTGCTAAACTAATGGGAAGTGATAATTTCAATTTCGGCATACCACTTGAAAGGATAAGGGAATTCCTGAATTGAGGATATAAAAAAGAAAATGCCAAGGTATGGTGATGAATTCTCCACAGCTCTTGGCATTTTCATTGATAGTCAATAAAAATCAATACACCTTGAAGCGGTAGCCAACTGTTAAAGCGATTACGTGCATACGAGCATTACCGAGCCTTTTTTCTCCAAAATCACTTTTTGCAAGTCCTGTCAAGGGGAAGCCATAGTAGCCTTCCACATAGAGGTTCTTGGTTTCATAACCAAAACCACCAAGAACGTGGGCAGTACGTTTATGAAGGTGATTTGTGATTTCATTTTCGGATGAACCGCTACTATTCTCCTTTGTTACTTTGGATTTAAGGTGTACATTGAACAAAAAACCAGCGGTAAAACAAAAGTTGCGAATGGGGTAGTAGCGCACCTTATAGAGAGTGTTCATGCAGGTAAAACTATAATCGTATGGACCTCTTGATTCTGAAGGTATTGGCACCTCTTCTCCCCCATTTTCCTCCATATATCTTTTTTGTTGTTCTTTAGTGTATAAAAGATTTCTCAATTCATCATCAGAGTGGAATTTGTCCCATGCATTATATGAACCTTGTTGTGAGAAGCCCAATTCGAAACTCATGCCCCAATGATTTGTGAAATATGTCTGAATCATTCCACCTACATAGGGAGAGACTGCTGTCTTGCTGTCGAATTTTGTCATATGGGAAACAACTAACCCTCCCACGGGAGCAGCATAGATATCAAAAGGATCGTGCCAACGGTTTTCATCACGCCACTCTTGGGCTGATATTGATTGCGATGCCAACATGAGGGCTAAGAGACCGAATAATAATCTTTTCATATAAATGAATGTTGTGAGTTGGCGACTGCCAAAAGGCATTCGCTCAAAATTTTTTGCAAAGATAATACAAACATTGCGCATAAAAAAGAATTTTCCACTTTTTTTGATTTCATTTCCATTTGGCTCCCATTTGAAAGCCTGTCTTTTGTTGCCTTGTGATGTGTGATTTGCCTCATCATTACAAATCAACAAAAACATCGTGTTTTATTTTGATTTTTAACCACTTTGCACTATTTTTGCATGATGATTAAATATTTGGATATGCAGCGACGCACACAGTTGCACGAAGAGGAAACGCGCAAAGCTGTGGAGCGAGTGATGGATTCTGGTTGGTTCTTGATGGGACCGGAACTGGAAGCTTTCGAAAGGGAGTATGCCCATTTTATTTCTACTCGCTATTGCATAGGTGTGGGAAATGGTCTCGATGCTCTCACATTAATATATAGAGCCTATATCGAGATGGGAGTGATGCAGCCTGGTGATGAGGTGATAGTGCCGGCTAATACATACATTGCTTCTATTTTGGCAATCAGCGAAAATGGACTGGTACCCGTATTGGTGGAACCACGACTTGATTCTCTTCAAATAGACGACCAGATAATTGAACAATACATAACCAGTCGAACCAGGTCTATCATGATTGTCCATCTGTATGGAAAATGTGCATACACACAGCACGTTGCCAATATATGTGACAAGTATGGCTTGAAATTAGTGGAAGACAATGCACAGGCTCATGGATGTCGGTTTGGAACCAAGCGAACAGGCTCCTTGGGAGATGCTGCCGGGCATAGCTTTTATCCAACTAAAAATCTTGGAGCTTGGGGGGATGCTGGAGCTGTGACTACCAATGACAAGAGGCTCGCCGACATTATCAAGGCTTTGAGAAACTATGGCTCATCGCAGAAATATGTCTTCGATTATAAAGGATGCAACTCACGTTTGGACGAAATACAAGCTGCCATTCTTAGGGCAAAGCTGAGTTTCCTCGATGAGGATAATGCTTTGCGACGCAAAGTGGCAGAGTGTTATAAGAACAATATTTGCAATGACGCCGTGAGAGTGTGTCCTCCTTCATACCATGAAGACAATGTGTTCCACATTTACCCTGTGTTTTCTCAACAGCGTGACAGATTGCAGAGTTTCTTGCTCGACAACGGGGTACAAACCCAGGTGCATTATCCTATTCCTCCGCATCACCAACGGTGTTATGAAGATTGGGGGATGATGAAGTTGCCTCTTACCGAATGTATCCATGAAACGGAACTTAGTTTGCCAATAGGTCCGGAAGTTGATATCCAGATGACAATGAAGGTGGTGGATGCAATAAACAGATTCGAATGATTTTTCATTTTGTACAGAAAATAATTGGAGTAATCTTCGGGATTTCATGAATATTTGTTAATTTCGCAGCCCAAATTCTATATTGAGGGATTGGTTTTTGTTTTTGACAGGTGATTAAGATTGGTGACATTGTTATAACATTATGATTTTCAAATATTTGAAGGGGTGTGTTCTTGCTTGGATGATGGCTTTTGCCTTTGTTGCAGTTCAAGCTCAAGAATATGCTGGATTTGTGGAAGAACTGAAAAATGCATCCTCGGACTCTCTGATGAAAGTGGATGGTATGGAATATTACCTCCTTTATGAGGATTATGAGAAGGTGCATTTCTTGTCTTTGCTCTCCGAACGACGAGAGACATTCCTCATCGGACCTGCTGTGCCCTGTGACACGTTGTATCAAAATGGTTTGATATGTGGGAAGTTGGGCGTGGAGAGAGTATGCAAGCCTCTTTCCATGATGAAGAATGACAGCATGTTGGTGGATGTGAAATATCCTAACCTCTTCAGTCGTTGCGAGGCTGTCTCTCCATGCAATTTCAAGGCATGCGACACCAACAATTTCGGTTATAAAATCTTGATGGATTACCCCTGTGGTGATGGAGCGCAATGGGATTACCTAAGATTTTGGCTAATCAACTATGTGGATTCTTTTACAAATATGGACATGCTCTATTATGATGATGTCTATTTGGAGAAGAATATCGACAAGCAGATGTTGCCTACAGAAGTGATGCACAGACAGCATCCCGATGCTTTCGTAATAGAAGACATTCGGAACGGGCAGGATGTGGTGGATCATTTTAGGGATCTCTACATGAGGCAGGTATATTATCTGAAGAACCTCGATTTTTCCTTCCCTCTTAGTTATTTGCGCATCTTCATTACGCCACGTTTCTACGATGGCAGATATGTTACTCTCTTTATTTCCACCAATTTATATGCTTATGGGGCTCACGATTTTCCTATAGAGCGTTATCTCACATTCGACATGAAACGTTTGGAGGTGGTGACAAACAAAATCTTGTTCAAGAAAGGTGCACTTGCAGAAGTGAGGAAGATACTTGCTGAGGAAATGAGACAAAAAGGTGCCGACCTGGAAGAGGTGGATCTGCCGCAGGCTGCCATCATGGGGGATAGCGTGGTGTTTAGTTTCCAACCCTACCAAATCGGCACTTTTGCCGATGGCATATATCATTTTGTTGTTTCCAAAGACAAACTTAAAGGACTTGTTGTGAAAGACAGATGGTGGTGATTATTTTATATAATCTTCCATCTCTTTCTTCCAGTTGTAATCGTTGGTTTTGTCTATGAAATTGTCTATGAACCAGTCGTTCTGCTCATATTTCATATTCAAAAGCACCTGGATGGTGTTGCTGAAATTGTGAAGGTTAAGACTAACGGTGGCATTCTTGTCGTCCATCTTTATTACCTCTACATCAGAAATCGACAGGTCGCCGAAGTCTTGACCCATTATCCAATAGTCGCCATCAAAAAAGCCTAATTCATCAGGGTTGTTCATGTTGTCGTAATTGGAAACCTTCTCCAATATCTCATTCCAGCTTTTTGTGCAACACCCGTGCTACCAAATATTCCTCGCTGTTTCGGTCTTTTGTCGTGGTGGCTTGAGATTTTGTAGTATTGGTTTCGGTGGTTTCTGACGACTCTTGTGGGGCCGATGGGGTAGTTGCATTTTTACCACAACTTGCGAATAACAGGGTGAGTGTAAAGAGAACAAGTGCTTTTTTCATGATTTTCTACTTTATATTTTCCGATGCGAAATTATATAAAAAAATTATAAAAACAAGTGTGCTTATATATTTTTTCCCTATTTTTGTACATTATTAATTATTCAACATCTATTACAATGCTTTTAACAACTACACCCAACATCGAAGGCAAGACCATCATGACATATATCGGAGTGGTCACAGGAGAAACAATTATCGGAGCAAACTTCTTTAAGGACTTCAAGGCATCATTGACCGATGTGTTCGGAGGACGTAGTGGAACATACGAGCGGACTTTGCGGGAAGCCAAGGACACGGCAATGAAAGAAATGGAGGACAGGGCTGCCAGGATGGGAGCCAATGCCGTCATAGGAATTGACCTTGATTATGAAACCTTGGGAAATGGTGGCTCCATGATGATGGTGTCATGCAGTGGCACTGCCGTGGTTGTGGCACCATGATTCATTTTCCGTTTCTTGCATTTTAGGGAAAAGCTCACTCCTTGTAGGAGTTGAGCTTTTTTAGATAATAAGACTTGAAATCTTCCCATTTGTAGTAAGGGCCAGAATAGGGCGTTAGTGGCAGACGTGCCTCATTCTCGTTCAGTAGCACTTTCATGAGAATGGGGGCGGATTTCTTTTTGGGGTGGTAGAATATCATCTGTACATTGCATGCCATGGGGAAAATCTTGTAGCAGTTCCAACCTTCGTCGTCGAGTTGTTCAAGGTCTGTGATCGCCTTGCCGAAGTCGTCTAATTCAAGCAGGCAGACTAATGGCATCACACACACCTCATGGCCATAGCGTAGGGTGGCGCCGGGATGACTCATCTTCAAGCAACTGTCAGCTTCTTCTATCATTACACGCAATAGGTTGCGCTGTGAGTAAGGTGATACTCCTCCATTGAGAGGGCATGGACCATAATGGATATACCACCATGCGTTGGTTTGCAGCCAGAGGTCATATAGCTCGTCCTCGTTGAAGATGTCATACAGCGTCATGTCATGACGAAGTTCAGTGCTTTGAAGATTTGATGCCATCTTGAAAAGATGATAGGATAGGTCTTGGGCGTTAATCTCGTTCTTCCAATAGTTGCTGTCGCTGAATAGCGAGGTCATCAGACGGTCGTTGTGCTGGTGGCGAAGGCAAAAGTCGTCGTATTTCTTCCTTACCTCAGCAGGTATTTTCTTTTTTTCGAGCACAGTGTCTGAGAAATTCATGTACCACATGTCGTGCTCGCTGGCATCATGGGTGATGTTTAGTTTGGGATTGTGGCGAAGTAAGGCATGAAGGGCGTTCTCCATAGACAATATGCAGCGTATGACAACCGTGCTCTTGGCATCAATGTGTGTCTTGCCTTTGAAAACTTTTGGGAAACGCTCATACATGCGGCTGCCAATTTCTTGATGCTGTAATGCTCCTAATGGAGTCAGTTCGCCATGACGCTTGTAGGCATCGTCGCGAATCAGTGTCACTCTGCGAAGCACGTCTTTGCCCAAATTTGTCAATATGTTTAGAGAATCGGCTCGTAGGAGTGCCTTGTATGCCAAGTCGTAGTCACTGTTATTAATAAGGTGCCGGGAACCATGACGGCCATAGTGGCTGATGTAATATGGGACATATCCCTTGGGAGAAGGGGTAAGGGTGGTCTGAGTGGGGCCTGGGTACGCATGGTAATTGCTGCCAGAGCGGAAGATGTTTTCCTTGATTTCCTGACGTGCGACCTGTGCAAATGCAGATATGGTGATGAATGCTGCCAATAATGCTAATAACGTTTTTCTCATGGCTTTGTGTTTTTGACTGCAAAGGTAACGATATTTTTCTTTTTCCTATTATCTCAGGTGCCAAATTCGCTTGAGTGTTTTGGGGGACTTTGCCAGATCCATATTCTCTGATTGGCATATTTTATTGCTCCTTTATTCTTTTTTAACTCTAATGAAAAGTGGGGAAAACTCTTTTTGTCATACCTTTGTCCATGGATTTTTAAACTTTTCTTATGAATTATCATCTTATTATTGTCATGCGTAGATATATAATCACACTTCTGGCCTTGGTTGCATTCTCATTGACAATTCATGGCCAATTGCTTTACAAGATATCAGGTAATGGACTGAAAAAGCCTTCTTATTTGCTTGGTACTTATCATTTTGCTGCTTCATCTTTTGCCGACTCCATTCCTGGGTTTCATAAAGCCATGGGCGAGGCGGAACAGGCATGTGGGGAAATAGAGATGGACTTGATGAAAAGGCCGGAGGTTCTTGTCAAGTTGCAGAAAGCAATGATGCTGCCTGATGGCGTTACTCTTGCATCTCTCCTTAATAAAGAGGAGATGGATGCCCTTAATATGTCTCTAAAGAATTTGTTGGGAGCGGATCTAACTAATCCGATGGTTAATGCCCAAATGGGAAAGATGAATCCTGCTGCTATCAATCTGCAGTTGGTTTCATTAATGTATCTGAAGCATGACCCTACATTCAATTTGGATGATGGCATTGACGCTTATGTGCAAACCCTCGCTAAAAAAGGCAAGAAACCTGTATTGTCTTTTGAAACTGTGGATGAGCAAATCGATGTGCTTTTTGGAAAGCAGACCATAGAAAGGCAGAAAGTGCTTCTGATGTGTCTGGTCAATAATCAAGAGTATATGATGAACATTACTGACCATATTGTCGCTGCCTACTATTCACAAGACTTGAACAAGATTGAAGAATTGGAAGACGTCAAAACCAATGACCAATGCGATCCTACTGAAGAAGAGAATGATGCTCTTGTATATGGTAGGAATGCTAAATGGATGACCAAAATTCCAGACATCATGAAATCCAAATCTACTTTCTTCGCTGTTGGAGCAGCACATCTTGTCGGAGAAAAGGGATTGCTCTCTCTCTTAAGCAAGGCTGGATACAAGGTTGAACCATGTAAATAATATTATACAATAACTCTATATAAAATGAAGAAAATTAGTTCGTTAGGTTACACATCAATGGCATTGTTGGCCGCATTTCTGCTTTCAAGTGCCATGCCTGGTGATCAGGCTATTACTAAAGAAGGAAAAACCGTTGTGGTAAACACCACTACCATTGCTGGCGATATAAAAGGATATAATGGTGCCACTCCCCTGAAAATCTATATCTCTAATAACAAGGTGGAGAAAATAGAAGCTCTCCCAAACGAAGAGACACCAAAATATTTCTTCAAAGTGAAAAAGGCAATGCTTGATAAATGGAACGGGCTGAATGTGAACAAGGCTGTCAAACAAAATGTGGATGGTGTCACAGGATGCACTTATTCATCGGATGCTGTAAAGAAGACAGTGGCAAGAGGATTGGAATATTATAAAAAGCATAAATGATGTTAAGCAAGGGCAGCCGTTTCATTAATGGCTGCCCTTGTTGCTTATTTGTGCTTTGTCTTGTCTATGAAATCGTAGCCCTTGAATTGTGAAGAGGGGAATTGGAATGTGTCATCACTGATGTTGCCGCTTTGGAATTTGCTTATGTTTACCGTAGTCCAAAACCACAACACCTTTATTTTTAGATATTTCGGAGCTTTGGTCTTCTTGTCGATAAAGGCTTTAAGGTGCTTGATGCCTTTCACGTCCTTATTGGCGTCAAGGGTTACTTCGTAAGTGCCGTTCTTCTCTGTGTATGAGTACTTGTAATCGTCGGCATTGAAGGAGAATTTGCTCATGTATTTGTCTTTTGCTTCACCTGCCTTGTATAATGTCACAGTCTTCTTTTTCTTGTCAACCCAATATTCTTTCTCGCCATTGTTCCATCTGAGATAGCGTGATTCCACAAATTTGCTTTTCTTGCCTTTATACCAAATGGTGCCTTCTACATTCATTATGCCGATGATGTTGACGCTATAATGAAGTGTGGAGCCTTGAGGTCCAAACACCATGTTGTAGGTGTGGTCGAACAACTTACGCGCTTCATTGGCATTTGCATTTTCTTTGCTGTTTACGTTGCCAACCACAAACATCAATAGTAATGTGAAGATTATCTTTTTTCTCATTTATTCCTATAGGTCTTTTTCAAGCTGCAAAATTAATAATAATTGATGAATAATTGAAACCTTTTTTGTGTTCATTATTTTTCAATGACATAATTAGGTTATGTGTTCAATATTGGATGAACTATTTGATTGCAGGTGTGTCCTATTGCTATTTTTTTGTTTATAAATGACAAATATGTTTTCAAGATTATGTATCTTTGCAAAGAAACATGGTGATGATGTACCAATACCAATGTTTATAATTATAAAGGTGTATTAATTCTTAGCATTATTATGGCATACATTGAAGATATCCAGCAAAACGCAATCCTGACTGATGAGCAGGAGAGAGAACTTGCCAACCGTATAAAAGATGGAGATAGAAAGGCTGTTGACGAATTGGTCAAGCACAATCTTCGTTTTGTCCTTTATTTGGCAAGCCAATATACTGGACAAGGGGTGGATTACGATGATCTTGTAAGTGAGGGAAATATCGGACTATTGAAAGCAGCCAATAGATTTAGTCCATATCCAGGTAAGAGATTCGTGAAGTTTGCTGCCCCCATTGTCAGGGATGTTATGGAGAAATATATCCAGCAACACTCTGGACTTTACAAGATACCCACAAAAGAAAACAACGCCGCAGAAAAGAAAAGAAGCCAGCCTCTCTCTGTGGATGCACCTATACCAGCTGGAAGCAACAACAACTTCAGCCTGCTCAATCTGTTGGAAAACACTGATGCGCCTTTTGCTGACCAGGCATTCGTTAAAAACGACATGAATGAATACCTCTTTTCGTTGTTTCAAATGCTCGACAAACGAGAACTCCAAGTCATGACTTTCATCTATGGTATAGGACAAGATAGACATACCATGGCTGAGGTTGGTGTCCTCATGGGCATAAAGAGGGAACGTGTACGCCAAATAAGAGACAAGGCCCTGCGCAAATTACGCAAGGCCCATCGTCAATTGGATATGATTAGGTGATCTGCCCCCATCAAGGAGCCACACTTTTCATTTTCACTTTTACAGCTTTCAGACGGTTGCTCTTCGGGGTGACCGTCAGTGTTATGTCACCTGCATTCTTGCCTGCACGCAGGATGACCATTGCGGAACCATTGTAGAGGCTGCGATTGTCGGTGACATTCAGTTCATCGGTCTGCATGTCACCATTGCTCACTGCCACAATGCGTGCATCTCCTTCTACGCTGAAGTGAAGCTGGTCTTGACAATTATATGCTCTACGGCCTTTGTTGTCTATTGCGTGTATGCGCACATGCATCAGGTCTGTGCCATCGGCTATCCATGTTTGTGGGTCAGGGGTGACAGCCAGTTTCTTGGCTTCGCCTGATGTCTCCACGCGGTGACGTGCTACTATCTTGCCGCCATTCTTTGCCACTGCCTCCACATAGCCGTCGGAGTATGCCACGTCGTCCCATCTCATCTTGTTGCGTGTCTTTGGGTCAAGGGTGTTCTGGCGCTTGCCCATGCTCTTGCCATTTACAAACAACTCCACCTCTTCCGTGTTGGAATAGGCATAGATTGTCAGTCGGGAGCCAGCACGACGATTCCAGTGGTCACTGTATTTCTCTCCTCCAAACTTGATGCCATTCCACTCGATGTCATCGGCTATGTTATCTACTATGCTTAGGTGCACAAGAGGCTCTTCTTCCTTGAACACGCTCCTGAGGAAATATGCCAATGGCTTGGGTTCCAATGATATGTCAAAGACTCCGTCTGTCCATCCTTTTGCCGGCCATCCTCGTGACTCGCCCAAATAGTCTATCATGCCCCAATATGCCAATCCTATCACTTTGTCAAGGTTCATCTCATAATAGTTGGGTCCCATCATCGGCAAGTTTGCCTCGCTCTGGTAGAATATCATCCAGGGGAAACGACGGCCATCGCCCGGGAAATACATGTAACGATAGTTGTAAGCTGCCACTTCGGTTTCCATGGCTAATGGTGCAGGGAGTGAATCTGTAGAAAGACTTCTGCCACGAGGATGCATGGCTACCGTGACCAAGCGTGTGGTGTCGTATCTGTGAAGCAATTCTTTCTGTAGTCGGAATGCTGTTACACCCCAGTCGTTGAATGGAAGGTTGGCGTATGTCTGCAATTCATTGCCAAGACTCCATAGCACCACAGAGGGGTGATTTCTGTCTCTTCTTATGAATTCAGGGATGTCATGTTGCCATAGGTCCATCCATTCTTTCCTGCCTCCTGAGAATTGTGTGAGCCATTTGTCGTATAGCTCATCAACCACAAGAATGCCATATTCATCGCATAGGTTCAGGAAGTCTTCACTATATGGATTGTGCGACGTGCGTACATGGTTGAAACCATATTCCTTGAGCAGTTTCAGACGTTTCTCGATGGCACGCGGATAAGCAGCCGAACCTAATGCACCCAAACTGTGGTGGTTGGCTATGCCTTTCCATATTACTTTCTTGCCATTTAACTTGAAACCGAAATCAGGGGAAAACTCTATTTTCCGAACTCCGAAACGGGTGCTGACCTTGTCGGCTACTCTACCTTTCTCGTCGCAAAGCTCCACTTCCATCTTATAAAGATATGGCGACTCGCAACTCCATAGGTGGGGCTGAGATAGGTGCAGGTCGTCCAACCTGTATTCATACTCTTTCATCTTCCTGTTCCAGTCGATGTTGGTAGTGTCGTCTGCCACAATTTGACCTGCGGCATCCTTGACGACAGTATGAACTTTTAGATGTTCGGTGCGAAGCAGGCATGTTATGTCTGCTTGGATGCATACGGTGGCTGAATTATGGCTTGCATCAGGTGTGGTGATGTAAAGAGGATGGCGTGCAAAGTGCAAGTTGCGGTTGGTGATTACAAGATTTACGTCACGAAACAAACCTCCACCTGTGTACCAGCGGGAATTTAGAGGCTCTTGGGTGTTGGCTTTCACTGCAATGACGTTTTCTTCTCCATATCGCAATTTCTTGCTTAGGTCTATCTCAAATCCCAAATATCCGTAGTCGGTGCCGCCAACACGTTCTCCATTGAGATAGACATCACCAACATACATTATGCCTTGGAAGTCGATTAGTGTTCGACGCTCCTTCCATTCGGCAGATGGGATGAATGACTTTACATACCAACCAATGCCCATTTCCTTGAATCCACGGGCACTGAGACGACTCTTGAAATTGCTGGCTTGGTCGCTGTTGTCGCCTGTCTCGTCTTTGGTTGGGGCTACCCATGGTTGTTCTATTTGGAAATCATGGGGCAAATCGACATCTTGCCACGATGCTGCTATTCCTTTGGAAGCAGGTATTTCTCCTATGTCGCCATTATGGAATTTCCATCCAAAATTGAAATTGATGATTTCACGTGACGTCGTTTCACCCATGGTGTTAAGGGCAAAAAGGCATGTGATTAACAGAGTCGATATCTTGATTCTTTTCATGTCGAAATGATGATGTGGTTGCTTTTGGCTTGTTGTTCTCTAAAAATAAGCAATGGGAATTGTCTTCTCAATAGTCTGATGTCATAAGTTTTACTGTAGAATTGAGACCGCTTGGCACAGGTGTCCAATTCTCGTATGTTGTCTTCTTGTAATTCAAGTCAACAACGTTTATCTCTTCCATGATACGCCAGTTTTCACCACGGCGGTCAAGGTCGGATATTCGGTTTGCAGGAAGGTTGGTCACTTCTATGCGAATGTCGTTGATGCCCTTGTGCAAGCGATGGCCCAAATCCATGGTGAAAGGAACACTCCATGCACAGCCTACATATTCTCCGTTTACATATACACGAGCGCTCTCTCGCACGTCACCGAGGTCGATTGACCATGACTTCGTTGCTTGTTTCTTGTCTAATTTTACTGTTGTCTGATAAACCCCTGTGCCCATTGTCACTTTTACCAATTCGTCATCAAGTTTTTCCCATGTCTGCAAGTGGTCCAAAGAAAAAGTCTTTGAAACCTCTGGTGCTGACTCTACAAAGGATAATTGCCATGGTTGCATGCCAAGGTCGATTCTTTCCACTATCGGGAGTGGTTCTGATAAAATTTTTGTGGGCTTGTTGGGCAAGGGATTGTCGAATGTTTGCAATATCATCGATTCTCCAGAACGAAGGTTGACATAAACTTGCTTGCCGTTTGTCTTGGCAGCACGGATGTCACCATTTAGAGGATTAAACCATACGGCATCCTTGAAGGGGGTTGCCAAACGAACCCATGCCGACTTGTCTTCGGGGGTTAAGTTGGCAATGAAATAGTGATGGCCTGTCGAGTTGCTGCGACGTATGGCTCTCAAACCGAGTCTCATGCGCATGGGTTCTGCATCGGCTGCCGCCATCATCTTTTTCTCGTCTATTCCATAGATTATATGGGCTCCTGAATCTTGCAGCTTCTTGATGTGTTGCTTTAGCGACTCTGGCATTCTGCCGCTGCCTGGGATAATCAAACCGTGATAGCGAGTGCCTGCGGCTGTCTCCAACATGCCATCCTTGTACGATACGCCCATAAGGATGCGCTCGCTGATATAATCGCAATCGTATCCCAAACTGTCTATGTCGAGAATGCTGCGGATGAATTGCGGTGCCTTTTCTGCCATCTTGTGAATGTCGAAGGACATCAGAAGTCCGCCCACTCCTTTGCTGTGACGCTCTGCCCACATGTCGCGAAGTGGAACCAACACGAGGAAATCGTTGTCTGGTTTGCCCATCTGCAAGAAACTCTGACAGCGCTCTATGTATTGCATCAGATAGGGTGCGTCATGCCAGATACTGTTGTTTGGACTCATGTCGATGCTGGCATAAAAACGCCAACCAGGCCATTTGGCTTCTTTGGGACTATAACATGTTCCATGGAAGAACGCATGGTTCACACCGCATGTGAACATCAAGTCGAGGTCGGGTTTCATTTGTGAAAGCGAGGTGCGGAAATGCTCGGTAAGCCATGTAAATGTCTCGCTGCTCACCAACGGCTTGCCTGTGATGTGGGCTGCGGAGGACGCATATTTTAGCATTGACACGTCACTGAAATTTGGACGGGTGAACCCTTCGTCGGTACGCAAACCCTTGATGTGGAAGTCGGACAGCCCAAAGCCTTCTATCTCCGGTATATCTACTGAAGCATACACATCGATGAGGCTTGCTGGAGAGCCATGGGCTTGATTGCGGGTTAGCGAACCATGCTTGTGTGCCCATTCTGTCCATTGTTGTGAGAAGTTCTCAAGCAGAAGGTCGCTCAATGTCTCACGATAATCGGATAGGACATCTTTGGAACGGTCGTTGGCGGGGAGGTCGATTCCAAGGAGTTCCGGAAAATGCTTCTCCAGTTCATATCCTCGGCGTGCCTTGAACTCTTCCAACAAAGATGGAGTCCAGTTGGCGTTATACACTTCGTATGAGTCGTTGAAAAAATTGTGGGGGTATGGCACGCCGCTTTCAGAGAAAGCACGGTCGAAACGTTCCAAGTAGTGTTTAACGGCATTCTTGTCAAAATGGTCTATCACATAGCCTGCTCCACCAGGGGCTGCTCGTTTCACTTGTTGGCGAGTGCGACTTTCGTATTGGGCTATAACAAGCCACGTTCCCTTCAAGCGAAGCATGTTCAGATTGTCACCTTCCACGTGCCCCATGAGGTCCAAACTATGACCCTTGAAACTTTGCACATCGATGGGATGGGCTATCACATTCTTTAGTGTCGCAAATTTCTTCTCTTTCGGATCCTTGATTCCTATGTCAACTAAGATTGGTTGTTCTCCCACCTTGTCTATGACCACTGTGTCAACAACAAACAGAACCTTGCAGGCAGCTTCTTCTATAGGTGTGGTGGGACCACCAAATGGCCATCCTGTACCGGTATTCATATCAACTAAAATGCCATCTTTGGCTCCCTCGCTTTCTACTACCGACAATTGATGCATCCATTTGGGGGTGAGGAAGTCTATCGCATTTGCCTGATTTCCTTGCACACCATAGATGGGGGTGATTTCCACCGAACCGACACCGGCATCGGCGTATTGTTTCATCAGCCATTTTATGTTGTTCTCATCTACTGCTGAGCCTGGCCACCACCATCGCAAGCCTGCCTTGCTTTCCAAACTTGATGAAGGCCATGTGGGTTGGGCATTACATACAACGGCAATAGCTAAAATAAATAGTACTAATGTCTTTCTCATCTTAGTTTTATTTCGTTTGTCTTATTTTGACTGTTATGGAATGAATATGGTCGTAACCTAAAGAATAATAAGAATGCAGAAAAAGTCTGCTGCATGATAGGTCTGCTGCCACTTCATAATCACTTGCAAATATAGTGAAAAAAAACGATTGGGGAAATTATTTGACCATGTTTTCATTTGCATGTGTCTTTCTTTTTATTCACATTTCAATTTACTATAGGTATATCTTGTTTTCTCCTTCTTTTTTCATTGTAGTTTGCACGTTATTTCACAATTATTGCTATTTTTGCACTTAAGATTTTGAATGACTACTTATGATACCAAAAATCATACACCTTTGTTGGTTTAGCAACGACCCTTATCCTGTAGAGATAAAAGTTTGCTTGGATTCTTGGAAAAGAATCCTTCCTGATTTCAATATCAAGTTGTGGAAATATGAGGATGCCAAGGCTTTGGGAATAAAGTATGTTGACCAGGCACTGGAACAGAGGAAATGGGCATTCGCGGCGGATGTGGTGAGATTCTATGCTGTATATAATGAAGGTGGGGTGTATATGGATAGTGACATCTTCATTTATAGGCGGTTCGATGAATTTATGAATGACAAGATGGTAACATTCAACGAATGCTTCAATAGAGAAGGACAATTGGGTTTGCAGGCGGCTTTCTTCATTGGGGAGGCTGGGAATGAGTTCTGCAAGAAAATGGTGGAGTATTATTCAAATCGTGACTTTGTCCTTGCAGATGGTACACTCGACCTGACAGTGTCGCCCATGGTCATGAGAAAATGCGCTTTGCAATTTGGTTACCAGAACGATGATGTCGAACAGCATCTTGGGGCGTTGAAGGTTTATCCCACACGTTTCTTGACTCCTACAAAAAGCCATGACAGACATCCCGATGCCATAGGGATGCACAGGGTCTATCATAGTTGGAGAAAACGGAAATTTGGAAGAAGAATCGAACTCAAGATCAAGCACGCTTACAATGTTGTGAAGTATTTCTTCTTCAAACGATGAGAATGTGTTTAAAAGATGTGCTCGTGGCGCATGTCAGGTTATTCCTTGAGTTTGCATGAAATCGTTCAACACTTTCCATACGTCGTCAACTTTTATCATTTCGTATATCTGGGAATAGTCTTTGCCTTCGATGTCGCCATAATCGGAAGCTGATATTCCCCATGCTGCTACACCAGAATGGGTGGGAAGCCATTTCTTCTTGCTTGCTTTAGGTGAACAAATGACCAACGAGGGACGGCCCATGGCTTGCACAATATGCCTGGCTCCACCTTCGTTGCCGAAATATGCTGTGCAATTGTATGACATCGCTGCAAGTTGGCGTATGTTGCGGGCGGAGATGTTGATGAAAATGTTTTTGGGATAACCGAGGGTGGAGTATATTCGCTTGGCTGATTCTTCTTCAACTCCGGGAGCATAGTTGAAAATGAGTTGCATCGTTGGATATTTGGCTATCCAGCGAGCAAGCAGTTCCACTATGTTGCTTTCAGGCCAAGCTCTGCTCGGAATCTTTGCCACCACGCCAACAAGCATCACCTTGCGACTTAAATCTATCCCTTTTTCTTCCATGTATTTGCGAAATGAGGAAATCTCATCTTTTGTAATGCCAAGCGTAAGGTTGTATAAAGGTCGTATAGTGCCAAGTTTTGCCAAAGGACTGGCAAATCTTATGTTGTGGTCCACCATGTTGGTGGCATTCCCACAGCGCTCCAAACGATGGTTGAATGCCAACCATGTATAAGGCTTTTTCAGTCCGATTCTATATTTTGACGATGGAGAACACATTGCAAAGAGCATTGTGTTCATGGTGGAGCGCAAGTCTATGATTACGTCGTAATGCGTCTTGTGTGTGACGCTCCATATCTTCTTTACATATTTGAAAAAATGATGTCGCTCATCGTTGCTGAATGGTATGATGTGGTTGATGGATGGATGATTCTCAAATAGTGGAGCTATGTTTTCATTCAAGACAAAATCAATACGCGCATCAGGAAAACTATTGTGCAGCGTTTCCAATAATGGCGTCGATAAGACAGCATCTCCCATTTGCCTGAATCTGATTACCAATATGTTGAGGGGTTTTGTTTCCATATGTATTTGACAAAGTTTCTTATATGTAAAGATTGCTCGGGCTTTTCAATTGCAAATATATCAAATATTTGTTATTCAAACAACAATTGTCTCAGTTTTTACTTCGCATCGTTGTCTTTAATAAAAAAGCGGATAAGAAGTGAGACCTCTTATCCGCCAAGAAAGCACTATGCCTTGTTCTTATTTTGCCAAACCTATATAGAACAGGTTGCCGGTATCCGCTTTCTTCAGAGTGTGCGCGCCTTTGGGCAATGTCATTGTCAGTGTGCCTTGTCCAGAACTGCCATTGTCTGCTTTTCCTGTCATCTTTATGTCATCTACTTTGATGGTGTATTTGGTATCATTAGAACCGAACACCAAGGTGAGTGTCATATCTTCTTCTGTCGTGAATGATACTAATGTTGTTGACTCTAACTTCAAACACCATGTCAATTCTACATTGTTCACTGTAGCTGTTCCTTTGGTGTTGGAATAATTGCCATTTTCAACAGTGAAGAGGGTGTTTGATGGACCATCTCCTGTAAATGTACATTCCACATCGGCTGTGATGGTTGTGCCACTTGGGTCATCGCCCGGTTCTTCTCCTCCAGGGGTGTCTCCTCCACCACCACTGATAGTCTCGCCGCCGAAAATGCCTTGCAGAAGCGATTTGTAGTCCTTGATGGCAGCTTCGAGATCGGTATTTATTTCATAATCAGTGTCGTCTTCAGAAGTAAATACCCATTGGAAATCTCCATGACCCATGCGGCCGGCGCCATGCCATCCTTCTACTTTGGATGGCACGTCAGCTGGTGCGTCTGGTGTGTAGGTGTACATCAGACTGGCATTGGTGTCGAAGTTGTCGTATGTGCTCCCACCTACGATTGCCTTGACGCTGGATGGAACGATGTCTTCGCGTGATGTTGCTTCCCATGCATCGAAGGAGCCTGCATTCTGTTGATATGTTGTGTAGTTGCATTTCTCAGCGAACACATTGTTGAAACTCTTTATCATTCCTCCATTTTCTCCAGAGAATGTACCACCATCATGACCTTGAAGGGATATCAACATGGGGTATTTGGTGTTGCGGAAATAGTTGTTTTCAACAAAGGCACTTGAACCCGTAGTTGCTCCTACTCCATATTTGGATACTCCGTCGAAATAGTTGTTCCATACATGGACAGACATCGTGCGAATGCGTGGATGGCGTGAGTCGGAATGGTCATACCAATTATGGTGATAAGTGATGTAGTTGGGACCGCTCTCGCTCTTCATTCCTGACATGCTCGACTTGCCTGTGTCCCAGAAATGACAATTGTCTATTGTCACATATTTTGAATCGCTCTTCACATCAATGGCTCCATCGCCTTTGACTTGGTCGTCTCCTTTGTTTTTGCCATAGAACACGTCTATGTGGTGCACCCAAATGTTGGAGTTGTCTGTGTCGAGAGAAATGCCGTCATCCATGCATTGCATGATTCCAAAATTGCGCAACTCTACATCCTTGCAATTGCGTATCAATATTCCGAAGCCGTAAATGGTGGCATCTTCTCCTATTCCTTCTATGGTGATGTTCATCTCAGAATCCTTTTTGTTGCCTTTCACCTGCAGACCTTCTTCTTTGCTGCCAATTGAATCCAAGTCGTTGACGGATATCTTTCCCAAGAGACGGAAACTCATGGGGGTGGTGTCATAACCCTTTTGATAGGCATCTATGATGTGCTGCAATCCTTTAAAAGTTTCCGTTTTGCCTTTTCCGTCCACAACAACACTGCTTGTGATGGTCTTAATTGTATTCTTGGTCACATAGAATACCTTCGCACCTTCTTTTAGAGATCCATCGTTCTTGTAAGCTCCTACACCTGAATGATTGAGGTGTGCAAAGCCCTCGCGAACATAATTGGCTACTTTTATGTTCTCTGCATAACTGGCGGCACTCTCTACCTCTGCATCGCTTACCACGGGTACAACCTTGAAAGAATAGTCGTTGCCGGCAACGAGACCTACCATGTCTGCACGGCCGTATGTGCCATAGTCGCGAACAAGCATGTTGTCAAGCTTGGTGTAGCTGCCGATGTTGCCACCTTTTATATATACTGCATAATTAGTGGCTCCCTCGTATAGTTCCCATTTCACGTATGCAGACTCAAGCCAGCCTTTGGATTCTGTAATGACAACACCATTGTTTGTGATGTCGGCATTCTCGCCTTGGCTTATTCCCTTGGAGAACGATATGTTTTTTACAGAGCCATAATATGTGTCGGTATTTCCTGACTTGGTGGTAACTACGACAGTTGACTCTTCCTTGTCCATATCTACGGAATTGAGGCTGGAAGTGTCGTAATAGTTGATTCTGCCGTCAAGTGTCTCCACATACATCTGGTTGGACTTTGAATTGCGGTTTACATTGTTGGTGACCACATCTTCATAAAGACTTGCTGTAGCTCCCGGTATCACAACAACCTTATCTGTGGATACATCGCTGATTTCAAGGGCATAAACATACAATCCACCAGTTGGCTTCAACACAACATCTCCGTTGGCATTCACTTTTGCCTCACCTATTTGTTCTGATGTGGATTCGGTAAAACCAGCAACAGCCGTGGCGTTGTCTGAAAGTGTGAATGTGCGTGGGCTGCTCGTGTTTGACGATTTGTATCTCACCTTGATGGTTTGGCCTTTCATCAAGTTGGGGATTGTTATGGGGTTGCCAGAACCGCCTACATAAAGACGGCCTGCGCCAAGACGTATCTGGCCCGTTTCGTTGTCCGTGCAAGTGAAGAGCAAACCTTTGGCGAAGTCCAACTCTTTGTTGGATGCTATCAATGGCTCGTTTGTCAAAGACTTTACGTAGCAATATCTTTTGCTGCTGTCATAAATCCAGTTGCCTGTGTTGTCTGATTTCAACAAGGTCTCGTCTGCACTGCTGATGCTTGTGAAATCAAATGTGGTTTCACCGAATGCCATGTTGCTCATCTGGCAAATCAACATCAATATTAGTGCTATATATTTCTTATTTTTCATGATTGACTGTTTTTTGTGTATTGTTTGTTGCACTTTTTGAAGTCTTTGTGTACAGCTATCTGATGTTTAGGCCGCTCGATTCTCCATCAATGGTGATAGTGAACGAGGATGGTGTTATACCATCAAGAATCATCGTTACCAACTGCATGATGTCGGCTACTGATATTTCATTATTGCCGTCCAAGTCTGAAACGGAAATGTCAAAATTGTCAACGCTTATACCTAATACGTAATTCACCATTGCTGTCACGTCGGAGACAGAGAGAGAACCGTCTCCATTGACATCTCCAGCCATCTTTTGTTGTCCATTTGGTGAAATGAGATATGCACCAAGTGCATCCATGCTCTCGCCTGCCATAAATGGTGAAACGTAATTGCCGCTTGTGAACATATAACCTACAACAGCTGGAGTGGTGGTGTTGAGGGTACCTATGAAATCGTATGCCTCACCCGCTATTGTGCTGCCTTCGGACATGTTGGAAACAAGAACGTCTGAACATTCAATCTTGTTTACATCCTTGCCTGGCTTTATGATATAGGGAATGCCAGACTTGATGTCATTGACGGTGGAATAGTTTATGTGACTTGGTGCTCCCTCGTCCATCGTCGCTATAATGGTGCCCTCGCCAAAAATGTCAGATATGGAGGATTCTGGAATGTCGAAAGGAAGACAAATGGATGACCATTCGCCTGACTTTAAGGTCTTGCTTGCTTCTACGCCAACAACCTTGCCTCCGAACGTTTTGATGGTTTTTAAGTTGTCGTAATTGTTCTCGTTGAATACTGCAACATAGTTGAAACCTATGTTGACTGACGTGAGTAGTTCGGTCTGGCTCGTGCCATCCTCAAATGTCAAAGTCACATCATCGCCAGAGAACGTCATCCTTGTGGCAAATTTGTTTACCACATTGCCGTTCACTTGAACCGTCTCCTTTGAGTCTGCATGGACATTCAGAACCGCCCATGCCAACAAAAAGCAGTATAAAATAGTTCTTTTCATAAATGAGTTATTAAGTTTGATTGATTTCAAGTAGTAACTATAAAATGTGTTGATTGTCAGCACTTCTGCAAAGATAGCAATTTATTGTAATAATGTGTTTAAATGCAATGTAGAAAATGGAATATAAAACGAAAACGTTTGCGAACAACAATGAATGTCTCCAAATACCTTATATTATAATTAAAGCCACACCTTGGTCGTTATGTGACAAGTGGTGTGGCTTCAAAAAATATGGTATGGCGTGTTCTTATTTTGTCTGTTTTTTACCATCTATTATATAAATGCCGTGTGAAGATGGCTTTTCCATTTTCATTCCTCCTATTGTGTAAGTTCCTTTGTTGCTTGGCTTGTTTATGATTTCTAAGGGGAATATGCCTGTTGTTGGGTCTTTGTAGTCAATGTTGTTTAGCACTACTTCATTGCGGCTGTTGTCTATATGTATGTTAAAGATGATACGAGCTGTGGCTTGCTTTGTGGCAGATGACTTGTAGAGTAGGGCTTGCCCGATTGTGATGGTCTGGCCGTTGGTCAATTTGTTGGGATATTCACCAATGTTGAAAGTAAGAGTGCTTTCATTCATCTCACTATATACGTATCCGTTGTTATATTCTGTGACAACACCAGTTTTTGAAAACCAATGACCATAACCATTGGCAGTAGAGCCACGGTTTACAAGGCTGAAGTTTGTTGGATTCAATGCATAGAACATGATTTTCCCTGTTGCCGGACCTCCACTTGAATAGGCTTGCATCTTGCTTGATATTGTTGAAGGGTCCATCTGGAAGGCTGTCCCAAGTGTAGCCAATGCCTGACCTGATAATGCTACTGCCGTTGCAGTGTAGTCGGTTCTCACAGGCATGTAAACGTCGTATGTCAAAGTGACATCGGATACCTCGCGACCGTCTATCTCTGGAGATACATATACAGTGGCGCTACTGCCTATGTCTGTGCCTTCAATGTCGATTGTATAGGGCCAGTGCTCTGCATTGGTGACTGTTTCTGTCCATTTGTGTTGAACATATGTCTTGGGGGCTGGCACCACGATCATCCACAGGCGCTCTGTTCCCTCTGGCACAGTCATCTTGATATCGTTAGTCACATCGTTATTTGTCTGACAATAAATTGAGTCTTCATTGAAATATTGTCGGCTGCCGTCTTTTAACAATGCCACATAACCCAACCTAAAACCTCGTTGTGAGGCAATTGTGGGGCGTATGTAGGTGGTACGGGTTGTCTTTTGCCATTTCGATTCACCATTGAATAGTTCGGCAGGGTCGTTCTTCGCCAAATTGCAGGCTGCTTTCAACGCCGTGAAGTGAACCATTATTTCTGTTCCAGGCGTAGGCACTGCCAATGGTATGACATTGAATCCCGTTGACTGAGGGGTGCTCGATAGGGCTACTTGGTATTTGTGGTCTCCTATCATGCAGCAGCGGTATGTGAAATCTCCAATGTGTGAGTTGCGGTAGGGTATGCAGGCTTCAAAATCCCATGTGGCACATCGGGCGGCATATTCATAATATAATTTGAAAAGACCTGGCACGTCAAGTTTTTTGTTTGCCATCAGCGCCTCGTTGAAATCCTTGGAACCTGATAGGGGCTGGCGCCATATCTGACCTATTGTAGTTATGTCATTGTATTTTTGACATAGGAAATAATGCAACCAGTATGATTGGTATCTGTGCCACTCATGGGTGAATGCGAGATTGTGGGAATTTCTGAAAATGTCGATGCTTTGGGAGAACATAAGGTTTGGGTACGATTGGTTGGCTTGCCATTGTGCGGTCTGCTCCCAGATGGTCTGGCCGTTGCCTACGGGGAGATGAAAACCTGTACCTATGGTTTGGGATGAATTGTGGTTGTTGCCTGAAGCATCGGCATAGCACATGTAGTGGAAAGAGTGACCTACTTCATGGGCAACTGAATGGCCAACGGGCTTGCATGCGGAAGGACCCAACCACAATGCCGACACTTCAAAGTCATATCCTCCACCATAACACACCCAGTCTTTCGTGTGGCTGAGCAGTACCATCACCTTGTATTTGCGCAAGTTGGTCTTTTCTCTATCTACAAAACCTAATTGGTTGATTTCCAAATCATAGAATGCTTCACATTTTTGAAGAAGGTCTTGCTCGTCCACTCGGTAATCGGAGGGCGATTTTGAGGGTAGGGTGGAGCCGTAGCCTTTTTCCCAAAATACAATGACATTGTCCGACTCTATAGAACGAGATTTCGACCATGTATAACGGTTTGTTGGGTCGCTTTCAGAATACAACAGCGAGTCGGAGGGCCAAGGGTGTTTCCATTCGTCAGGAATGTAAACACTTTTTTGTGCCATGACAATGTTGAATGTCACTCCTGCAAATAATAATAGAAGATAAATCCTTTTCATCTTGAATGTTGAAAATGTTGTTTTGTTTGTGTTAGTAGGTGTTCAAAAATGAACGATGGTATTTTGTAGGTTGTTGGGAAAATGATTGGCGGAAAAAACACCTTATGATGTCATTTTCCGCCATTTGCTGCATTGGCATTTTCAATAATATATTGAAATCATTGCCTTATGGAAGCTATGTCTTTCTCTTTTTCATTGTTTCACCACTTTCTTAATGATGTTGATGGTTCTTTCAACATCTTCGTCGGTGACGCATGGGCCAGAAGGCAGGCAAAGACCTTTTCTGAACAACTTTTCGCATGTGCCATCTACATAGGATGGCGCATCCTTATATACTGGCTGTGTGTGCATGGGGCGCCACAAAGGTCTGCTTTCTATACCTTCTTCCGACAAGGCTTTCATCGTCTTCAACACCATTTCGCATGGCTCAATGCCATTGCCTTCGTCTATGTATGGGGCGTTCGTTTCCTTTGTCTCGAATGTGATGGTGCTAAGCCAATAGTTTGGCTCCATGTATGACTCTGGTGCCACATGCATCCTGACTATCTCGTTGTCTGCAAAGGCGGTCTCATACATCTTGGCTATGCGCTGATGGTGACGGATATGATCATTCGCCACAGTCATCTGTCCTCTGCCTATGCCAGCGCAGACATTGCTCAACCGATAGTTGTAACCTATTTTCTCATGGAGGTAATAGGGCTTGTCCTCGCGTGCCTGCGTGGCATAGAACATAGCCTGGCGCTTTGTCTCTTCGTCAGGGCATATCAATGCTCCTCCACCTGAAGTGGTTATCATCTTGTTGCCGTTGAAACTCATGATGCCATACTTGCCAAAAGTGCCGACCACCTTGCCCTTGTATAGTGAACCGAATGCTTCTGCCGAGTCTTCGAGAACAGGTATCTCATATCTTTGGGATATTTCCATGATCTCGTCTATGTAGGCGGGCATTCCATACATGTAAACAGGAACAATGCCTTTAGGCTTCTTGCCAGTCACCTTGATGCGGTCCTTTATGGCGTCCTCAAGTTTGTTGGGGTCCAAATTCCATGTTTTTTCCTCAGAACCAACAAAAACAGGTGTCGCGCCCAAATAGATGGCAGGATTGCATGATGCGGCAAACGTGAAACTTTGGCATATAATCTCGTCGCCTTTGCCTACTCCCAAGCCTATCATGCCCAAATGAACTGCAGCTGTTCCTGAAGCAAGGGCTACTACCTTCTTGCCTCCTCCTATGAAACGTTCCAAATCTTCTTCAAAAGCATTTACATTAGGACCAAGAGGAACTACCCAATTGGTGTCAAAAGCTTCTTGGATGTATTTCATTTCGTTACCACTCATGTGGGCAAGGCACAAATATACTTTTCTCATGATAATTAATCACTTTTTTAATTATAGCATTTCAAAGTGTCGTAAGTTTTCAACGCTTTGGATTGCAAAGATAACAAAAAAACAGCTACGATACAAAGTGAGAGCTCCTTTTTGTTCAGAATGGTGTTAAAATTTTATAAAAAATGAATATTTTTATGATTTTTCCTTGATTGTCTGTTCGTAGTTTGTGTTAACACAATGCTTACATTGTAGTTATTGGGTGGATCACTCAACCTTCTATAACGATTCGTCTTCTGGTCTTGGAATATTATTTGTAGAGTGGTTGGAAGAGGGAATACGCTTCTTCTTCCTTAACCACTCTTTCTTTAGTTTCTCGTATGCCTCACGACGATATTCAAGATAGTTGTCGGCCATTTCAGTCAAATTTGCTATATATGACCTGAATGGATATGGGGGTGCTTCCGCCAATTAAACGTGTGCTTGTTAGCGACATGTCATTGGTTACCTCTGTAAGGACGGTGGATTGGTTATAGGTGATATAGTTTGTATGCACAGGCACCAACATCACCTTGTTCCAGTTGGGATGGTGCTCCACCCAGTTCGCGTCACTCTTCATTCCACGATTTTTAGCCGTATGCATGAAGGCTATCAGCTCACTTATATTATTGAATGTATATGTGTTTGCCGATGATGAATAATTTGCCAAGAACGACTGCTTGTAATTAGCCAACTTGCCCTTCTCAAAGAATGAGGTCACACTGTCTGATTCAATCATCAAAAGCGTGGAAGGTGCCGGCAGGTTGTATAGGCTCAACTGGGCGTTGTTGATTCGGTTGAGAACTATCTTGGCTGTATTGATGGTGTCATTCTCATGGCCTTTCATTATCTCATCTACTGGAAGTGTCAACTCCGTGAAAATGCCAGAGGGGCTCTTGATGTATGTGCAACTATTGTCGTTCACCAAACGGGATATGGCTGCTGCATCATTGGTGATTGTAGTTGTCTGCAATACTTCCTCTGTGCCAGATAACAAGGTCAAGTGGGTGCTGTCCTTGCCGTTCACATAACGGCGATAATAAATGTTTAGCTGTGTAGCTGTGACGTATGCCATCGAACCTAACCCTCCTGTAATCTTGAAAAAGAACCCAGGCATGACATTCTTTATCAATGTCAGGTAGTTCTTGAAATATTCAGGGTGCGAATAGTATTGGCGAAGAATATAAGTGCCGAAGTTGTTGTATGTCTCACCATTCTTGTCTGTGTATGGCTCTGTCAGGCGAACGCAGATGTTGTTCACATATTCAGATGTATCTTTCATGGTGATATAGTCTGATATGTTTAACAGAGAGTATGCTTTGCTCTTGCTAATGCCGTCGCTTCGCACGTAACCTTCCGCCAATGGGTCGAAATCGCTATAGTAGGACCTGTTTTCAAGCATTGGCTTGTCAAGTTCGTATAGCGTCAGTTTCATTGTTGCCAATGAATCTCCATAATAACTTGTATAGAACAAACGTATCTCACATGAGTCTGCGATTATCTTGCCACTTGAATCACGGCTTGAAATGCTGTCTTGACTTGTCAACTGGTAACCTTCAAGCCAGGTGAATTGTGTCATGAAGTCGCCTGTGATGTGAGAACCTGTCTCCGGGTCTTTAATCCTGCCCAAATAGCCTGTTGTGCTGCGGGATACTACTGAATTGACGGAAACCGAACGAGAGGCTACTTGGAATGAACTTGATGATACTGCCAAGTGGTCTGCGTTTTCGGTAAGAGATATACCTATGCTTTCGGTGGTGTCATCGCACGCAGATAGCAAAAAAAGTGCTGTAACAGCCACACCGATGATGGATTTCCTCATGTCTTTTTTTGATTATTCGCCCAATATCTTTTCGTAAAATTCTACGTATGCGTCTGCATAGTTTTCACTGCCTGGATAATTCATTATTGGCAAGCCTTTTTCCTTGGCATAGCTGAGCAAGGAAGCATTCACGTCAGAACCAGCTTCTACAATGCCGTCGGAATAGTCAATAGCTAATTTGCCTAATTCCAAGAAGTTGAAATCGTCACTGTAACTGGAAAGCAATGAGGGCTTGGCATCACGAAACTCCAGACTGCGCTTGAAATTTGTTCCTAAGTCATTCTTTAGCTGTTTGGCGAAAAGAGAAGTCACTACCTTGGCGTTGGCAAAAGACGGCTCTTCGTGATAGGCGGTCTTGATATAAAGTGGAACTACTGCCGACATCCAGCCTTGGCAAATTATGATGTCGGGAATCCAGCGAAGTTTCTTCACTGTCTCAAGTACACCACGTGCAAAGAATATCGCACGCTCACCATTGTCCGCATATTCCTCTCCTGATTCATCTTCTTCCATCTTGCGCTTCTGGAAATAGTCATCGTTGTCGATAAAATATACCTGGATGCGGGAAACGGGTATGGAGGCTACTTTGATAATCAAAGGGTGATCGGTATCGTCGATTATCAAATTCATGCCGGAAAGACGAATAACCTCATGCAACTGGCCACGACGCTCATTTATCATGCCCCATTTCGGCATGAATGTACGTATCTCGTAACCTCTTTCCTGTATGGCTTGGGGGAGAAGCTTGCCCAATATCGACATTTCGCTGTCTGGTACGTAAGGGGCTATTTCCTGATTGATGAAAAGAACTTTCTTGGGCATCTTGACTTGTTGTGGTTGATGTTTGTATTTTAAAGGGCATAAACCCTTTGTTGATATCAAATTAATTGCAAAGTTACTAATTTTTATCCAAAAATAAGAATGCTTTTTGCTTTATTTAGTTTTTTGCCACATATTTTTATAATGTTGTAAACGTATTGTGCATTATATTTGAATGATTTTGTTGTGTTGGTGATATGAATAAAAAATGGCGAAATTGAAGCTTTGCCTCTTTTCGCCATTTATTGGTTTATGAATGATTCGGGGGTTATTCCACTACGACAAGTGGGGTGTCCTCCATCACACTGGCACCTTGTGAAACAAGGATGGCAGTTACCCTGCCTGCCTTTTCCGATTCAAGGTTGTTTGCCATTTTCATGGCTTCAAGCACTACGAGAACGTCGCCCACGGCTACTTCGTCGCCCACAGCTACCTTTATCTCTGTTATGACACCTGGGAGTGGAGCCTTGAGAGCGTTGGCTGTGTTTACGTTGGCTGAAGATGTTGGAGCATCAGCGGCAGGAGCGGATTCTTTGGCAGCACCAGTCTTCACCACTACTTTCTTCTTCTCTGGCTCTTGTTCTGGTTCCATTTCCACCTTGAATTCTTCGCCGTTGACAGTCACATTTGCGATGTTGTCGGCTATCTCGCCTATCGAAACCTCATATTGCGTTCCGTTGATGGTATATTTGTATGTCTTCATATTTAATCTTTGTTTGGGGAATGCTAATCGATCAAGGATGCATGGTGGTCATCGGAAGATGGGCATTCCACTCCGTAAAGTGTGGTTTGATGGTGATGATGCCTGGCTCCTTGTCGTGAATGTTATTGCCCTTATATTCGTGTAGTGCCATGGCGATGGCGGCATACACTTCATTGGTTGCTGTTGCCATTTGCTTTGGATTTACATGAATGTGGACAAGCCACCTTCGTGTGAAGGGGCTTGTCAGTTATTCTTTACATAGGTATGTTGCCGTGCTTCTTGGCTGGCAAGCTTTCACGCTTTGTTGCCAGTTGGGCAAGTGCACGACAAATACGGAAGCGGGTATTGCGTGGCTCTATCACATCGTCGATATAGCCATACTTGGCTGCCTGATAAGGATTGGCGAATAGTTCTGAATATTCCTCCTCCTTCTCGACGAGGAATGCCTTGACGTCTTCTCCAGCTTCTTTCTTTGCCTTGGCTTCCTTGGCGCAGAGCACTGCCACTGCTCCTGAAGCACCCATAACGGCTATCTCGGCATTCGGCCAAGCATAGTTGAGGTCGGTGCGTAACTGCTTGCAACCCATCACAATGTGGCTGCCACCATAGCTCTTGCGCAAGGTGATGGTAACCTTTGGCACGGTGGCCTCACCGTAGGCGTACAGCAACTGGGCTCCGTGAAGAATGACGGCATTGTACTCCTGACCTGTTCCTGGAAGGAATCCTGGAACGTCAACCAAACTGACAATGGGGATGTTGAAAGCGTCGCAGAAACGAACGAAACGAGCACCCTTGCGACTGGCGTTCACATCGAGAACACCTGCATAGCATGATGGCTGGTTGGCTACAATACCCACGCTCTGGCCATTGAAACGGGCAAAGCCCACTATGATGTTCTTGGCAAATTTGGGCTGTACCTCGAAGAACTCGCCATTGTCGGTGATGGCTGCGATTACCTTGTACATGTCGTATGCCATGTTGGGGTCATCAGGCAAAATCTCGTTCAGACTGTCTTCCATGCGGTCGATGGGGTCGGTACATTCACGACGTGGGGTTTCCTCCATGTTGTTGGATGGAATGTAGCTCAACAGTGTCTTGATCATTTCCAAAGCCTCTTCCTCTGTGGATGCCGTGAAATGGGTGACACCACTCTTTGTGGAGTGTACGGAGGCACCACCAAGATGCTCCTGGTCAACATCTTCGCCTGTGACGGTCTTCACCACCTTGGGACCTGTGAGGAACATGTATGAGGTGTTCTCCATCATCAATGTGAAGTCGGTGAGGGCGGGGGAATATACTGCACCGCCGGCGCAGGGACCAAAAATACCTGATATTTGAGGTATCACACCTGATGCCAAGATGTTGCGTTCAAAGATTTCGGCATAGCCTGCCAATGCATTGATGCCTTCCTGGATGCGGGCACCACCAGAGTCGTTGATGCCAATGACTGGGGCTCCCATCTTCATGCCCATGTCCATCACCTTGCATATCTTCTCTGCCATGGTCTCTGAGAGAGAACCACCGTTTACAGTGAAGTCTTGTGCAAAGATATAGACCAAACGGCCATCGACGGTACCAGAACCAGCTACTACACCATCACCAAGGAACTGCTTCTTCTCCATGCCGAAGTTGGTGCAACGGTGGAGCTTGAACATGTCGAACTCCTCGAAGCTGCCTTCATCCAAAAGCATGTCGATGCGCTCGCGAGCGGTATATTTGCCGCGGGCATGCTGTTTCTCGATGGCTTTCTCGCCGCCTCCGAGGCGGGCCTGTTCGCGCTTGGCGACAAGGGCTTTAATCTTTTCTAACTGTTTGCTCATTGTTTCTTTTATGTTTGTCTATATGATGACAGTGATTGCTGCTGTGCATTAGTGCTCGCACAACTCTGTTAGGATGCCACAAGTGGATTTCGGATGAAGGAATGCAATGTTCAGGTTCTCGGCTCCTTTGCGTGGGGCTTTGTCGATGAGACGAATGCCTTTCGAGTCCATTTCTGCCAATGCTTCGGCTACTCCGTCCTCAATGCAGAATGCCACGTGGTGCACGCCACGGCCTCCTTTGTCTATCCATTTCTGAATGGTGCTTTCTGGTGATGTCGGCTCAAGCAGTTCCAACTTCACCTCACCACATTTCAGAAATGCTGTCTTTACCTTTTGGTCGGCTACTTCTTCAATGGCATAGCATTTCAATCCAAGCACTTCCTCGAAATAAGGCAGGGCTTCCTCAATACTTTGGACACCAATGCCCAAATGTTCAATGTGTGAAATTTTCATATTTGTTAAGTTTAAAGTGAACTATTCAATTTGTCGGTGCAAAGGTAATCATTTTAATTGTAAGGTGTGTATATTATTCTGATTTTTATTGCTTTTTTATCTGATAATTGGCTTTTTGAGTGCTCTAAAAGGTTATTAGTGCTTTTAGTCATAGTTTGCAAAAAGGCATGACAATCTTGATTTTTATTTTAAACCGCTTTCCTTTTGACCGTTGGTCTTGACTGAAGGTTCATAATCCATCGCCTTTGTTCATAAGAAAACCTCTCTGTCATAATGGGTGCAACCATTTGCAGAGAGGCGTGAGAGAGTGAGTGCAAGTCTCGTTTATTATTGTTGATAGTCTTGCTTTTGTAGTTCTTTGGAATCTTGCTTCAGTAGTTTCAGTTCTACGATGAATGAAGCTAACAACCCAAGACCTATGCCGAATGCTATTACCAACCAGAAGTAGATGCAATTGCTTTCGATGTTCATGAGGTAGTCAGCAAGGGCACCAACTCCCAAGCCTATGAGTATGCACGCATAGCGCAGGGATGTGTATTTGTTTGGTTTCTCCTCTTGATTCTCTATTAGTACCTTGGCTGTATCAACGTCGGTATGGTTCTCGATGATCAAGCGCCGTAATTCGGTGTCATTCTGCTTCTTTCGTATGTATGCCTGGAAGCTGAAGGTGATGGCAACGATGGGGATTAGCAATGACAAGACGACTGCTGATAATGGTATTAATTCATCTAACATGGTTGTATTGTTTAATTGATGATTTTATGTTTTTATTCTCTCTATGGTAGGGCGCAAGCCCACCTTTACAACTTTAGACCGGTCTTTTGTTGTTGTTCACAATCAAGACCGCCTTGGTTGAATATTATTACACATCGCTGGGTGAAAAATGCTCGATGGCTCTCCAAGTGACGTACAGCATTGCGGCTACAGGGAGTAGCAGGATAGCATAGATGGTTGGATGGCAGTTGAGTATGGATAATTGTGGGGCATCATACTGGCTGAATGTTAGCCATAGCAGCCAACCAAAAAGCAATAACAGCAGAGGCAAACCGAATGCGAAAGCTACAATCTTTGCCCATTGCAGAAGAATGCGACGGTGAGCGGTGCGTCGAAGCTGCTTCATCACAGAGACGTTGATTTCGTCGATTGTCTGCTGACGATGAAACGACTGGCGTATAAGGTCGTCGAGTTGTTCATCATTAAGGTTTTTATTGATGTTTGATTCCATATCGTTTTCTTTTATTTATCTACTGCATGGTTCTTATATATGTTCTGAAGTCAACATCTTTCGCAGCTTGTCACGGATGCGATGAAGACGGACAAGAACATTTGATTGCGAGAGTCCTGTGATTCGAGATATCTCATCGGTCTTGACTTGCTGGTAGTAGTGTAATTGGATGATCTGTCGGTCTTGCTCGGGCAGGGTGGCTATGGCTTTCTCCATGCGCTGCAGGCGGTCTTCATGTTCTGCATCGTAGTCGTTGGCAGAAGATGGGGATTGGGCATTGCCTTTCCTGTTCCTGCGCTCACGCTCCAATTCGTTGAGTGCCAAATGCATGGCAATGGTGGTGAGCCACGGACCGAGAGAGTCGTTGCGCCAATATGACAGCCGTTCGTAAGCACGGATGAAGGTCTGTTGCGTCACCTCTTTGGCGAGTTCTTCTCTCTTCACAATGGCTATCGTCTTCGAGAAAACGATTCCCGAATAGCGTTTAACAATCTCGGCAAAACAATGCTGGTCGTTATAGTTTATTACGTTGTTGGCAAGTTCCCTGTCTGTCATAACTACTTATATGACCGGATACGAAAGGAATTATTACACAAAAAACTAAAAAAGAAGGCTTTTGGTTTCTTGTTTATGCCTTTTTGTGGTTGACAATCTTTTATGTGGAGTTAAAACTCAAACAGGACCCGGAAGTTTAATTGTCTGCCTGTCAGATAATTGGGGACGGCATATTGCTGGTTGGTGACGTCGGTTATCCAATAATAAGAATTCACGTTGTTTATGCCGAAGAGATTTAGACAATCTGCTCCTATCCAGATGTTGCGCAGTGGATTGAGCTTCTTGTTCTCGTGTTTGTCGTTGTCTAATGCACGGAAACTCATTCCTATGTCGGCGCGCTTGTATGCTGGTGCGCGGAAATTGGAATTTTCAAGAGCGCTGTGCGGGGCTGCAAAGGGGAGACCGTCTGCATAGGCTAATTTCAGTGACATCTTCCATCTGGTGGTACTTGGAAAATAATCGGTGAAGAAGAGGTTGAGGGCGTACCGCTGGTCGGTGGGCAAGGGCACGCTTTTGCCATTCAATTTCATTTTCGTGTTCATCACAGAAAAACTCACCCATGAATCGGTGCCAGGTACAAATTCGCCGTATAGCTTCAGGTCGAGTCCCATGGCATGACCACTTGCCTCATTCTGACCGTAATAAACTACTTTTACATTGCTTACACTATATGGTACAAGGTTGGATAATGCCTTGTAATAACCTTCTGCACTAAATCGGTAGTTGCGCTCATTCATCTTGAAACGATAGTCGTATGCGGCAATGAAGTGGATGGAGCGCTGGCTCTTTATCTTCTTGTTTAGTGTGGCGTATGTTATGCCGTCGGTGGTAGTGGTGTCGCGCAGTTCCTTGAAGAATGGTGCCTGGTAATATAGTCCTGCGGCAAAACGTAGGGTGACATTGTTGTTGAAAGCCGGTACGATGCCAAGGGATATTCGTGGGCTGACAAGACTCTCATGGTTGAAGTTCCAATGGGAAAATCTTACACCATAATTTAATGTGTAGAATGTTGTCTCGTCTGCATTCGAAAATCTGTAGGTGTCTTGCACGTATGATTCCAGACGGTTTGCGTCGAGAGTGTTGCGGGCGTCCATGGAGTATATCATGTAAAGATCTCGGCCTGTATGGGGCATGGTATATCCTGCCGAGTCGCGCATCTCATACTCTCGGCTATGTTCTTCCACATGTTCTATCTTGTAGGTGATGCCAGCCTGATAGTCGTGCTTGCCAACTTTATGTTTAAGAGCCAATTTGAATGTTTCTACATTGGCTTTAAGATAGTTGCGGGTATGGTCCATGTATGTGCCTACACCAAGATTTTCGCTTGTCTCGGTTTGTGTCAGCCAATACTGTCCTTGAATGTCGTAGCGTTCTTGTTCCTTGGTGTAAAAGGCGGAAGTGATGAACGACAGCGAGGTCTTGTCTGTGAAATGTCGTGTTATGTTAAACATTCCGAAATATGTACGGAACAAGTCTTTTTCCTTGCCGTCAAAATATACTTTGAAGTTCTTCACGTTCTCCATCGTGCCGAAATTGGTTTCCCTGTCTTCTGGAGTGAAGTTGTAATGATTTTCGGATATGTTGCCTATGATGTCAACCGTCCATCGCTTATTGGGGAAATAACTGAAATAGGTCTGGTAGTCAAGGAAATTCGGATTATATTCGCCCTTGGTTTCAAGCGTTCCCAAGAGATACCTGTTTGTCTTGTATCGTAAGCCGTTGCTCCATGACATCTTCTTGGTGCTGAATCCTAAAAATGCACTGCCGCCAAGGAGGCTGGCTGCCAGACTCGCCTCGAACTTCTTTGGACGTTTGTAGGTTATGTCAAGGGCTGACGCCATCTTGTCGCCATATTTTGCCTCATAACCGCCAGTGGAGAAACTTATCTTCTCCACCATGTCGGGATTGATGATGGACAGACCTTCCTGCTGACCGCTGCGAACAAGGAATGGACGGTAAACTTCTATGTTGTTTATGTAAACGCTGTTCTCGTCAAAACTGCCTCCACGGACATTGTATTGTGATGATAATTCGCTGTGCGTCGATACTCCTGCTTGTGACTGTATCAATTCTTCTACGGCATTGCCGGTGGCTGACGGCATGGTCTTCATGTCTTTGGTGTCGAGCTCCTCGCTTTGACCTATTTGCCTGCGTCTTTGGGTTATCACCACCTCGTCTAATTCGTTGTCGCTGGTGAGATGCACCGTGAGTGTCATTTGTCCCTTGGGCTTGCGAAGTACATGCGTCTTGGCTTGGTAACCCACCATGGAGAATCTTACAGCTACACTGTCGGCTGTTGACAGCTGAATGCTGTATTCGCCTCTAAGATTGGTGAATGTGACGTTGCCTTGGCTGACAACGGCTACTGTGGCAAATTCAAGAGGATTGTCGCCCTCATCGCACACCTTGCCGTGCAGGGTGAATGTTTGGGCGTGGATGCTTCCATAACTGATAATCATCAGAAGCATTATCGCGATTCGTTTCAAATGGACGCTTTTCATTATGTCGAGCCGAGATTGGCATTTATTAAATTATAACGTCATTTTGCACCTTTTATTGTTTTTGGGGTGAAAAGGCATAAAACCTCTTGTTTTCTTTATTGTTCAGTTGATTTGAATTATCTTTGCCGAACAATTTTTGTTATTATGGATTTTTATGATTTGATAGCGAATAGAAGAAGTTGTCGCACTTTTGAAAAAATGGAGTTGGAAGGCGACCAAGTGCAGATTATCCTTCGTGCTGCCCTGATGTCTCCTACGTCACGCAACCAGCGTTCATGGAGGTTCGTGGTGGTGGAGGATAAGGCTGATTTGGAAAAACTTGCCGACATCAAGGAAAAGGGGGCGGAATTTGTAAAGGACGCTGCCCTTGCTGTGGTGGTGACGGGATGCCCTAACGACAATGACTGTTGGGTGGAGGATGGCTGTCTGGCTGCTTTCTCGATGCAATTGCAAGCAGAGGACTTGGGACTTGCTTCTTGTTGGGTGCAGGTTCGTGGACGAAGATTGAGCGATGGCACACTCTCTGCTGATGTGGTGAGGGGCATCCTTGATATTCCTGAGAGTCAGGATGTGCTGTGTGTTATTGCCTTTGGGAGGAGGCAATCAAGAAAACCGCCTCACGAGGAAGATGATTTGAAGTGGGAAAATGTGTGTCTTGGCAAATTTAACACTTGAGAGGTCGGTCATTCAGCCCCTTTCATGATAGTGGTTGGCATATAAACGCTGCGGACAAATCCGATAAACTATAAATGAAGTTTTTTTCGGATTTGTCCGCAGTTGTTAGCTAACGGTTATATGGTGTTTTTATTGCTGTTTACAAAGTCAATCCCAAGTAAACCATCAAACCGTTCATCAAAATCCAGAATATTGCAAACGGCATGGTCTTGCGCATGATGTCACCATCCTGACCTTCCATGTCGCAAGCGGCGGTTGCAATGGCAATACTCTGTGGCGAGAGCAGCTTTCCACCTTCTGAACCAGCGCAGTTGGCTGCGGCAAGCCAGTTGGTTTCATTACCTGAAACACCAAAGAATGTGGAATTGTGTACCAAGCCCAAGTCGCTGGCGGCAGTGGCTTGCAACTTGCCAAAGAGGATGTTCGCATTTGTCGCACTGCCTGTTACGAATGTGCCAATGGAACCAATGAGTGGTGCAAAGAATGGGAAGAATGTGCCTGTTAGTGCAACAAGCCCCTTGGCTATGTCGTTGGTCATGCCAGTGTTGTTCATCAGCATTGCCATGGCTACAAGGCAGCATATTGTGATGGCTGTCTTCTGGAGATTGATGGTGGTTTTGCAAAGAAGCTTCATCAAGCTGCCAAAGCTCATGCCTTGAATCAAACCACCTATGGTGGCACCAAGGAAAATCATCAGACCGGCATTGGAGAGCCATCCAAATTTGAATGTGTTGCCAATTACAGGAAGGTCGAACTTGGTTACCAAGGTCTCGTTGAGCAGTTGGTTGATGGGAGGAACTATCTTGCTTGAGATAAGGATGAAGAATATGATTAGTCCATACACACTCCATGCCTTTAATGTCTTTGAAGTGCCAAACTTCTTCTTCTCAACTCCTTTCACTTCGTCGGATGGATCCTCGTCGTGGATAAACAATTTGTTGTATATCAACATGGCTACGATGGCTGCGACACTACCTAAGATGGCGGGTGTTTCCGGACCAATGAAGTGGGCGCAGCAGAATTGCACTATGATGGAGAAGGTGCCAACAAACAAGGCAAGTGATATGTTCTTCACAATCTTCGTGCGGTCGGTCATCATCAAAATGAGGAATGGTGTGATGAAGAACATCAACGACAGCTGAACGATTATAAACGTGGCTACCTCGCAGAGCATCTCTGGTGATGCCACACCTTCAGCTGCCACTTGGTTGGCAAGTGTGGTGGCTGGAAGACCTACGGCGCCAAAGCCTACGGCTACAGTGTTGGCGATAAGACAGATTACAGCCGAGAACATCGGCTTGAATCCCAAGCCAATGAGAATGGCTGCAGGGATGGCGACTGCCGTGCCAAAACCTGCCATTCCCTCGAGCACTCCACCAAGACCCCATGTCAAGAGAAGAACCAGAAGACCTTTGTCGGATGTCATCTGGATAAACTGCGTCTTGATGGTCTCTATTTCTTTTGTCTCACAAAGGATGTTGTAACTGTAGATTGCACAGATAATGATCAGGATGATGGGGAAGCAGGCTTTCAGCAAACCTTCTATTACCGACCACAGCGTGATGCCATAAATTGAGGTCTCTGCAAACTTTTCTGGTATGATGCCCATGGCAGGAGCAGCAAACAAAGCCAATACTATGGTTACTATAAGTGTTACTATGGCACTCTTGTAGCCAGATACTTTGAAGCCCATCATCAATACAATGAGTAGGACAATTGGAATAACGGAAATTAAAGCTGACATAAATTTAAGGTTAGATTGTTTATTGATTTTGCGTCAAAATTAAGAAAAATAAACGAGATGGCAATCTTTTGACCTCTTTTTTTTCTAAAATCACGCTATAAATAGATGATTATGGACAAAAAACTACCATCTTGCAATATTTTATTACTTTATTGATGCTGTTCTCGCATACTCATTCTCTTTTCCCTGTCAGGTAATCTTCGTAGCTTTGACGCTTTACATCCTCTTCTATTTCACTAATTGAACGATGAGGATTGGAGAGTGATTTCACATATACGCAAATGGCGAAAACCGCTACAGTTATTATAAGGCAAACCAACCAGCGGAGCAGTTCGTTGCTTATCGGGATGCTTTGGATGCAAATGATTCCTGTTGCTACTGGGATGCCAAACAAGAGCCAGTCTGCGCCACTGCTCATGGTATAGGTGCTTACGGCATCACGATATTCCTTGTTTTCATTCAGCAAGCGTTGCTTGTTGACTGACCACCATTCTTCAAATCCTTTGTCTTCTGTTTTCATGTCTTTTCATATTTTTATTAGGTCGCTCATCACATTGTCGCTAACCATTATGCCGTCGAGTGTCAGATGCAGCATGCCTGATTCCATGGCAAGCATGCCGCTGTCTATATGTCGCTGTGCATTCTGCAGCAAGTAGTTCTTGGCTTCTATGCCATGTTCTCTTTCTAAGGTTTCCAGGTTTATGCCGTCGTGAGTGCGAAGAGCGGTTGTTATCAAGTCGTTATAGCGGTCTGTAGCACTTAGAGTTTCCTCTTCATAAGCTGTCTCTCCTTTTTCTATCGATTCCATGTATTTGTCGATGTCGGCAATGTTGTTTTTGCGAGAGAGAATGTCGTAGGAACAGGCTGCTGCTCCAATGCCAATATAGGGTGTGCCATTCCAGTAGCTGCTGTTGTGGCGTGATTCATATCCTTCCAATGCAAAATTGCTAATCTCATAATGTCTGTAACCAGATGATTCCAAATGGTTGACTAATGTTTTATACATTATAATATATCGTTCTTCATCTATTTCGCTTATTTGTCCCTTTTTTAGCATGTCATACAATGGGGTGCCTTCTTCGTACATCAAACTATATGCTGATATGTGCTCCACATTCAGAGAAAGTGCTGATTCTATATCGGATTCCCATTCTGAAATGGTTTCATCTGGAAAGCCAAACATCAGGTCGATGCTTATGTTTTGGATGCCTGCTTCACGCAAGATATCCACTGCTTGCATCGCCTGAGATGAAGCGTGCCGGCGATGAAGGAAATGAAGACGCTTGTCTGAAAATGTCTGCACTCCCATGCTCACCCTGTTGATGGGAAGCGACGACAGCACCTTGGCATACTCTTTTGTTATGTCATCGGGATTGCACTCCATTGTCACCTCGACGTTGGTAGGCAATGGAGGGTAGCTCATTGATATGCCAGTGAATAGTTGATTAAGTTGCGATGGTGTTAGTTGTGATGGCGTGCCGCCACCAATATAAATCGTGGAAAGAGTGGGGTGGGGGCGAAGTGACATTTCATGACAAAGTGCATCCACATAACGTTGTCTTTTGTTCAACAACGTCGTGGAATAAAAGCCGCAATATATGCATCTGCTCTCACAAAATGGAATATGTATATATAAGCCCGACATACCTGTGACAAAGGTAGTGTAATTTTCTGATTATATGGGATAAAATCATAAAATGTATTTAAAGAAATGTGTTTTTTTATGATTTATTTTGTGGTTTGTTATAAAATGAGTACCTTAGTCGCTCAATTTGAAATATGACAAATTTCACTTTAAATCTATAATTAAAATTTATGAAAGTCTATCAGACAAACGAAATCAAGAACATCGCGCTCATTGGCAGTGCGGGAAGCGGCAAGACATCTCTTGCCGAAGCCATGCTTTTCGAGGCTGGAGTCATCAAACGTCGTGGTACCGTTGAAGGAAAGAACACCGTAAGCGACTATTTCCCAGTGGAACAGGAATATGGATACTCTGTGTTCCCAACAGTCTTCCAACTGGAATGGAACAACAAGAAACTTAACTTCATCGATTGCCCGGGCTCGGATGACTTCGTGGGTGGTGCCATAACCGCCTTGAACGTTACCGACCAAGCCGTTATAGTCGTCAACGGTCAGTACGGACCAGAAGTAGGTACAATGAATTCTTTCAGGGTTACTGAGAAAATTGGAAAGCCTGTTATCTTCCTCATCAACCAACTTGACCGTGAACATTGCGATTTCGAGAGCGTAATGAACAACATGCGCGAAACATTTGGAAGCAAGTGCGTGGAAGTGCAATATCCTATCGCTACAGGTCCTGGATTCAATGCTGTCATCGACGTGCTCCTTATGAAAAAGTATTCTTGGAAACCTGAAGGTGGAGCTCCAATCATCGAGGACATTCCTGCCGAGGAAATGGACAAGGCGGAAGAGTTGCATGCTGCTCTCATTGAAGCTGCTGCTGAGAACGATGAGGCATTGATGGAGAAATTCTTCGAAGAGGAGAACCTCAGTGAAGATGAGATACGTGAAGGAATCCGCAAGGGACTGATTTCTCGTTCCATGTATCCTGTTTTCTGTGTCTGCGCAGGAAAGGACATGGGTGTAAGACGCCTAATGGAGTTCCTCGGAAATGTTGTTCCTTTCCCAGATGAAATGCCAAAAGTGGCTGATGTCAATGGCAATGAAATTGCTGTGGATAGCAACGGACCAGAGAGCTTGTTCTTCTTCAAGACAGGTATGGAACCTCATATTGGTGAGGTGAGCTATTTCAAGGTGATGAGCGGTACTGTGAAACCAGGCGATGACCTTAACAATGCTGACCGTGGCTCAAAGGAGCGCTTGGGACAAATCTTCGCATGTGCTGGTGCCAACCGCGTCGCTGTTGATGAGCTGAAAGCTGGTGATATTGGATGTACAGTGAAACTTAAGGATGTGAAGACTGGCAACACTCTCAACGCCAAGGATGTGGACATCCGTTTCAATTTCATCAAATATCCTAACTCCAAATATTCTCGCGCCATCAAGGCAGCCAGCGAAAGCGATACAGAAAAATTGATGGCTGCTGTGCTCAAGATGAGACAAGAAGACCCAACATGGGTGGTGGAGCAAAGCAAGGAACTAAAACAGACCATCATTCACGGACAGGGTGAATTCCACCTCCGCACTCTCAAATGGCGTCTGGAGAACAATGAGAAGATTCCTGTGGTTTATGAGGAGCCTAAGATTCCTTATCGTGAGACTATCACCAAGGTCAATCGCGCTGACTACAGACACAAGAAACAGTCGGGTGGTGCCGGACAGTTCGGTGAAGTACACCTCATCGTGGAGCCTTATACCGACGGAATGCCTGACCCAACAGTTTATAAGTTTGGTGGACAGGAATTCAAGATGAACATCAAGAGCCGTGAGGAGATTGACCTGGAATGGGGTGGAAAACTCGTGTTCCTCAACTCTGTTGTCGGTGGTGCTATTGATATGAGATTCATGCCAGCAATCTTGAAGGGTGTCATGGAAAGAATGGAGCAGGGACCACTTACTGGTAGTTATGCTCGTGACGTGCGTGTCATTGTTTATGATGGAAAAATGCACCCAGTGGATTCAAATGAACTCTCGTTCATGCTTGCAGCTCGTAACGCTTTCTCAAAGGCTTTCAAAGATGCAGGACCAAAGGTGCTCGAACCTATTTATGACCTTGAGGTGCTTGTGCCCGCCGACTATATGGGTGACGTGATGGGCGACCTGCAAGGACGTAGAGCTATCATCATGGGTATGGACAGCGAAGCTGGTTATCAAAAGCTTAATGCCAAGATTCCTCTCAAGGAATTGGCAAACTATAGCATCGCTCTCAGCTCACTGACTGGTGGACGTGCATCCTTCACCACCTCGTTCTCAAGCTACGAACTGGTGCCAAACGACATCCAGCAGGCTCTCATCAAGCAGCATGAGGCTGAATTGGCTGAAGAAGATTGATGCCATTATAAATCTAATTTTACGAAAACGTCTATCCTTCAGTGGATGGGCGTTTTCGTTTTTTTTATGGTTTTTACTTGTTGCACAACGATAAAAACTATCCCGTTTGGGAAAAAAACGAATAAAAAACTTGCCGTTTGCAATATAATCGTTATATTTGCAAAATCTATTATGAAAACACTATACCAATAAAATATAATACATGAAAATCGGTTTGTTTATTCCTTGTTATGTTGATGCCGTCTATCCACAGGTCGGTGTCGCTACATATAGGCTACTAAAGCACCTTGGGGTGGATGTGACATATCCACTCAACCAAACGTGCTGCGGGCAGCCTATGGCTAATGCTGGCTTCGAGAAGATGGCAGTGCCGCTGGCGCAGAAATTCGAGGACATGTTCAGCGAGTTTGATTATGTGGTAGCCCCTTCTGTCAGTTGCACGGCTTTCGTAAAAATCAATTATCCGCGATTGCTCGAAGGTAAAACCAAGTGCCAGACAGCTGAAAAAGCCTTGGATGTCATTGCATTTCTGCATGATGTCTTGAATGTTAAAAGTCTCCCGGGAGAATTCCCACACAAAGTTAGTTTGCACAACTCTTGCCATGGAGTGAGAGAGCTTGGACTGAGTTCTCCGAGTGAGATGAATGTGAAGGAGTTCAACAAAATCAGGGACTTGCTACAATTAAAAAAGGGAATCACTGTCGTGGAACCCGAACGTAAGGATGAATGCTGCGGATTCGGAGGCATGTTCTCTGTAGAAGAGACTGCCGTATCGGCACAGATGGGTGCCGAGAAGGTGAAGCGGCATATTGACACTGGAGCCGAATATGTCACTGGCCCCGACTGCTCGTGCCTCATGCACATGGCGGGCGTTGCCCAAAAGCGCAATTTGGGGATTAAGTTTATTCATGCAGTAGAAATTTTAGCAGCAGGACTATGAGCACACCACATTCCAAAGCAGCAAAAAAGTTCCTCGAAAATCAGAAATATGCAACATGGCATGATGCCACTTTCTGGTCGGTAAGAACCAAAAGAGACAACATGGCTCTTGGGCTTGATGAATGGGAACAATTAAGAGAAAAAGCATCGCTTATCAAAAAGCACACCATCTCGCATCTGGATGAATATCTTGACAAGTTCGCCAACAATGCAGAGAAAAATGGCTGTATCGTACATTGGGCTAAGGATGCAACAGAATTCAACAACATTGTGCTGGGAATACTAAAAGAGCACAATGTAAAGAAAATCGTGAAAAGCAAAAGCATGCTCACCGAGGAATGCGAAATGAATCCTTTCCTTGAGAGTAATGGCATCGAGGTGGTGGAGACAGACCTCGGAGAACGCATCATACAGCTCAAGGGACAAAAACCCAGCCATATCGTAATGCCGGCAATCCACCTCAACCATGATGATGTGGGAGAACTATTCGAGGAGAAATTAGGCACGGAACCTGGCAATCACGATCCTACCTACCTCACTTATATGGCTCGTCTGAGTCTCCGCAACGAATTCCTTACAGCCGACGCAGGTATGACTGGTGCTAACTTCGGCATCGCTGAGACTGGCGACATAGTGGTGTGTACCAACGAAGGAAATGCTGACATGAGTACCTCATGCCCCAAATTGCATATAGCAGCAATCGGATTGGAAAAGATAATCCCCAACTATGACTGTCTTGCGGTGTTCCAAAGAATGCTATGCCGTGCTGGTACAGGTCAGCCTACCACCACTTATACAAGCCATTTCAGAAAAGCAAGGCCCACAGCCCAAAAAATGCACATTGTTCTTGTGGATAACGGAAGAAGCGATTGGGTGGCAAATCCACAGCATTGGGAAACTCTTAAATGCATACGATGTGGTTCATGCATGAATACTTGCCCTGTCTATAGAAGAAGTGGAGGATATTCTTACTCTTATTTCATTCCCGGACCGGTGGGTATCAACCTCGGAATGCTGAGAGACGTGAAGAAGCATAGCGGAAATGTCTCTGCTTGCACTCTCTGTCTGAGTTGCCAGACTGTTTGTCCTGTAAAAGTTGACTTGGGCGACCAAGTCTATAAATGGAGACAGCAACTTGACGATTTTGGTACTGCAAATCCAGAGAAAAAACGGATGTGCAAAGGCATGAAAATGCTATTTGGGAGCAGCACCATGTACAATACCGCCATGAAATTTGCACCAATGGCTAATTGGGTGCCTTCTTTCCTTATGGAGTGTAGTATCAATCCTTGGGCTGATGGACACAAGATGATGTCTTTCCCACGCTATTCCTTCCAAGAATTGTTTAGAAAAGGCAAGGTGTAAAAACGAAAAATTCATTGCTATGAGTAACAAAGAAGAAATACTGTCGAAATACAGGAAAAATGTAAGGGAGAAGTTCGACATGCCAAGTCTCGACGACATAAAGGGCATTACTTACCCTTCACCACTTGTGCAGTTTATTTCAATGACCGAAAACGTCGGTGGCAAGGTCATAGAACTTGAAGAAGGGCAGGATGTAAACAAATTGATAAAGGAGCTTTATCCTGATGCAAAAGAGATTGCAAGCAACCTGCCAGAAATAACCATTGCAACGAGAAATCCTGATACCATAGGATCGCCACAAGCTCTTAATGGTACTGATGTAGGAGTTGTGAAAGGCGTGTTTGGAGTTGCTGAGAATGCATGTGTTTGGATTCCTCAAACCATGGAGGAAAAGGCTGTTTGCTTCATTTCCGAAAATCTGGTCATTCTCTTGAAAAAGACGGAAATCGTAAACAACATGCACGAGGCATACAAGCGCATCTCTTTCAATGATTATGGATATGGCACTTTCATTAGTGGACCTTCCAAGACGGCTGATATCGCTCAAGTGCTTGTCATGGGAGCTCAAGCAGCAAGGAGCGCCACTGTCGTACTCATCTGAACAATATTGACTTGATTATGTGGGTGTGTCAAATGAATATTTTGGCACACCCATTTTGTATTTGAACTGCTCAATTTTACACTCCAAATTCGTTTTTCTCATAAGCCTATTGTCTATGTGAATAGATTGTCGTATCTTTGTTGGCGTATGATGTGTTTGGATAAGGCACGTCATAAATGTAATAACTAAGTGTAAATCATACTATAACAAATGTAAATCTACTAAACAATGAAAAAGTTGTTGTCATTCATGCTGATGTTGTTCAGCGTCACCATGGTTCATGCGGGTGATGTCTTGTCTGAGAATTTTGAAACAGGTCTGCCATCATCGGCTCCCTCTTCAGAGACACAGGCATCATTGGCGTCGGGCACATGGCTCATCAAGGGTGTCTATGCCAAAAGTGACAATGGAAGCAAAAGGGCTACCATGGGCAGCAATGCCTATCTTATAACACCTGTCCTTGAACAGCCTGGCCGCGTCACTTTCAAACACCGAGCTTCAGGCAGTGGCAAAAAGCTGAAAGTGGAGAAGTCTGTTGATGGAGGTTCCACCTGGACTGAGCTTGGAACGGCTACAGTGTCGTCTTCGACACCCTACGGCAGCAACTCTTTTAAAACCAACTGTTCAGAGGAGGATACCGCGGTCAGGATTCGCTTTACTTGTCTCAGCGGCACAATCTATCTGGACGACATAGAGATTACCCTCCACGCTGCTGGAGGAACGCCTGTTGAGCCTGATGACTCCACCTATGTCACTGTGGGGGTGCCAGTGCCTACAAAGCCTTTCCCCGAAGCATTGCACACTTATTACATCTCGCCTGATGGCAGCGACTCTGCCGGCGATGGCACGTTGGAAAAGCCATGGTATAACCTGCAGTATGCTGTTGAAAAGGCTGTGGCTGGCGACCATATCGTGTGCCGTGGTGGTACGTACAAACCAACGATGAAAAAGGACGGCAAGAAATACACCGTGCGCATCAGCTCTTCTGGTGCGGCTGACGCTCCCATCGTCATCAGGAGTTTTAAGGACGAAAAACCTGTGTTTGACTTCGTTCAACAGCTGACCGACCAAAGTATTGGCGACCGAGGCATACTCATCACGGGCAACTATTGGTGGCTTTTTGGTTTGCATATCACTCATGCAGCTGACAACGGCATCAAACTTGAAGGGTCGCACAATAGGATAGAGCGTTGTGAGTTTTCCTATAACCTTGATACCGGGCTTCAGTTGGGTTTCGGACACAAATTCAGTGACACCTTCCCCAACTTGAGTGAAAACGACGGTTCCTATTGTGCCTACAACGATGTGATAGACTGCGACTCACACCATAACTGCGATTATGACACCAATTACGGCTCTGATGCCGACGGCTTTGCCTGCAAGATGCACAATGGCAAGGGCAACCGATTCATACGTTGTCGTGCGTGGCACAATAGCGATGACGCATGGGACCTTTTTGAGACTGACTATGATGTCGTGCTGGCTGAATGCTGGGCATGGGACTCGGGAAAGGCAGAAGACCATCTGTGGGTAAAGGATTATATCAACAAGAGTGGGTCGATGTCGTTTTCGGGGAATGGAAACGGCATCAAACTTGGTGGGAATGGAACTGGTGGCTCATCCAAGGGCATACACTATGCTTATAATTGCGTGGCTTTCAACTGCAATGCTGGCAGTAGCGTGAAAGGCTTCGACTGCAACAATCATAAGGGTGGGCATGTGCTCATCGGATGTCTGGCATTCAACAACAGCTATGACTTCATGTTCGAGTCTGGCGGTTCCAATGCCAATACCAAGTTCTATAACAACATCTGTCTGGGCAAGCAGGAGATTAGTGTTGGAGATGATGATTACAATGCCATCTCCACGCCCATGTCGAAAAATGGATGGACCAATCATTTGGTGACGGGCATCGGTGCCGACGACTTCGTCTCGCTCGACGAGGATGACGCGCTCATGCCAAGAGCTATTGACGGCTCTTTGCCACGACGTTTCGCACGCCTTGCCGCCGACAGCAAGATGGTGGATGCTGGTGATGCAAGCCATGACATTCCTGAAAGCTTGCTTGCCGATTTCCCCTTCCTCAGGCGCACCATTTCTGGTCGTCAACGTGACATGGGTCCTTATGAACGCCCTTACATCATAGATGGTGTGTCAAGACTCAACAGGGAAGACGTAGAGACTTGCCTTCCTAAAAAATATCTCCACAATGGGCAGTTGATAATAGAGAATAATGGAAGGAGATATAATGTCGTAGGACAGAAATTGTAATGGAGTGACTGCCATCTCGTCCATTGTCCTGTTGTCTCTTGCTTGTTGTCCCACTAATGAAAGGGCAAGTGCAGAAAAGAAGATGATCAAGAATGACCGCATCAGTGTGTTGCCTTGAGATATTGCAGATCGCCATACCAATAGGAGGCTGTGCAGCCGCCGTCAATGAGCAGGTCGGCACCGCTGATGAAGCGACCGCGTGAGGACATGAGGAACTCTGCCAGGTCTCCCACCTCGTCAGGTGTTCCGGCACGGTGGGCTGGCATGCCCTCTATCATCCTTAGGTAGCCATCCTTGCGCGGGCCGTGCAGTTCATCGTTGGCAAGTGGCGTGATGATGATGCCGGGAGAGATGCTGTTGATGGTGGCGCCCCTATATCCCCAGCGGGTGGCTTCGTACATCACACGCAACACATTGCAACGCTTCGAGTACTGATAGGCTTTCAGTGTGTCGTTGATTTCCTTCAGGAATGGCAGTTCCAATAGCTCATCCACTGGAGTGGTGGCCAAGGCTTCATTTTGTTCTTGTGGCAAAGCAGGCAGACGGTGTCCGCTCTGCGACGAGACAATCACGCCACTGCCACCCTCGGCAATCACCTTGCCGAACTCCTCCAACAGTACACTCGTACCATAGAGATCAACGCGGAGAATCTCTTCTACTGGAGCCTGCGACGGAGACACACCGGCGGCATTCACCACGTTGGTCACCTCGCCCTTGCTGGTGGCGAACTCCACCAATTCCAAGATGTCCTCCTTTGAGCCGAGGTCGCATTGGATGGTCGAGCACTCAAAGCCGGCATTCTCCAGTGTCTGGGAAGCCCGTTGAGCATTCTCCATGGAGTAGTCTGCCAGCACCACATGTTTTCCTGCCGACACCCGACGGATGATAGCCTGTCCTATGCTGCCGGCACCTACCAATACTGATACTTGTTTCATAACAATTCTTACTAATAAGTGAAACGCTTGTAAGAATAATCAACCGTAATTCTCTATCAGATACTTCACAAACTGCGGGTCGCTGAAGTTTATGGTGCCAGTGTCATGCTGGTTCATCGTGGCTATCTGTGCCATGTCCTCGTCAGTCAGCGTGAAGTCGAAGATGGCGAAGTTTTGCGTCATACGCTCCTTGTGACTCGACTTGGGAATGGCCACAATGCCTCGCTGGGTGAGCCAGCGTAGCGCTACCTGTGCGGCTGACTTGTTGTATTTTGCTCCGATAGCTGCCAGTTTATCGCTCTTCACGATACTATCCACGCCCTGTCCACCAAGAGGCCCCCAGGCCATCATTTTCGTGCCACACTCAGCATGTATGGGTTCGATGCCCGTCTGCTGGATGAGTGTGTTGCACTGCAACTGGTTCACCATAGGCTTCAGCTCCACATAGTGGGCGAAGTCGAAGAAACGTCCTGCTTGGAAGTTGCTCACGCCGATGGCGCGGACCTTGCCGGCGCGATAGGCCTTCTCCATTGCCCGCCACGTGCCGAACACGTCGCCGTATGCCTGGTGGATGAGCAGCAGGTCGATGTACTCGGTCTGCAGCTTGCGCAGGCTCTCATCGATGCTCTTGGCAGCCTTCTCCTCACCGCTGTTCGATATCCACACCTTCGTCACGAGGAACAGGTCCTCGCGCTTGATGCCGCTCTTGCGCCAGGCGTTGCCCACGCCTTCCTCGTTCTGGTAGGCTTGAGCCGTGTCTATCAGTCTATAGCCCACGCTCAGGGCATCCGTCACGCAACGTTCACATTCGTCAGGGCTCACGAGAAATACGCCGTAGCCCAATGTCGGCATCTCAACGCCGTTGTATAATTTGATGTACTCCATCTCCGATAGTTTTAGAATCCAAGTCCTTTCAGCCACTTCTCTACCTTTGCCTTGTTTGTGCGCACCTCATGGCCGTAGATGCTGAAGCCCTTCTGGACATTGGCACCGAGGAAGGCTTCCTTCACGTCCTCCACGCAGTTGGCGAGACCTGAGCCCTCGTGGGTTGTGAAGGGGATGACGGTCTTGCCTTTCAGGTCGCCCTCATGCTTCTTGAAGAAGGTGAACATCACCTGCGGATAAGTGCCCCACCATACGGGACCGCCGATGAACACGGTGTCGTACTTGCTCAGGTCGATGTCGCCCTCATACTCCGGCAGTTCGCCTTTGTTTGCTTCTTCTTTCGCTAAATTGATGAGTGGAGTATATGCCATGCCGTCATATTTGTGGGTGACGATTTCAAACTGTTCCGCACCTGTTATCTCACTGATGTAGTCGGCCACAATCTTCGTGTTGCCCACTTCGATGTTTCCTACTGAGTAGTTGTCTCCTGCATGTGAGAAGAACACCACCAATGCCTTTCCGTCCTTTGCCATAGTTGTCGTCTCGTTTGATGTTGATGATTCCGTTTGTTGTTGCTTCGTACCGCTGCATCCTGTAGATACGAGCAGTGCCACGGTGTTTTTTCGATACTTTGCTTTCACTTTTTGCGCCACGATTTTCACTTTTTGCAGAAATGTTTTTATGTATAGAATAATAATGTATAACTTTGCCCAAAATAGTAGCGATATGAAGATAGATTTTCAGTATTCCATGGACTTCTATAGAATGAATGCCCGTGAGTTGGGTCACACCTGCATGCACCTGCTCTGCTTGGCAGGGGAGGGGAGTTTTGTGTTCAACGAGCATTGTTACCACATCACGAAAAACGACCTGGTGGTGATACCGATGCCTAATCGTGTCAGCAACCTTGCGGCGCATGCCGATTTGCAGGTGGAATGGTTTGCAGCCGACTACAAGTTTCTGCAGAACC
>ONAG01000004.1 GCA_900315745.1 uncultured Prevotellaceae bacterium
TGATAGCAGCCCGCTATTTCGACCTTTACTCATTGTATGGAGGTCTGCCAATAGTAAAGAACTCCTTCACAGGACTTGAAAGTGGATATGAACTGCCCAGGGTTTCGGCAGAAGCAACAGCCAATTATATGGTGCAATTGCTTGACGAAGCCATACCAAACCTTCGTTGGGCTTACAACGGCACGACAACCGATACTGATGCCGCTAACAACACAGGCCGTTGGACAGCAGCTGGTGCCATGGCTTTGAAGGCAAAAATATTGATGTTCAATGCTTCACCACTTTATAATTCAGACGAAGGATATTTTGGCGGCACCACACAAGCCGAGAAAGACTCCATCGTTTGGCATGGTGGATATAAAGCAGAGCGTTGGACACGTGCACTTCAAGCCTGCCAAGACTTTTTCAACCGTCTCAATTCTGAAGGCTATTACAAGCTGACAGAGCCAGCCGATGTGAACTGCCAGAAGAATGCCAATGGCTATCGTCAAGCCTACCGCATGGGATATATTTACCAAGGCAGCAAGGAAGTTCTTCACTCCACACGTGTTGCGACAGTATATGGAACCCAAGGAACATACAGTTGGTGGAACTGGATCGGCCTTGGCAGAAATTCCTACCTGCCAACCGTGGAATACATGAGCATGTTCCCATGGAGCGACGGCACACCATTTGACTGGGAAGCCGACACCAAGGGTGGACGTATCTCTGGAGCCAACGGTCGCTTGTTCTACCAATATCGCAACTACCGTGGTTCGATACTCAAGACCCCATCTCGTGACCCACGTCTATATGAGAACATCCTTGTGAATGGAACGACCTATACATTCGACTGGACCCAGGGCGCTCCTACAGGCGACTGCTATGAGCTTTGGGTGAATGGTTACGACGAGGCGTCAGATGTGATGAGTGCCGTTCAAAACAAGGAGACTGGCCAATATGAATTTGCGATGCAAGAAAAGCTGACTTCCAAATACTCCACTGGCATGGGTGTTATCAAGTATTATCTTGGTGAGGAATACCACCGCAAATACATGCACTGGGTATATCTCAGTTTGGATGAAATGTACCTGATGTACGCTGAGGCACTTGCCCAGACGGGTAATCTGACCGCAGCCATAGAGCAAGTTGACATTGTTCGTGCACGTGTAGGACTTGGTGGTCTGAACAAGAAGAAAGCAAGTTTCAGGAACATCAACTATGCAGAAAACCAAAAAGAATTGCTGGAGGAAATCCTTCGTGAACGTGCATGCGAACTTGGCATGAGCAACAACCGCTATTATGACATGATTCGCTATAAGCGCACCGATTGGATTACGAAGCCACTTCATGGACTCATCACTTATAGACTGATGGAGAACAGCAAGGGTGAAATGGTAAGGAGCTACGACCCATGGAAAGGCACCCAGAAAGACAATGGCGTCGTCGAGCCATCGCAATTCGAGTATGAGTTGTTTGAACTATTCAACCGCACACGCGACCAATGGGGTAAGGATGCCAATTCAGCTGAAATAAAGAAATGGCTGCTGTTCCCATTGCCAATAGGAGAAATCAACAAGGGTTATGGCCTGGTGCAAAATCCTGGATGGTAATTCATTAAAACCCCAAGTCAATCTTAATGATTATGAACAATAATAAAATCAACATATTAGCATTGTCGCTGTTTGTCGGCATCACACTGCCGTCATCAGCCCAGACAGACAGCACAGCGTTGACGGGAAACAGCTTTGTTGACCAAAAGATAGAGATTGGAACCAACAAAGACCTGACCCGTTCACAATCGACTGCCGCCGTGTCTGTCATCACAAGCGAGACGGTGGACAAACGCTCTTCAAAGAATATCGGCAATTCGATACTTGGACAGGGCAACGGTCTTATCTCGCTTGACGGAGCCGGCCTCTATTACGAAGCCAATCCCACATTCTTTGTTCGCGGACTTCAAAGCCTTAGCACCAGCACCCCGTTAATCCTGGTGGACGGCATAGAGCGCGACATCACCTTGGTTAGTCCAGAAGAAGTAGATCATGTGACCATCTTGAAAGATGCAGCAGCTGTGGCCCTTTATGGCTACAAGGGTGCCAATGGCGCAGTGCAGATTGTCACCAAGCGAGGCAAGTACAACAGCAACAGCATCCGTGTGAACTACGACCACCTGTTCAATTCACAGATAGACCGCCCCAAGTTTGTCAATGCCCACACCTATGCTTTGGCAATGAACGAGGCACGCACCAACGAAGGCCTGTCACCACGTTATACACCCGACGAGCTCTCTGCATATCAGAATGGCACATACCTCTATCAATATCCAAACGTCAACTGGGTAGATGAAACGTTCAGGAAGAGCGGTGTCACCAACAAATATGCCATAGAGTTTAGTGGTGGTGGTGAGCGTTTCCGCTATTTTGCAATGCTCAACCTGCTTTCTGACAAAGGATTCATCAAGAATTTCGACATGTATGACGGTTATTCCACCCAGGACAAATATGTGCGTGGCAATCTTCGTACAAACCTTGACATAGACCTGACCCCAACGACAGACTTGAAAGTCAACCTGCTTGGCGTGCTCAGCGAAATGTCACGCCCAGGTTCGCAAGCCGACCTTTGGGACATGGTATATAGTCTGCCATCAAATGCCTTCCCCATCCGCAATGAGAATGGACAATGGGGAGGAACATCCACCTATGCTGGCACGATGAACCCTGTAGCCATTTCTTCAGATGCTGCTTATTACAAGCTTCATGAACGCGCCCTTTTTGCCGACATGACCTTGCAACAAGACTTGAAATACTGGATAGAGGGATTGAGCTTGACAGCGCGTCTTGGTTACGATACATATTCCACTTTGTATGAAGACCACAGCAAGACCTTTGTATATGGCAACTATCCTGTTACAGGATGGGTTAATGGCCTACCCAATTTAGGCAGCTATTGGTCGGGAGGTGCTGACGGCACCATGGGCAAGACAGCAAACACCAATGCCTATCAGCGCCGCCTTACCTTCAATGCCGGTCTTAATTTTGACCGCCAGTTGACAGACAATGACGCTGTCTATGCACAAGTGAAATACGAGTATGATTATGCCAACTCAACAGGTGCGAACACCAGCCTTTACCGGCAGAATTTCTCCTTCTGGGGACATTATGCACGCCAGAATCGTTACCTTCTTGACCTTGCTCTTGTATATTCAGGCAGCAATCGTCTTGCCCCTGGTACGAAGTGGTCATTCTCTCCAACAGTATCTGCAGGTTGGGTTATGTCAGAAGAGGGATTCTTGAAAGACAACGATATTGTTGACTTCTTGAAGGTACGCGCCAGTGCAGGCTTGATAAATGCCGACTATTTGCCAGGCGACAATGTATGGACCTACTACACCCAATCCTACTCCCAAGCAGGTGGTGGATATGCATTCGGTAGTGGCTATGACGCCGCCAGTTACGGTCCGGTGTCCATCGGCCAAATGGCAGCCGTAAATCCCACACATGAGAAAGCCATGAAATACAACTTCGGTTTGGATGCCGTCTTGTTCAAAGGTCTCAACATCGAGTTGGATTATTTCATCCAGAAACGAAAGGACATCTGGGTGTCTGGTAGCGGATACTATTCATCGCTCATCGGTTTCACCGCACCTTACGTCAACGAGGGAGAGGTCAGCCAGCATGGTTTTGAACTGTCAGCCAACTATACAAAATCGTTCGGTGAGTTGACATTCAATGTTGGAGGCAACATGATGTTCTACAAGAACAGCATCGACAACATGGCAGAGGAGCCACGAGCTTATTCCAATCTCGTTCAGACAGGCAATCCACTCAGCAGCACCTACGGACTCATAGCAGAAGGTCTTTTCACAAGCCAAGCAGAGATAGACGCCAGTCCAAGACAGACATTCTCGACTGTCCGTCCTGGCGACATCAAATACAAGGATGTGAACAACGACGGCGTGATTGATGCCAACGACGTTTGCAAGATTGGCTATTCCACCAGCTGCCCGGAATTATTCTACAACTTCCATGTAGGTGCCGACTATAAAGGATTCGGAATAGACGTGATGTTCCAAGGCGTAGGACGCTACTCAGCTGTTCTGAACACCAAGAGCATGTACTGGGGTCTTGTAAACAACACAACTCTTTCGCAGTATGTCTATGACAACCGTTGGTCGCCAGAGAACAACAATGCAAATGCTATGTTCCCACGCCTTAGTTCGAGCAGTAATGCCAATAACTATCAGACGAGCACCTTCTGGTTGAAAGACCGCTCCTACCTGAAACTGCGCAATCTTGAGGTCTATTACAATTTCGACAAGAGTCTGTTGGCAAAGACCAAGATTGTAAATGCCGCCAAGCTGTATGTAAGAGGTGTTGACCTCTTCACATCAGACAATTTAGACGAAGTGGATGCCGCTTCCTATGGTGCCACCAACCCACTGACACGTGGTTGGGTGATTGGCATGTCAGTGACATTCTAACAAGAACACCAAACAGAAAGTACAAGATTATGAAATTCAACAAACATATCTTATATGCCGTTGCAGCCCTGTCTCTGGCATCGTGTTCCGAAAAGATGGACTATCATGAATACAAGGTGGATGGTGCCGAGTACATTCAGGAGATGTTCAGTCGTACAGGTGGTCTGATAACCACCATCTATCAGAATTTGGACTCCGATTTCGGCAACTATTCCGGCGCGATGCTAAGTTCTGCCACCGACGAGTCGGTCTATTCCCATCCAGGCAACCAAGTTGAAGATTTCTACAATGGTGCTTGGAGCCCGACCAATGCCAAAGGCTCTATATGGACAAGCTGCTATCAAGGAATCAGTTATTGCAACCTGTTTCTTGACAAGTTTGTGGGACTCACATTCCCCGACTATGCCCTCGATGTAGATTATTTGAAGGAGATGCACCAATACAACAACTATCAATGGGAAGCACGCTGGGCACGTGCCTATTTCTACTTCCTGTTGGTTCGCCAATATGGTGATGTGCCTTTGAAGCTCCACGACATGGATGCAGCAGAAGCCAACAACCTGCCACGCACCTCATCAGATGAAATATTCAAGTTCATCGATGACGAATGCGCAGCCATCAAGGACACTATTATTGAAAACTACAATGACCTTGGCAACATGGCAATGAGCATAGCCGAGAGTGGCAGGGCCAACAACCTGGCAGTGCTCGCCCTCCGCGCCCGCGCCGCTCTCTATCATGCCAGTCCGCTCTTCAACCCCAACAACGACAAGGAGTTGTGGAAGCAGGCAGCCCTTCGCTGTCAGGAATGCATCAATGCATGCAAGGGCCGCAGCATGTCACTTGTTGCCGACTACATGACATTGTTCCAGTCCGACAACTACAAGGACACCAAGGAGATAATATTCGCACGTCGCCAGAACTCCACATCAGCAAGCAACAATTTTGAAAAGTACAATTTCCCCATTGGCATGGAAAATGCAGGAGGCGGCAATTGCCCGACCCAGAATTTGGTTGATGCATTTGAGATGACCGACGGCAAGGCATGGAATGAGAGCAGTCTGTATGACCCACAGAATCCTTACGCCAACCGCGACAAGCGCTTGTCGTGGATAGTGGCTGTCAACGGCGAGCAGTGGCCTAACGCCAATCCCAACCCATTGGAGCTTTATGAAGGTGGCGCCAATGCGCACCCCATCACCTATGCTTCCACCACAGGTTACTATCTGAAGAAATACTGCAACCCCGGCACTGTGATTGGCGCTACTGGTTCCAATGCTTTCTATCACAACTGGGTGGTATTCCGTCTGGGCGAGATGTATCTCGACTTGGCAGAGGCAATGCTCAACTATTTGGGCGATGGTTACCAGAAAGCCCCAGACCAGAACCTCAACATGTCGGCTGCAGAAGCAATCAATGTGGTTCGTGCCCGTGCTGGCCAGCCGAACATTGCTGAAGGCCTTGGATTTGAGGAGTTCAAGAAGAAGTATGAAAACGAGCGGTTTGTGGAACTTGCCTTCGAAGGTCACCGTTTTTACGATGTACGCCGCTGGAAGGAAGCCCCCAAATATTTCGTCAACATCATGAAGATGAACATTCAGAAGCAAGGCGAAAACGTGACCTATACCCGCCAGCCATTGGAAACCCGCCAATGGGATGACAAGATGTATTTCTTCCCCATTCCACAAAGCGAGATTCAGAAATCGGGTGCTCTGACCCAAAATCCTGGATGGAACTAAACTTCCCTCGCCGAATCTGGCAGTATGGCTGTCAGGTTCGGCGACCGTCCATATAATACTTTTTAGTCAACTTAATATTCATCCTTAAAGTAAAACAACATGAGAAAAATTTACATGATGTTTGCAGTGCTTGGAGCATTCCTTTATGCTTCCACAGCATCGGCAGGTGTTAAAAACCTGTACAAGCAAGACTTTGAGTCTTCTACCGACCCTGCAGCTATTGGCTGGTCATCCCCCAACCTCGCTGGTGGCATGTCAATCACAGGTGACCAAGAAGGCAACTATTTCCAGTTCAGCCTTGGCAACAACAATGGCCGTAACTGCTCTCTCCTTTGGGGTTCCGACATCTATGGCGAAAACAATTCCAACGTGATAGGTGGAGCCTATCATATTGAATTTGGCTGGTGCTACAAACAAGGTTCCAACAACCAATATGGCACTCAGGTGTGCGTGTTCTCTGGTGAAAAAAGCGAAGTAAACAACGGCAACTATGTTCACAATGGTGATGCCCTTCGCGAGACACAATGGCTCTTTGCGTTGACAGAACTGGATGCTGACCGCAACTTCTACATCAACGATGACAAAGCCAACACTTTCATCGTGAACATAGGAGAGTGGATGCTTATCTCCCTTGATGTCAATGTTGAGACAAGGACTGTAGCCTACACCATTTCCGACATCTTCGGCCAGACGGTTTATGCATCAGGCGAGCGCGTTGTTCCTGAGTCAACCAACATCTATGCCACCGGTATCAACCAGTACAATGCTCGTTATCAGAGTATCGTGCAGATGGATGACATCAAGGTGACCACCTATTCAGAAGAAGACATCGCCAATCCTCCAACTGTAGCATTGACAGGCATCAATGGTATTGAGCGCACATACAAGATCACCTTCGGTGAAGAAGAAGAACTTCACATCAAGGGCACAGACGGTGCAGAGTTGTTTGCCTTCTATTATGAGTGTGACGGTGCTTACACCTACACCACCAGCACATCAGGCACCCTCGAGGCATGGACCGAATCAGGAACAGCCGTTTCCGAGAAAGTTGTGATAGAAGTGGAATGTGTGGAAATAGCATTGCCAGGAGCCACAGCCAAAATCATCTCTGTGGAAGATGGCTTTGGAAAGAAATACAGTCTGAATGTGAGCAATGCAGATGTGCCCACCCAGCCTACCCTGTTCTTGCAGTATTCGTTTGTGAACGAAAATGGTGTAGAGGAAGCAAGAGGTGAAGACCGCTTCTCTGGCGAGGTTGTTGAAGTCAAGTCAAAGGGTACTCTGACAGTCACCACTGTAGCCCCAGGTTTTACTTCCACTACTGTCAGCATCGTCAACGACCGTGAGTTCCAAACATCCGATGTCATCGACTTCCAGCATATGACTGGAGAAGAATTGGCCAACAAGGGCTTCCAAGCCATGGATCCACTGGATTCTTCCAGCACATCAGGTGAAACCAACTGGACAGGTCGTCTGCGCATGTACTATCAAATAGCAACAGGTGAAGTAGATGAAGAAGGCAAGCCAACCTACACCACCTATCCCGTTTATGGTTCATCGGAGGCTGGCTACGAGCCAATTCAGCGTTATCGCTACCTGCAGTCGAATCTGAACGAGGAGACCGCCCACTCATTGTTCGCCCCACTCTACTTGTGGTACGGCCCCAATGGCGTAAGCCCAAGAGCTTACTTCGAGGAAGACGGTGTGACTCCACAAACCGACCCACAAGGTGCTCCTGGTGGCACAACCAATGCCCAGGTGAAAATTGGTATCGGTCTTGTATTCTCAGGTCAAGTTAACGATGATGAGACCTTCAACCCCAACAGCTTGAGCTACTCACCAATCCTTATCAACTATGTGACCCTCGGTGTTGATGGCTTGACAGAGTCAGACTTCATCGTAGTGGAGAAGATTGACAACTATGGTGGTGGTTCTATTCACCCACAATATCCAGCCGGCACAGATCCCGACGAGGCCAAGGCCATGTACAAGGCATCCAACCTTGGTGGTATTGTAGAGGTTTACACAGGTCTTGAGACCTTCCAGTTCTATCGTGTTGACACTGCTGTTTCTCGCGTGAGAGTGTTCAAGGCAGTAGCAGGTGATGGAATCGAAGAACTCAGCAATGGTGAGATCATCTCCGACCACAACGCACCTATCTACAACCTCAATGGTGTACAGGTGAACAGCAAGAACTTGCAACGTGGCATCTACATCAAGCAGGGCAAGAAGTTTATCGTCCGCTAAAATGTAGGAAACGTAATCTTACAATCCCCTTGCCATTTTGGCGAGGGGATTTTTTTGCACGCTTAGACACACAGCCCCATAAAGCCATGTCATCAACCCGTAGCCATAAAGTCAAAGGTAGCCTATTTTGCCTTACATTCGTGTTTTTCATTTCTTATTACAAAAGATAGAAGAATTTTAGTTATATTTGCATCGAAAAGTCAAACTAAAAAACAACAACTACAACAAATCTACAATGAAATCATTATTTTCAATAAGGAAAAGGATATTTTTATTGTTGGCTTCAGCATTGAGCATGGCAAGCATGAACACCTTAGCCCAAGCACCCGACACCCCAACAAGTCAAATGGAAAAGCTTGACAGAGGGTTGATAGCCTTTCCCACCACAGCCGGTCATTGTTTTGCAAGTTGGCGACTTCTTGGCACCGATGACAAGCACACCACTTTCGCATTGCTCAAAAATGGGAAAAAAGTTGCCGACAACTTATACAAGACCACCTCGCTGCAAATATCGTGTACTGCCACCGACAAGTTGCAAGTGGTGACATTTCAAAATGGAGTCCCCGTAGATACGACAGCAGAAGTGTCCCCCTGGGCACAAGCCTATCTAAGCATACATCTCGACCGTCCGGAAACCATTGGCGGCAAGGAATACTATCCCAACGACTGTTCGGTGGGTGATGTTGATGGTGATGGACAATATGAGATCTTCCTGAAATGGGACCCAGCCAACTCAAAAGACAACTCCAACACAGGAGCCTCCAACCCTGTCATCATCGACTGCTACAAACTTGACGGCACCAAGCTATGGCGTGTGAATTTAGGCATCAACATCCGTGCCGGCGCCCACTACACACAGTTCATGGTTTATGACTTCAATGGCGACGGAAAGGCAGAAATGATATGCAAGACAGCCCCTGGCTCAAAAGACAGCGAGGGACAATACGTATCTTATGCAGCCACGGACACCCAAATAAAAGGCACATCCAACCTTGAGGACCTTCGCGATGGAAACGGTCGCATCCTCAAAGGCTCTGAATACCTCACAGTTTTCGACGGCTTGACAGGCAAGGCAATCCATACCATCTGGTACAACCCCAATCGTGCAGGCAATTTCAACCGCAGCGACCCCCATCCGGAAAAGAGTTACTGGAACGACAATTATGGCAACCGTGCAGACCGACATCTTGCCTGCGTGGCATATCTTGACGGTCCAGACAAAAATCCCAGTGCTGTGATGTGCCGAGGCTACTACACACGAGCCTATCTGTGGGCAGTTGACTTCGACGGACAAGAGCTCAAGCACAAATGGCTTCATGCCTCAGTGAACCGAACCACCGTGGAGCTTTATGACGCCAACTGGAACAAGACGACAAAGACATACAACAGCAACACCAGTGGCATAGGCAATTACTACACGATGTTTGGCAATGGCAACCACAACCTCTCTGTTGCCGATGTGGATGGCGATGGCTGTGATGAAATCATTTGGGGCAGCGGAGCAGTTGACAATGACGGGCATTTGCTCTACAGTGTAGGCTTTGGTCACGGAGACGCCATCCATCTTGCCGACCTGGACCCAGACCGTCCAGGCTATGAAGTGTTTGATGTCCATGAGGAGAGCACAGGTTCATACGGTTGCGACTTGCATGATGCCCGTACAGGAGAAGTGTTGGTGAGAAAGACATCCGACCGTGACACAGGACGTGGCATTGCAGCCGATTTCGATGGTCTTTATCGCGGAGCAGAATTCACCTACGCCACACAAGCCAGCACATTCAAAATCAATGGTACAAGCATATACGGCAACAATCCTGGAATGAACTTCCGCATCTACTGGGATGGCGATGAATACGAGGAGACACTCGACGACATAAACATCAGCAAGTGGAATGCCGGCACGACGACGATACTCGGTTTGGGATTTGGCCGCAATGCCTTGAGTGCCTTTGGTCGCCCGGCATCATGCAACAGCACCAAAGCCACCCCATGCCTTACAGCCGACCTCTTCGGAGACTGGAGAGAGGAAGTCATCTACTGGAGCAAGACAGATAGTGCGACAATAAACATCTATTCCTCTGCCTTTACCACCAACTATAGGGTTCCCACATTGATGCACGACCACACCTATCGCCTTGGAGTGGCATGGGAAAATGTAGCCTACAATCAGCCCCCACATTTGGGCTACTATTTGCCCGACTTCATCCAGTCGTTCCAAGGAGAAGACCCAACAGGAATAAAAGAAACCACCCTCCCCATCAACGAGGACAACAAATACTACAACTTGATGGGAATGCCTGTAAAAGAGCCAGTGAAAGGCGTTTACATACACCAAGGAAAGAAAATCCTTGTGAAATAATCCAAAAGTAGGTTCTATTAGTTAGAAAAGCTAATAGAACCTACAAATATTTCCATTCTCACTAATACTATCCAAAAACAACAAAGACCATGAAAAGACTATATTTACCCATCATCATGTTGACTTGCATGATTTCATTCACTTGCGAAGCATACTCAAGTGATTACCTTACATTCCTCACAACAGAGAGGGGATTCACAGAAGTAACCAGCCTGAATGAAATCATGACCACAGAGAACGATTATTATATTCTGACATCAGCAGAAAACAGCAATCTAATTGTAGGCATAGGACGTTATGAGGCAAAACCAAGTTGGGCGAGCGAAGACACAAAAGCCCTAAGATATGTGTCAGCAGAAAAAGACCCCATGCTTGATGCGACCAATTTTTTCACGATAGAAGAGAATGGCACAAAAATAGGTTTTCGCAACATAGTTTATAGCGCAGACCTTTTTCAAACACATAATGGGTCAGGTTTCATGTATGTGAACACCTATACAGACAAGAATCTTGACGAATGGAGTTTTTTGAATCCCACATACCAAGACGGTTATTGGCTTTTTGAAAGCGGGCAATACCCTATCTCGGGAGGAGACAACTTTTCCGGGTACTTAGGTCCTTGGAACTATCAAGTGGCAGAAAATGAAGCCCTTGCCCTAAATCGTAAAAACACGCCAAATGACGAAGCAGGGCACTACCGAATTTTCCATATCTCCAAATCAGATTTTGAAAGAGAATATAGAGCCTTGCAAATGCAACTGCTTCAATCATCCTCATCTGCAAATCCTGTAGATGCCACATGGCTGATAACCAATGCGTCTTTTGAAACAGGTGATGCAAAAGGATGGACACGCAATCCCAATGTGACTAATGACAATGAATTCAACACTCGCGATTATGGAATGACCAACAAGGAAGGCGGCTACCTGTTCAATGCCTACCAATGGTGGGCAAGCAACTTAGGCATTTCACAGACAGTGGAAAATGTTCCAAGCGGAAGTTATGAATTGTCAGCAGTCATGGCAACATGGGCTGGACGGACTGTAACCTTGAGGGCTAACAACAATGAAATTAGCAAGACAGGAATAAATGACGCCACAGGCATCCCCGTAACCATCCCCATAACCATCGGCACAGACCAACAGCTACACATCATCACCTCATCAACAGGCAGTTGGTGGTTGGAAGGGCACGAGTCTGAGACACAAACATTCTTCAAACTCGACAATGTGAAATTGACCTGCTTTGGTGTTTTCCTTAATGGCATTGCCCTACCCCTGCCCAACGACAACGACACCAAGCTTGTCATTGGTCAATGGTATTACTATGACATACAATATAGCACCGAATACCTGCTACGAGGACAGCTATCGGATATTGTATGCTCCACTGATGGGGAAAAGTTTTTAAGTGATGTGACAACCCAGCCTATTGAACAACGTATGACATTCAATAAAGGCAGGGTTTACTTCAAGCCAATACAAGCAGACGCCACATTGAGCGTTACCATGGAGCGCAAGATGGAAGAATGCACATTCACAGCAACCGCTCTCAATGTGGATGGCCTTCCACAGAAAATATTGTTTGTAACTGTCAATGAAGACGGTCCAGGCGAAGACGGAACTAAAAAGATAAGCAAATACCTGCATTCCAAAGGTTACGACATAATCGGTGTAAGCGAAGACTTCAATTATCATGGTTCGTTGATGAGCGAGCTTTCCAATGACTATAATTGTGGAACCCATCGTGGCTCCATCAGCATATCGGACTTTAGCTACCCCTTCGACACGGATGGCTTGAACCTCATATGGAAAAAGAACACAATTAGTACCGACAATGAAAATTGGACACGTTGGACAGAAACAACGGCAACCGATGGCAACCAATATGTGAAAAAAGGCTTCCGTCATTACGATGTCACAGTTGGTGAAGAAATGGAAATCGACCTATATGTATTGCACATGGATGCCGGTGAAGCCACGCAATCCCGCGAGGCACAATGGGAGCAATTAGCCCAAGCTGTAAAGGCGTCAGACAGCACACGCCCCAAGATTATTCTTGGCGACACCAACAGCCGATGGACACGTGAAGACATACATAGACATTTCTTCCAAATTGTAAATCAAAACACTTCAGACTACACGATATCAGACGCGTGGGTGGAACTATGCCGCAACAACGAATACCCCACAGTTGGTTCAGGGGACTTGACCAACGATTCAGACCCAACGAATTATGCCAATTACGAAGTGGTGGATAAAATCATCTATATCAATCCAAATTCGCCCAACTTATTGCAATTGTCCGCCTTGTCGTTCAAGATAGAACAAGACTACACCTACGGCACGGTAGATGGCACCGACAGCGCCAAGCCATTAGGCGACCACCGTCCGGTTGTAGTAGAATTCTCTTGCATCAAGTCTGGCGATGCGAACTCCCTCATGGGCGATGTCAACAGAGACGGTACCATATCCGTCTCCGATGTCATGGCAGCAGTAAACATTGTTTTAGGCAATGACTACGAGAAGCCATATATTTTTGACCACCTTGCCGCCGACCCCAATTACGATGGAAGGATATCAATAGCCGACGTGATGGCGATAGTGCAAATGGTGTTGGATTAAACTCTTCCAATCTTCCTTTGCAAGAAGAAAGATTTTGTTGCAAACAAGAAAAGCAACGAGCCAGCCACCTGAGCAAAAGCTACAGCCCAAAAAGTTGTGGAATAGTTAAAGTGCTCAGACAACACACCACCCAACAACACACCAATTCCCACTCCGACATCCCATGAAACGAGGAGTGTGGAATTGGCAGTGCCACGCTGGTTATGCTCTGCCAAGTTGATTATCATGTTCAAGAAAGCCGGCCATATATGCCCATTCCCCAATCCGATGAGCAATGGAGATAGATAATAGCCTATGGCATTGGGACAAAACACAAACAAGCAATAACCAATAGTAGAAAAAAGCAATCCCAAACTTGCATGTCGTGTAAGATTACCACCCCTCAACGACTTTGCGCCTTGAATTCTCGATACGATAAGTCCTATTGACAACAACAAGAAAAAGACACCAGTGCCGCCTGTGATTCCCATAGTCTCCTTGCTATAAATGGCAAGGTAATTGTGAAGGACGCCAAAACAGAATCCGAAGAATATGACATTTACCGCCAACAACCAACCGCGAACGAGAAAAAAGCGGTCGAATGATATCTTGTTCTTTTTCTCAAATCTTTCATTTTTTGGCAGCACCACAGTATTGTCAATACAGAGCCCTATTCCAGCGACTACAAGAGCAACCCAAAACAAGAGTTCAAAATCATCCGTCAAATCATAAATCAAGATGCCAATAGAAGGAGCCAAAGCCATCGCAAGATTGTTGCTCAATCCATAAAAGCCTATACCTTCATTTCTCCTGCTTGATGGCAACACGTCAATGGCTGCTGTACTGTTGGCAACGGTCAGTCCTCCAAAAGCACCTCCATGCAAAGTGCGTACAATGGCAAAAAGCAATAGTGAGCCTGCAACAATGTATCCTGCGAAAAAGACAAAAAAGAGAAAATAAAAAAACAACAACATTTTCTTTCTGTCGAAGCCATCCACTAAATAGCCACTAAAAGGCCTGCATATCAATGCAGTAATGGTATATCCCGACAAGACAAGACCTATCATGTCCTTGTTTGCCGAGAAGTATTCTTTCAAATATATGGGCAATAGAGGTGTTAGCAAATAGAAAGCGAAAAAAAGCGAAAAGTTAGCAGCCATCACTTTCAGGTAATTGCCATTCCAAAGTTTTTCCATACAAGGTGCAAAAAGTTTGCCGGCATTCATTCATGCCGGCAAACCCAAATGGATATCATTGGTGTTGCTCACGCAACAAGTCATTTACAGTCTTCACTGGATTGAATGTGGAAAGAGGCACTTCTACGAACACAGTATTCCAATCGCTCATAGCTCCATTCCACAATCCTGGCAATTCAAGAGCCTTGAGTTCTTTTCCATTCTTGCTCTTACTGCTAATGAAGCCCGTAGATTTATCAACAAATTGCGGCAGGTCGAATGAGTTGCCCTTGTAATCCTTGACAGCACATACCAGGTCAACAGGATTGAAATGAGTACCTTCAGTAAACATCTTTTGGTATTCCTCGTTGGATTTGTCAATCTGGCTACTTTCAAGAATCTGCAGACTGACCGTTCCGTCTTGATTATATGTGAGGAATGGTCCGCCACCAGGCTCTCCCACATTTTTCACCACTCCGCAAACACGCATCGGCCTGTTGAGTTTTTTCCTCAGATAGATAACAAGTTCTGCATCCTCCAGCAACTTGATGTCGCTCTTGCGGCAGCAAAGGTCACGCTGCACGAAACGAATCATTTCTTCAAGTTTCTCATGGTCGTATTTTCCGCTATCAAGAATCTCGAGGTATTCAAAAGCCTTTTTTTGCAATGTTACAAGTACGCCAGCAATAAGTTGCTTGTAAGTCACGGTGTCATCCTTTAGCCTGTCGGGCACCACGTTGTCGATATTCTTAATGAAAATCACATCAGCGTCAATTTCATTAAGATTCTCTATAAGGGCTCCATGGCCACCAGGACGGAACAAGAGTCTTCCATCTTCTGTTCTGAAAGGCGTATTGTCTGGATTAGCAGCAATGGTATCGGTGCTTGGTTTTTGTTCTGAGAAAGAGACATTATACTTAATGTCATATTCCTTGGCATATCCATCCACCTTCTGATCCACTTTTTGCTGGAATAGGTCCATGTGCTCATGACTTACAGTGAAATGCACATTAGCCTCTCCGTTGCTTGAAGCATAAAGGGCAGCTTCCACCAGATGCTCCTCCATTGGGGTGCGTGGTCCACCATCATAATTATGGAAAAGCAGAAGTCCTTTAGGGAGCTGGCCATAGTTGAGTCCATCAGCCTTAAGCATGTTGGCAGCTACAGCCTTGTAATTGCCTTCTGCTATTAGTTGCTCGATGTTTTTACCAGTATTTTCAACACATTTCTTGTCGAGTTCTGCATAGAATGCAAATTTGGTGATGTTGCTGAAATAGGTTTTTTCGAAAGCAGTGGTAGGCACATCATAATCGGCATCGACAAAAGCGAACATGTCCTTGAACATACGGCTTGCAGCTCCAGAAGCAGGAACAAACTTCACTATTTTGCTTCCTGCAGCTTTGTAAGCATTCCAAGCATCAATGTAACTTTTGCGTTCCTCCTCGTCAGGTGCCATAATGCCCTTTCCTATAGAAGCGGCGGCTTCAAGTTTCAAGAAAGGGAACCCTTCTTTGAACGATTGCAATTGAGTCTCTATTTTCTCCTCAGAGATACCCTTTGCACAAATTTGTTTTAGATCTTCTTGTGATAACATAATATTAAAGATTGAATAACATGATTATGGTATTTTGTCACAAATATACTTACTTTTTCTTAAATGAAAGAAAAACTGGAGGGAAAATTTGTATCTTTGCAATAAAATAAGATTTGATGTGATTTCTTAAAAGGGAAAGCACATAAAATAATAATAAAAGAGTTGGAAATGGGAAATAGAGTGTTTACAGAAAAAGAGATAATCGAATCAAAGTCAGCATTGCGTGATTTTGGCGACTCCTTGTCCTCAATTCTTCTTCCCGACGACATTGAAAAGCTTGACAAGCTATTAGATGAGGCATTTGCGCTACAACACATAAGCAGAGATGTCTTCGGATTGAACCCAGTTGAATTTGGATTGGAAACAGCCATCCTCGCCCACGACGAAATAGGCCTGAAGCGCGATGGCATCCTATCTCTTGTACTCCATTCTTGCCAGATAGACACATACCATTCCCAAGAGGAGATTTCAGAATGGTTTGGCAAAGGAGTGTCCCAGATAATCCATGGTCTTGGTCGTGTCCACATGTTGTATCAAAAGAGCCAGACGGTAGGAACAGAGAATTTCCGCAATCTACTCATATCCTTTGCCGAAGACATGCGAGTAATTCTCATCATGATAGCCAGCAGGGTGAATTTGATGCGCCATATCCGCGACACGGAACAAGTAGAGGAAAAGCGCCATGTGGCAGAGGAGGCATCATATCTCTATGCTCCCTTGGCACACAAATTAGGTCTTTACAAATTGAAAAGCGAATTGGAAGACCTAAGCATGAAATATCTTGAGCCAGATGCCTATTACATGATAAAGGAAAAGCTCAATGCCACCAAGCGCGCCCGTGATGCCTACATTGAGCGCTTCATTGGTCCTATAGATGAAAAGTTGCGCTCTTCAGGATTGAAGTTCCACATGAAGGGCCGTACGAAAAGCATCCATAGCATCTGGCAAAAGATGAAGAAGCAGCGTTGTGGATTTGAAGGCATATACGACCTGTTTGCCATCCGCATCATCATCGATGCCCCAGAAGACAAGGAGAAGATGCAATGCTGGCAGACATTCTCCATCATCACCGACATGTATCAACCCAACCCGAAACGAATGCGCGACTGGCTTTCCGTACCGAAATCAAATGGTTATGAAAGTCTCCACATCACCGTGCTTGGTCCTGAGAGCAAATGGGTGGAGGTGCAAATCCGTTCAGAAAGGATGGATGAAATTGCAGAGCGTGGTCTTGCCGCCCATTGGCGTTATAAAGGCGTGAAGGGAGAGTCGGGTATAGACGAATGGCTCAACAACATCCGCGCAGCCCTTGAGAGCAACGACGACATGCAGATGATGGACCAATTCAAGATGGATCTCTATGAGGATGAAGTTTTCGTCTTCACTCCAAAAGGCGACCTCTTGAAGTTCCGCAAGGGAGCCACGGTGCTTGACTTCGCCTATCACATCCATTCCAACGTAGGCAATCACTGCGTAGGTGGCAGAATCAACGGCAAGATGGTTCCTGTAAGAGAGGAACTACATAGTGGCGACACGGTGGATATAATGACTTCCAACAGCCAAAGTCCGAAGCAAGACTGGCTCTCAATAGTAAAGACATCTCGTGCCAAGTCGAAAATCAGACTTGCCCTAAAAGAAACCCAAGTGAAAGACGGCATTTATGCCAAGGAAATGCTCGAACGTCGTTTCAAGAACAAGAAGGTGGAGTTGGACGAAGGCACGATGAACCAGCTCATCAAGAAATTAGGTTTCAAGGAGACGCGTGACTTCTACAAGCAACTTGCAGACGAGAAGCTCGACCCCAACGATGTGATATTGAAATATGTTGAGCTCAAACAGCATGAAGCGGGTAATACACAGCAATTGCCTGCCCGCAGTGCAGAAGAGTTCAATTTCACCAGTCCAGAAGAGGAGTATGTCCGCCAGAACGAAGATGTGTTGGTGATAGACCGAAATCTCAAGGGCATCGACTACCAACTCGCCAAGTGCTGCAACCCCATCTATGGTGACAGCATATTTGGCTTTGTCACTGTGAATGGAGGGATAAAGATACACCGCACAGACTGTCCCAATGCCCCCGAGCTACGTCGGCGTTTCGGCTATCGAGTAGTAAGAGCAAAGTGGAGCGGCAAAGGCAGTTCCCAATATTCCATCACACTCCGTGTGATAGGCAATGACGACATTGGAATTGTGAACAACATCACCAGCATCATATCCAAAGAAGAAAAGATAGTGATGCGCTCCATCAACATAGACAGCCATGACGGTTTGTTTGGTGGAATACTTGTCGTACAACTTGACGACACCTCAAAGCTGGAAGCCTTGATAAAGAAAATCCGTACGGTGAAAGGAGTAAAACAAGTGGAGAGGCTCTGACATTCTCACGTAGTGAGGTGCTGGAGCCTTTCCAGACCTTTTTCCGTACAAAAACCTCTAAGCATGAAGAGAATGACGTTGCTAATGATTTCAGACAACGGATATATCTTGTATAGCTTTGTGTCCATGACATGCTTCATGAATACCTCTGCCATCAAATTAACAAGGTCGTAGTTCACATCATCTCTGAAAAAGCCCTCTTCCACTCCCCTTTTCATGAATCCAATAGAGTCTTCCCTACTATTTTCATTACGACTATTGATGTAAGCCATCACCTTGGGATACTTGTGCAAATCAGAAAAGAACAATGGGTTGGTCTTGCTGCTGTTTTCGATATTAATCTTGATGAAGTGAATAAGAATGTCCATGGCATTGCCATTCTTGCCATTCACCTCTTGCAATTGCATCTTCATCTGTTTGTCATGGTCGCAAACACATTCGAAAAGCAAATCCTCCTTGTTGGCATATATTTCATAAAGGGTACGCTTCGAGATGGAAAGCTGACTTGCTATGTCGCTCATGGTCACAGCCTTAATTCCATGTTCTTGAAAGGCAAGCATGGCGGCATCAAGGATTTTCCTTCTCAAATCCGTCCGGTCAGAAGAGACGCTTCTATTGATTGACATTACAACAAATCAGAAATAATTGAAATAATAATAGATTGCAAAGATAGTGCAAGCCAAGCGGAAATCAAAACAATTATCGAAGTTTTTGTTTCATCAACATTTTTTCAATTGAAAACACGCAATGTTGTTTTTTTTTAGTAATTTTGGCGCAACTATGAAACATATGAAGATGAAGATTAAGAAGAAAGATATTTGGCTTTTCGCCCTTCAGTTGGTTGTAGTAGCAAGCATCTTGCTGCTATCACCATTGGCAGTCTATCTTACCACAAGAGATTTTCAAGCAGCCAAGACGATGGCACAGCTTTTATGGTATCATCTGCAGTCGCCTCTGATACTATACTTTGTGAATTTCTATCTATTTGTGCCATTTCTTCTATACAAACATAGATACAAGACATACGGCTTGGCAAATATAGCATTGTTGGTTTTGCTCAACATAGGCATATTTCAATGGAGGAAATATGCAGAGGCCCCAGGTGTGGAGATACCTACCAATGCATGGATGGGATTCTTGTCTGGCATGTTCGTTTATTTTTTATTGAACTTAGCTGCAATAGCAGCAGCCATCACCATACGACATATTATCAAGACACGTGAGATAAGCCGCCAGCTTTTGGAGGAGAAGCAAAAGAACTCGGAAGCCGAGTTGGCATGGCTGAAAAATCAGATTAATCCCCATTTCCTCTTCAACACCCTCAACAACATCTCCAGCCTGACACAGATAGATCCCGACAAAGCTCAAGAGTCAATAGCACAAATGAGCGACCTATTACGCTATGCCTTGTATGAGACCAACAAGAAAGTGGTTCCAATTAATGGCGAGGTGGAGTTCATGCGCAATTATATAGAGTTGATGAAACTGCGTTGCAACGACCAAACCACAATAGAAACGCAATTTGACGTGACAGACAGCAATTATGAGATAGCGCCGTTGCTATTCATATCAATAATAGAAAATGCTTTCAAACATGGAGTGAGCAACAGCAAACCATCCCATATATCCATACAACTCACCCAAAAGGCAGAGAACTTGGTGTTCATTTGCGACAACACCAATTATCCCAAAGGCGACAGCGACCGCAGCGGAAGTGGCATAGGCATAGAGAATACCCGCCGAAGGCTCCAGCTGATGTATGGAGATAATTATGATTGGGAACAAATAATAGACGACAACAACATCTATCATGTGAAAATCACAATTAAGCAATGAGAGATATCAGATGCGTAGTAGTGGATGACGAACCTTTGGCAGTCCGTCTGCTTGAGACCTTTATCAACAAGACATCAGGTTTGGTATTAACAGCCTCGTTCACCGATTCCATAGAAGCCATCAGCTTTTTGAAGGCGAATGAAGTGGATCTTGTCTTTTTGGACATTCAAATGCCCGACATCAACGGATTGGAATTGGCTCGAATAGTGACTTCACCAACAAGAATAATTTTTACTACTGCCTTCAAGGAATACGCCCTTGACAGTTATGAAGTGTCGGCATTGGATTACCTCTTGAAGCCCATCCGTTATGGGAAGTTCATTGTGGCGGTAGAAAAGGCGCGGCAATGGTTTGGCATGGTAGAGGCTGAATTGCCTCAAGCATCTACGCCAACCGCCAATCACAATCGTGAGACACTGTTTCTCAAGGTAGATGGCGAATATCGCCAAATACCAATATCCAGCATCATTTATGTGAGCGGCATGAAAGACTATGTGAGATTTTACATTGAAGGTGAGCGTTTGCCACTCACAACCCATCTGACGATGAAAGCTGTAGAAGACATGCTTCCACAATCACAATTCATGCGAGTCCACCGTTCGTATGTTGTAGCCTTGGCGAAGATACGAACGGTAGATCGCAATGGATGCATCTACATAGGCGATGAAGTCATACGCGTGACGGATGCTTACAAAGAGAATTTCGACAAGTATCTTAATCCTTGAAACAGGATTAAAGAGCCTCGCATTCTGCGAGCCATGATGCAGAAGAAGCATCGCTTGGCATCCTCCAGTCTCCCCTTGGCGACAAGCTCACAGACCCCACTTTGGGGCCATCAGGCAAGCAAGAGCGCTTGAACTGCTGGCTGAAGAATCTTCTTGAAAAAGTGGTGAGCCACTTCTTGATAGTGGCATCATCATATTTGCCAGCTTTCTGATTGGAACCATCGAAAGCCCTCTTAGCCAACAAGAACAGTCTTTCGGGACGGCAGCCAAATCTCAAGAAATGGTATAGGAAGAAATCATGCAACTCGTATGGTCCAACTAAGTCTTCTGTTTTTTGTTGGATTTTCCCCTCTTGGTCTGGCGGTGTCAGTTCAGGGCTAATGGGAGTGTCAACAACATCAAGAAGAATGTCCTTAGTGTTTTTGTCCATTTTTTCCATAGCAATGTATCTCACCAAATAGCCCACCAAAGTCTTCGGAATGCTTGCATTTACTCCATACATTGACATGTGGTCGCCATTATATGTAGCCCAACCAAGAGCGAGTTCGGACAAGTCGCCAGTACCAACCACCAAACCGCCAAGCTTGTTGGACAAATCCATTAGGATTTGCGTGCGTTCCCGAGCCTGACTGTTCTCGTAAGTTACATCGTGGATAGTTGGGTCATGCCCTATATCTTCAAAATGTTGTGTCACAGCCTTGGCTATGCCAATCTCCTTTTTTGTAATACCAAGGCTGTCCATCAGTGCAATTGCATTCTTATAAGTACGTCCGGATGTGCCAAATCCAGGCATTGTGACACCAATAATCCCCTTTCGGTTGTAACCTAATTTATCGAAGGTTTGCACACATACCAACAAAGCCAATGTAGAGTCGAGACCTCCACTGATACCAAGAATGACTTTTTGAGAATTGGTGTGAATCATCCTTTTAGCAAGTCCTGCCACCTGAATGTTGAGAATGTCTTCACAGCTGGTGGTCATTTCACTATCTTTTGGAATGAAAGGAAGCGGGTTTATAGTTCTAAAAGGCAATGGCTGCAACTCAGATACATCAGTTCTGTTTTCAGGTGAGAAACAATCAACAAATACCTCTTTAGCCGCCCGTCTTTCTTCGCTTGATGGCCTTTGAGCATTTACAAAAGTGGTGTTGGATCTGCGCTCGGCACGCAATTTCTCTATATCTATTTGACTTACTATCATTTGAGAAGAAAAAGAGAACCTCTCAGCCTCCTCCAGAAGAATGCCATTTTCATAAATGAAAGCATTGCCTCCATAAACCACATCCTGCGTGCTCTCTCCAAAGCCGCATCCACTATATACATAGCCAGACAAAGTGCGTGCACTCTGCTGAGCAAGCAATGCCTTCAGATATTGGTGCTTGCCTATCAATTCGTCGGAAGCCGATAGATTGAATATCAAGTCAGCACCGGCAAGAGACAGGTGATTGCTTGGAGGTGTTGGAGCCCATACATCTTCGCAGATCTCTATTCCAAAGCATACATTCTCAACAGTTCTGAATAATTGAGGTGCAGGAGTTACGACAATTTTCTTTCCTGCGAAACGTATTTCAGTAGGATGCAGGTCTTGAGATGAAGCGAACCATCTTTTCTCATAAAATTCTCCATAATTGGGAAGGTATGTCTTGGGCACTATGCCAAGTATGTCACCCTGTTGCACTACAACAGCACAATTAAGCAACAAGTTGCCCACGGCAATAGGCAATCCTACAATGGAAATGATGTCGAGTTTTCGTGTGAAGTCAAGCAACATCATTACAGCATTTTCAGCCCTTTCAATGAGCAAGTTCTGGCGAAACAAGTCTTGGCATGAATAGCCAGTGACACACAATTCAGGGAAGACAATGATTTCCACGCCTTTTCCCTCCGCTTGTGCTATTTGGTTTTCTATCTGATGTAAATTGTATTGGCAATCAGCCACTTTAACCGACGGTATTGCCGCAGCAATGGTGATGAATCCGTTTTTCATATTTGGTGATAATTATAATACATGTTTATCTGATAGTTATTTGGGTAGCTCCATATCCATATTCTTGAAACGACGCATCTTGGAATGAGCATTTCTTGTATCTATATTTCAACTCTTGCAATATGGACTGCCTAAGCACCCCTTCACCTTTCCCATGGATGAAAACTATTTTCTTACCTTTGTTGTTTTTGTTTTCCTCCATTGTACGTTTGAACACATCGAGTTGGTAATTAAGTATGTCGCCAGCCGACATACCAGAAGTTGTTTCCAACAAATTGGAAGCATGCAAATCAACAACAAGTTTGTCGTCCTGAGTGCGATTATGAGTTACCTTGCCCTTGCTATGCTGGTCATCATATCTGCGAACCAAAGAGTCCCTACCTTGATTATGTTGCACTCCCTCAGCATCCTTGTTGCCATACATTTGTTGTTTTAGTGTTTGTGCATTAACTACCAAAGGTCGTTGAGGAACATCATTTTCAATAAGGGTATAGAGCAAAGCAGGTGTTTCAAAGAAATCATTCTCTCTGAAAGCATGGAGTTTGTAAAATTTCACGGGGTCAATCCTGAACTGCACATCCACGACAGGCTTGATAATGAAATTCTTGTCGCGCTTATAAGCGAGTATCTGGAAACAGACTCGCTCCATGTCGTTCAAGGCATCCCGTCCAAACTCATCTATGAAAAGCTTGGTGTTGGGCTCCACTTCATCAGTATATTTCAAGGTCCAACTATTTCCCTCAGCCACCAGCCAAGTAAACCTCATGTAGAAGTTGCTGTCATTTACAAAAATCGACTCAAAATTGGTGGTTGTCATCTCTTTGATGTTTATTGGCACGAATGCCAAAAATGCGGACAGCAAGTCGCCCCCCTTCCTTTCTTCTACAGGTTTTTTGAAAGTGACAGGTCTATCAGCAGGGTCATCTGTCACTTCTTTTGTTATGGAGTTCTTCTTGGTATTGTTATAGTTGGGTACAGCAGAAGTATGGACTTTTGCGATATTATAATCATCGGTTTCCACCACAACCACCTCTGATATTAAAGTGGGTATTTCAAAACCATCCTCATCTTCAACAAGGACAATGTTTTTTCCCTTAAATCCAGAAACCTTTCCTCCACCAGTTTATTTTCATTTTGCCATATTATTATTGATGGAATTCTAACTTTATCTGTAAAACAAGCATGTGACAACCATGTCAGTCCCCTACTCCATGATCATGTTATCATGGAATGATAAGCGAACTATCCCCATAACTCAAGAATCTGAAATCATGTTGAAGCGCATAATCGTAAATGCTTCTCCAATCGCCTTTCACAAAAGCACTTACCAACAGCAACAATGTACTTTGTGGCTGATGGAAATTGGTGACCAACATATTCACCAATTTGTAATCATATCCAGGTGCTATGATGATTTGAGTATCAGCATGAAGTTCTTTAATCTTCAGTTCATCCATGTAGAGCAAGATGTTTTCAAGAGCCTGGCTTGGGGACAAATCTTCGCTTCCATCATATGGTTCCCATTGTGCCACATGGGGAGTCTCTCCCATATCCAATTGCTTTTCAGCCAATTGCTTTCCAATATAGTAAAGGCTTTCCAATGTCCTGACACTTGTTGTTCCCACAGCTATTACATGCCCTAAGCCATTTAATAGTTGCTCAATGGTTTCCCGTTTTACACAGAAATGTTCAGAATGCATTTCATGGTCGCCTATATGTTGGCTTTTCACAGGTCTGAATGTACCAGCCCCCACATGTAGAGTCACCTCTTCCCTCCTTATACCCTTCTTGTCAATCATGTCAAGCACCTCTTTTGTGAAGTGCAATCCTGCAGTAGGTGCCGCCACACTGCCCTTAATCTTGGAATACACCGTTTGGTATGTGGTCTTGTCACTCTCTTGAGACTCCCTATTCAAATAAGGTGGAATGGGCAACTCACCCACAGCATCCAATATTTCTGCGAAAGACACATCCTCATCATCCCAGCTGAATCGGACCCTATGCCCAGTACGCACCTCTTCAAATCTTTCTGCCTTAAGAGTGACTTGATGTCCTCCTATCACGAAGGAACGTTGCAAAACGCCCTCCTTCCATTTCTTTAGGTTTCCCACAAGGCAACACCACTCGCAACAATGATTTGAAAGGAACATCACCTGATAGTCGGCTGGAGCCAGAGGTTCGAGTAAAAACACCTCTATGTGTGCTCCTGTGGTTTTCTGGAAGTGCAACCTTGCAAGAATCACCTTTGTATTGTTGAAAACCATCACAGCCTTCTCCGGCAAATAATCAGGCAGATTGAAGAACACGTCGTCTTTTATGTCTCCATGATTATATATAAGCAATTTTGAAGAGTCCCTTTTTGCCAAAGGGAATTTTGCTATTCTATCATCTGTGAGATCATAATTAAAATCTTCTATTTCAATATTTTTTGTATCCATGTAAATTAAAAATTATCCCTGCATCAACAAGGAGTAAATGATAGCCAAGGCATACGATGCGACAAGCACCGAAGCCACCACGTCCACATCGCTTACATTATATCCAGTAGATGTGTATTGCGATGAAATGTAGTGCTGACCACGATTAATCTTTCTTGTAGCCAACCAATAGACAAAATATGCCAATATTCCTACGACCGAACCAAAAATGATGCCCATCAGGATGTCTGTAGGATAATGCATGGCAAGATAAAGTCTTGTATAACAATTAACTAATGCCCAAGATATCATAAGCAATGAAAGCACCCTGTTTCTCACGAGCAGGCAAAAGAACATGGAAATGCCAAAAGTATTGGAAGCATGTGCAGAGAAGAAGCTGTAGTCGCTTCCTCTTCTATCATTGACAACATGCACCATTTGCATCCATTCTGGGTCGCTTCCTGGTCTTGGTCTGGCAAAAGTAGGTTTTACAATCCCCTCCGTTATCAATTCTGTCATACAGAAACAAAGAGCACATCCGGCAACCACCATAAAGACTTGCTCCATTGTCTCATTGTTTTTCATTACGAGAAAAAGCAGAGCAACATATAAAGGCACCCAGGTCAAACCTGAAGTAAGTGTGACCATGAGCGTGTCGAAAAACAAAGAATGATTGTCGTTGAACACGCCAAGAATGCTTCTATCTATGTCGTTGACAGCTTGGAAATCCATTTTATCCGAGCATCATATTTCCTCTATGGCATTATCATTCAACCATCCCTGCCTGCCATCTTCAGTTTTCACCTCTTTCCACCCTTTAATGGAAACGTCGGTGATATCCACCTTGGTACCTTCATGGATGACAAAAGAAGCCTCAGAATTGTCTGCTGGTGTCTTTTTCACATTTACAGAAGATGCAACAACGATTGCCATTGTCCTATTCTCAAGCAAGCTTTTTTGCTGGTAAGCAAATAAATTGGAAAAGACGAACAACAACAAGAATGCTATTGCACCATAAAATCCTATCTTTCTGAAAAGAAGTTCATCTGCAAACAGATACAGCATCAACAATACCAAAACAAGAATGATGCTTGCAATAGCAGCCAAAGCCCATCTATCGACACTTGTAAAATTGACCAATGCCCTATACCAATTGACGAAGAAAATCTCCGGCTGTGGTGTCACCTTATCAATAGTCTTGGACCTTGCAAATTTCAGATTGAACATGATGTCTTCATCACCAGGAGCCAACAAGTGCGCCCTCTCATAGTTGAGAATTGCCCTTGTGATATTGTCTGTTCTGAAATAAGCATTCCCAAGATTGAAATACAAGTCAGCACTGACACCATCCTTGAGCAATTCTTCATAATCTACAATAGCCTGTTGGTAATTGCCCTTCAGATATTCCATGTCAGCATTCTCCTTTGTAACAGCAGAAGTAATTGTCGGCATGAAAAGAGCCATGACCAGAATGACAAAAGTCGAAGACTTTCGTGACCTGTTTTTCATGGCATTCTCAATATCCATTATTGCCATCATGGCAGATTCAAACGTTTTGTTCATATTACCTTTGGCATCACCTGGTGCATACCTTTCAAATTCACATTCGTCAAGAGCCTCAATAAATTTTAAAATTGTGGATTGCCCTACTCCACAGTTTTCCAATTTCTCACTTACATTGTCACGTGAGAGCTGTTCCTCAGGCATGTTAAGTTTGTCTCCCACATACCCCCACAAAGCTTTGAGCACCTCATCATAAAAGAGATTGTTTTCTCCTTTGAGCATCAACCTGTTGGCGGTTCTCAGTCTCTTGGTAGCCACTTTGTTGGCATTTTTGGCTTTTACCTTTATTATGTCTGCATTATCGAGAGCCCTCTTACGGAAAATGCCTAATAGAGCGAGGAAAGCAGCTAAAGGGATGAAAATCCATATCCAATAAGAAGTGGAGCCATAGAAGAATTCTCCAGCTTTATGAAGTGAGGCTTTTCCTCTTTTGATGGGTCTGATATCCTTGTCTTCCATGTTGGAGAAATCGGATACGGAACCATTGCCGTCGCCAGGAGCCACCTTTAATGTGAAAGGTTGTGTCTGAACAGTTTTATAGTTGTTGCTACCAGTGTCATAATAAACGAGTTCGACAGCAGGAATGGTATATTCCCCAGGATTTCTTGGCACAGCGATATAATCATATATCATGTTGCCCTCCACACCATTGGCAGAAAGCCCTGTTTTGTCAGTCACCTCGGGGTCGTATTTGTCAAAGTCTTTAGGGAAGTCAACCACAGGTTGCTTTATCAATTTAAGGTTTCCTACTCCCCCCACGACAACTCTGAGTTTGATAGGATCGCCAGCCTTCACCTCTTGACTTTCAAGTTGGGCTGAAATGTTGAATTTCCCTACGCCTCCTGAAAAATTAGCCGGTCTTGTTGGCAAAGAGTCCACTTGGACAGTAATGCCAGGAGCAACAATTTCCCTATCAACTTCCACATATCCAGAGCCACCATTGAAGAATGCCTCAAAAGGATCCACACTATTGTTTTTCTGAACTACAGTGCCTTTGAAAGTTATGCTTGGAATCTCAAGTTTTCCTGTCATTTGAGGATACATAACGTATTGGCTCCAAGTGACGCATTTATAATTTCTACCATTCACATTTTCAATGTGGAAACTTTTTTGTTCTGGCAGTTCCACTTCTTGTGTATGGAATCCCGTAAGGTCTGGCATTTTTCCATTGAGTTGGGTAAGGTCCAATAGAGTATATACCTTATATGTGAGCAATATAGGCTCTTGTTCGTGTACATGAGTTTTGTTGGCACTCACCCTTATGAAAAGGTCCTTGTTTGATATAGGTGTGCCAGCAGACTGCATTTCAGGTTGGTCATCTTGGTCTTGATGGAATTTTGCTCCATTATTTCCAGAAGAAGAATGCTGTGAATTTCCAACGACACTAATTCTCACTGGGTCAGAAGCCACATTTTTTCCTCCAATTACGATATGAGCAGGTGGCAGCACAAAGTTTCCACTCTTTGTACCCATAAGTGTGTAAGTATAAGTGGTCGAAGAAGAACTTGTTGCATGTCCATTAACGATAGTATAGCTTTCTTGTTGCGAGACACTTGGTCCAAAAACGACTTCAAATTCATCTGGTATGTTACCCAGACGAATATTGTCGGCATTTGAAGTATTTACAGTATATTCAAGCCTGAAATTCTCACCCGCGGCAACTCTCGAAGGAGCATGCACAGCTATTCTTTGTGCTTGCACAGCGAGAGTCATGCTTAAAAGCATCAATATGAATGTTGTTTTTTTCATGATTCATCCAATTGAGAAAATCACCAGTTTTTTTGCAAAATCTTTCTTCTTGGCTGTTGCATAGCCTTGTCGAGACGCTCTTTTGTTCGTTTTTCCTCTTGAACAGCAGCATCAAGAAGTCTTTCAGCATTATCATTGCTTATTTGCTGTTCTTGAGGCTGTTGCTTGTCCTTATTTTTGTCCTGGTTTTCCTTCTGTTCTTGGTTTTTATTTTGGTCTTCTTTTTTGTTGTCCTTGTTTTTATCTTTGTCTTTGTTGTTATCTTGCCCTCCGTTCTTATCCTGATTTTGATTTTGGTTATTCTGGTCTTGATTTTGTTTCAGTTGCCTTTTAGCCAATTCAAGATTATATCTTGTTTCATCGTCGTGAGGGTTGTTTCTCAAAGCTTCCTTGTAAGCTTCGATGGCATTGGCATAATCCTGATGATTATGAAACAGCACACCAATATTGTGATATGCCATAGCCTTCCTAATCTTGTTTGTTTCTGCCTGTCCTGCCTTTTGGAACTGCACAACAGCAATGGAATCCTGCCCTAATTGCATGGCAGCACATCCATGATTGTATATTGCCTGAGTGTTGTTCTCATTTATAGACATAGCCTTTTGGTATTCCAAGTCGGCCTTTTCGTAAGCCCCACTTCTGAAATACTTATTTCCCAAACGAATATGTTGTCTGTCCGTTTGTGCAAAGATGTTGTTGGCGAACAACAAGCCAAACAAAATCAAGAAAAAATTCATATATCGGGTCATGGGAATCAAATTTTGGTGGTTTTTACCTTTCTATTGAATATTCTGACATTTTTGAAAAGTCGGTTTTTCCGTTGCAAAATCAATATTTCGGCAATGAGCAAGACGAGCGCCAACAAAGCCACAGCTTGAAATTGCTCATCATATTCACTATAAATGATGGTTTCCGATTCGCCTTTTTGCATTTTAGCTATTTCGTCTTCCAGTTTTTGCTGAGCCTTGCTGTTATTATCCACATGAATATAAGTGCCACTTCCAGCCTCGGCTATTTCCTTGCACATTTCTTGGTTCAGCCGAGTGATGACAGTTTCTCCTGTGTTGTCGGTAAGAAATCTTCCGTCACTTGTCTTTATGGTTGAACCATGTTCGGTACCCACTCCCAAGATGAAAATTCTCACCCCTTTGTTTTTAGCTTCTTTTGCCATTTCCACGGCTCTACCTTCATGGTCTTCTCCATCAGTAATCAATATTATGGCCTTGTCGGCTGTTTCGTCGGGTGTGAAACTCAAGAGAGCAAGATTGATAGCTGCAGCAATATCCGTACCCTGTGATGCAATCAGAGAAGGAGAGATGGTATGAGTGAACATTTTAGCCGACACATAATCAGAAGTTATGGGCAGCTGTACAAAGGCATCTCCTGCATAAACAATGAGTCCAATCTTGTCGTTGACAAACTTATCTACAATATTTTCTACAAGCAATTTGCTTTTTGCCAGTCTTGAAGGAGCCACATCGTTAGCCAACATGGAATTTGAAATATCCATGCAAATGATGGCCTCGATACCCATTCTTTTTTCACGGCTTACTTTAGCTCCCATTTGTGGCCTTGCCAGTGCAACTATTAGCAAAGCTAAAGCTGCCATTGTGACCCAGAACTTGACTTTAGGTCGAACAGTAGATACGTCCTCCATCATTTGAGTCACGAGTTCAGCATCGCCGAACTTCTTGATCCTTTTTTTTCTTTTCCTATCGGAAAGCATCCTGATGCACCACAATAGCGGTATGGCGATCAGCAGATACAAATATATAGGGTCTTCAAATCTGAACATGTTATTCGAGTTTTATGGAATGCGTCTGAAAATAGTGACACGCAATAGTATTTCGAGCAATATGATGATGATGGCAGCAAGAGCAAAAGGCTGGAAAGCCTCATATTTCTTACTGTACTTCTTTACGTCGAATTTTGTTTTTTCCAATTTGTCAATATCCTTGTATATTTTCTTCAGCTCCCCCTTGTTGGTGGCTCTGTAGAAATTACCATTTGTTTTGGCAGCAATATCCCTCAAAGTCTTCGTGTCTATTTTTTCCATCCTGTTGACATATTGTATAGTTCCGCCAACATTCATGGGGAACCTTGCCACTTTGTCAGTCCCTACAGCTATGGTATAAACTCTGACACCATATTTTTTTGCAAGTTCAGCTGCTGTCATGGGTGAGATGTCACCCGCATTGTTACTGCCATCAGTCAACAAAATCACGACCTTGCTTTTCGCCTTGCTATCCTTGAGCCTACTAATGGCATTTGCCAACCCCATACCTATAGCCGTACCATTTTGTATTAATCCAATGGCAGCAATATCAGTTCTGACATTCACAAGCAAATTGATAAGAGACTGGTGGTCGGTTGTCAGAGGACATTGCGTGAAAGCCTCACCGGCAAAGATGTTAAGTCCGATATTATCATCAGGTCTTCCTGAGATGAATTCCACAGCCACCTCTTTAGCGGCTTCCAATCTATTAGGCGACAGGTCTTCTGCCAGCATGGAAGTGGAAACGTCCATAGACAGCATAATGTCAATACCCTCGACGGAACGCTCACCCCAAGAATTATGTGTTTGAGGTCTTGCCAGCACTATTACAACCAATATGAAAGCCAAAGTTCTTAGAATTGTAGGGAAGTGAAGCAGCCTCACCCTCCAACTTTTTGGCGCATATTGATAAGGAAAGGTGTCGCTCATTCTCATCGTAGGTTCTGCCTTCTTTCTATACAAGAAGAACCACAATACGAAAGGAATGAGGAGCAACAGCAGCAGGAAGAACCCTTTGTTAGCAAATTCCATATTTTATTTTCCTTAAAATCAATTGTTTGTATCAGTCGAGTAATTGCGCAAGTGTCCAAAATACATACACCAAAATAATGGCAGCAGCAATGGAAACTATCGCAATAACTGCTTTCAGAATGATGCGCGACCTTCTGCTTCGCATGTCACTCTCAGAGAGTTTTGGCTTTATCTTCTCAACAGTAGGCATGTCTTCTCTCTTTGTCGTTTCGATAAACTCCACGACAGACGACATATTCTTGTCTATCTCATTAAGCATAGTGGAATACTTGGCGAACTTGACGAGGTCGGCTGTTTCAAGCAAGCTTCTCAACTCATCTATTTTGGATTGGTCGTCAGTCTTCTGAAGATGCTCTACAATTTCTCCACTTGTCATCTCCATAGCATTAAAGCCAAACCTTTCCTCAAGATAAGTTCTGAGAGTGTCGGTAAGTCTGGTATAATACTCCTTTTGGTTCTCAGAGATGTCAATTTTATCAGCCTTGATACGCTCAATTTCCTTCATTGCCTTTTGATGTGGCAGCAATCTTCTGATAATGCGAATTTTGGTAATGACGGGTTTGTTCTCCTTCAATCTTCCATACAGATAGAAAGCCAAAGCTATCAAGAGAATAAACAAAACGCTCATCCAGAAAGGCTTTTTCCACTCGTTCCAGTCAAACGGGTTGTTCTGCACACTTTTAGGAGGAAAATATTGGTTAGGATGCAATGTATCGACCTCTACAGCAAGCACCTTTAGAGCAAGGTTTTTGCTTTTGTAGTTTTTCCCTCCTACGACAACGTTCATCGGTGGCAAGTAATACAATGTATCATCAAATGACGTAATAGTATATTTTCGAGCCACCCTCACCTTGTTGTTGTCAAGCTTTGTTGTGTCACAATCTGTTGTTTCAAGCACTTCCACCCCTGGAGTCAGCATTTGTCTCTGATTGAAAACAGGCAGCTGTGCCTCCTGTCCTTCATTCAAGGTGACGCTTAGAGTAATGTGAGCTTGTTCGCCAATAAATATGGCAGTAGAATCTATCTTTGACTCAACAACAACTTGAGCCAATACATTCAAGGATAAGAAAACCAATAATATAGAGAATGCAATTCTTTTCATAAATCATCGATTAAGTTCTCATAGCAAATAGCATCCTTAGCATCTTGACAAAGTCTTCGTTGGTAGCCACAGATACATTGTCGACGTTGCATTTGGTAAATACTTGCTTGAGTTCAGCTTGTCTTTTCAACCAATGTGCAGCATGAGCATAACGCATTTTTTTGTTACTGGTGTCGATGACCATTTCGTGCCCTGTCTCTGCATCCTTCACCCTTATCAAGCCTACATTAGGCATCTCCTTGGCTCTCTGGTCGTAAACCTGGATAGCCACCACATCATGTTTTTGGTTGGCTATTGTAAGCTGGTCTTGGAAAGAGTTTCTTACAAAGAAATCACTAAGTAAGAATGCTGTACAGCTATGTTTCATAACTTTCGTCAAGAATTCCACAGCCATTCCCACATTTGTGCGTAGGCTCTCCGGCTTGAAGTTGAGCATTTCCCTTATGATGAAGAGAATATGCTTTCTTCCTTTTTTAGGTGGAATGTATTTTTCAATTTTGTCGGAGAAGAACACAACACCAATTTTGTCATTGTTCTGAATGGCGCTGAAAGCCAAAGTGGCAGCAATCTCAGCCACCATATCTCTTTTTGTCTGCCTGATAGTGCCAAAATCAAGAGAGCCGCTGACATCAACAAGTAGCATAACAGTGAGTTCCCTCTCTTCCTCAAAGACCTTGACATAAGGTTTGTGGAAGCGAGCCGTCACATTCCAATCGATATCCCTTACGTCATCGCCATACTGATACTCCCTCACTTCTGAGAAAGCCATACCCCTTCCTTTAAAAGCAGAATGGTATTGTCCAGCGAAGATGTTTTGGCTCAGTCGTCTTGTCTTGATTTCGATCTGGCGCACCTTTTTCAGCAACTCAGCAGTCTCCATTAGGGAACCTCCACCTTATTGATGATTTTGCTAACAATTTCCTCACTTCTTACATTTGTAGCCTCAGCCTCATAAGTGAGTCCGATTCTATGCCTCAAGACATCGTGTGCAATAGCCTTGACATCTTCAGGAACAACAAATCCACGCCTCTTGATGAAAGCATATGCCCGTGCAGCTTTTGCCAGACTGATACTCGCTCTTGGAGAACCACCAAAGGCGATGAGATCTTTCAATTCAATCAATGAATACCTTTCCGGGTATCTTGTGGCAAATACGATGTCAGCGATATATTGTTCGATTTTTTCATCGATGTAAACTTGTCTGACAACTTCTCTTGCGTCAATGATTTCCTGTGCTGTCGTAACAGGCTTTACTTCTGGCAAGCTGCCATGCAAATTCTCACGGATAATGAGTTTTTCCTCTTGTAAAGTTGGGTAGTCAATTACAGCTTTCAGCATGAACCTGTCAACCTGTGCCTCAGGAAGCTGATATGTGCCCTCCTGTTCAATAGGATTCTGTGTTGCCATGACCAAAAAGGGATCAGGGAGAGGGAATGTCCTGTCTCCTATGGTAACCTGATGTTCCTGCATCGCCTCAAGCAAAGCACTTTGCACTTTTGCCGGTGCTCTATTGATTTCATCAGCCAAAATGAAATTAGCGAATACAGGACCTTTTTTCACTTGGAAATTCTCGTCCTTTTGCGAATAAATCATTGTGCCAACAACGTCTGCAGGCAGGAGGTCAGGAGTGAACTGTATTCTGCTATATTTGGCATCGATAAGTTGGGATAGAGTCTTTATGGCAAGTGTTTTTGCCAATCCAGGAACACCTTCCAACAAGATGTGTCCATCACTAAGTAGTCCGATAAGAAGTGTGTCCACCAAGTGTTTTTGTCCCACAATAACTTTGTCCATGCCCATTGTAAGGCTTGACACGAATGCGCTCTGTTGTTCAATCCTGATGTTTAGTTCTCGGATGTCAAATGATTCTGCCATGTTATGTAATATTTATGTTATGTTCGTTGAATGATAATAATATTTCAAAAATCAACGCAAAATTACTACATAAAACATTCATGGGCGAAAAATGCGAACTAAATAATATTAAAAAAGATTCTCAAAACTTATATTTTAAGAATCTTTTAAGATTTTGGAAAGAAAAGTGTTCCAATAAAACCAACAAGGAGGATTATCCCTCCCTTTCAGAGCGTGGGAGGGTTTCGTTGATATAATCAAAGAATCCTTGTAGAGCCTTGAATGTTGCAATCATTAGATTTTTGTCTCTACCTTCATCCTCTTCAAGTTTCAAAGTGCGAACATCGTCTGGTGTTCCAAAAGCAAGCCAAATAGTGCCAACAGGTATTTCCTTTGTTCCCCCTCCAGGTCCAGCCACACCTGTAGCAGCGATGGCATAATCCACGTTCAACGTTTGGCACGCCCCTTTAACCATGGCGATTGCAACCTCCTCGCAAACAGCCGTCTTCTCCTCAAGCAGTTGGTGGTCAACATGAAGCAGTTTTTCTTTCACCTCATTGGTGTATGACACAATACCCCCTTTGAAATATTCAGAAGCCCCAGGAGTGGCAATAATAGCTTCGGCAATACGCCCACCGGTACAGCTTTCTGCAGTGCCAAGTGTCTTTCCAGATTCATATAACCTGGTCTGGATTTCTCGACTCAATACTTTGTTTTCTAATTGCATGGCTATATAATTAGGTTTTCTATTTAAACGTGATTTTCGAAAAAGCAGGAGCATCGATGTTGCAGAACACACCATCAAGAAACTTATAATATCCTGTAATGGCGATCATTGCAGCATTGTCTGTCGTATAGCTGAATTTGGGTATGTTGATATTCCATCCAAACCTTTTGGCATGGTACTTGAAGGCATTTCTCAAACCATTATTGGCAGAAACGCCACCGGCAAGAGCCACATCCTTGATACGGGTTTCCTTGACAGCCAACCTCAACTTTTTCATCAGAATGTCCACAATGGTAAATTCAAGACTTGCAGCAAGGTCTTCCTTGTTTTTCTCTATGAAATCCGGGTCTTCTTTCACCCAATCCCTCAATTGGTATAAAAACGATGTTTTCAATCCACTAAAGCTGTAATCAAAGCCTTTTATATGTGGTTGTGCAAAATGGAAAGCCTTAGGATTACCTTGTCTTGCCAACTTGTCTATAATCGGCCCACCAGGATATCCCAGCCCCATGACTTTAGAACATTTGTCAATTGCCTCACCGGCGGCATCATCAATTGTTTGTCCAAGCACCTGCATGTCGTTGTAAGCATTTACCTTTACAATTTGGGAGTTTCCCCCACTGACAAGCAGGCACAAGAATGGCATGGGAGGTGCGGAACGATCCTCGTCATTTTCCTTGATGAAGTGCGCCATGACATGTCCTTGCAGATGGTTAACATCAATAAGAGGTATTCCCAATGCCCTTGCAAATCCTTTTGCGAAGCTCACTCCTACGAGAAGCGATCCCATGAGTCCCGGTCCTCTTGTGAAAGCCACAGCAGAAAGCATTTCTTTATTGATGCCTGCCCTTTTGATGGCTTGATCTACAACAGGCACCACATTTTGCTGATGTGCTCTCGAAGCGAGTTCTGGAACAACGCCGCCATAATCACGATGCACATCTTGAGAAGCTGTGACATTGCTCAACAGCACCCCATTTCGAATCACGGCTGCTGAAGTGTCGTCGCAACTACTCTCAATACCAAGAATATAAATATCTTTATTATCCATATCAATACGTCAGAATATCCACCCCGTGTTCAGTCATAACAAGTGTATGCTCCCACTGAGCACTTGGCAATTCATCTTCTGAAATAACCTCCCATCCATACTCGTCATCTTCGTCGATGAAGACTCTCCATGTCCCCATGTTGATCATAGGCTCTATAGTGAACACCATGCCAGGCACGAGCAACATGCCCTGCCCCTTGTGCCCATAATGAGCAATGTCTGGCTTTTCGTGGAATTTTAGTCCCACTCCATGTCCGCAAAGGTCTCTTACCACTCCATAATGGTATTTTTTGCAGTGCTTTTCGATAGCATGTCCGATATCACCAACAAAACCATAAGGCTTGGCAGCTTCCATGCCAATTTCAAGGCATTCTTTTGCCACCCTTACCAATTGCTCTTTCTCAGGAGATGTCTTGCCAATAATGAACATGCGAGAAGCGTCAGAATAATAGCCATTGAGAATGGTAGTGAAATCAACATTGATGATGTCACCCTCTTCCAAGATGTCCTCAGCCTTTGGGATACCATGGCATACGACTTCATTGATGCTTGTGCACACGCTTTTAGGAAAGCCCTCATACCCAAGACATGCAGGGACAGCGCCATGGCTTGTGCAATAATCATAGCATATCTTATCTATTTCAAGAGTGCTCATCCCTGCATGAATATTTCGGGCGACTTCATCGAGCACCCCAGTGTTCACCACTCCACTTAGTCTAATCCCCTCAATTTCTTCAGGAGTTCTGATGAGGTCACGTGTAGGCACCTCCTTGCCTTTGTTTTCCCAATACATCACCTTTTTGTCCATCTCGGTGATAGGCTGCCCTGGGAGCAGATGCCATTTATGTCTTTTTTTGAAAGCCATACTTCGTTTATATATGAAATCAAATAGTTTTAAGTTGTTGAGGATAAATGTTTTCCTCCTTTAATTCAAGATTAAGAAATTTGTAGATATCTTTAGTCCAATCCGCTCCATTGACAGGGCAGAATGTACGTATTCCCAATTGGCTTGCAGCAGCAACATTTCTCGGTCCATCGTCTAAAAAAAGAGTGTGTTGTGGCAGAATCCTCTCGCTCATTAGAACTCTTCTAAAAAAGGTGGGATCTGGTTTCATCACACCCATCGTATAGCTGGTATAGACAGCATCGAAATAGAAGCTGATAGGGTGTCCGATACCATCGAAATCATCACTTTCAGCCCATTTCATCATAAAAGGGTTTGTATTAGACAACAATATGAGTCTGTATCCTTCACTTCTCAGTTTTTTTAATGTCTTCAAGTTGCGTGCAGGCAATTCTTTACAATACCCCAACCAAGCATCGAGACATTGCTCGTATGTCAATTGTTTTCCACAAAGAACACTTAGCTGCTGGATAAACTGCTCTTCATTGATTTTCCCCAATTCCAACTCCCCAAAGATACCCCCCTGGGTATAAGAATCAAGGATTTTATCAGCATTTTTCAAACCAAGTTTCTTAAATTTGCCAATAGCCTTTTCAGGAGAAAGCGTTATCACCACCCCTCCCAAATCAAAAATAATATTGTTTATTTTATTCATTCCCTATTGTCAGTTTTCAAATAAATTCGGTTTACGCTGCCTTGCCTCTTCTAAAGAAAGCAATTTATTCTGTTTGTTTTCGTATTGTTCTTGTATTTGTTTATAATCCTCTTGCAACTGGTGAGTAAAAGCATTCTTTTCTTCACTGTTGAGCAATTTGGAAGCCACGATAGGATTCTGTGAAGCATCTTTCATCCACACGATAGGTCCGCCATAAACGGGTGAGATTTTTAGAGCCACATGCAGTTGGCTTGTTGTAGCCCCACCGATCATTATAGGTATATCAAGACCTGCCGCTCTAAGTTGCATGGCTACATTAACCATTTCTTCGAGACTCGGCGTGATTAGTCCACTAAGTCCTATCAAATCAACCTTTTCTTCAATAGCCTTCTTGACAATTTGTTCGGCAGGCACCATCACCCCCAAGTCCACCACTTCGAAATTATTACATGCCATTATCACCGAAACAATGTTTTTTCCAATGTCATGCACGTCACCTTTAACGGTAGCCAACAAAACCTTTCCCGCCTTTGTTGTCTGCCCTTCCCTTTGTTTCTCAATGGATGGTTGCAAGATGGATACAGCTTGTTTCATGGTTCTCGCAGCCTTCACAACTTGTGGCAAGAACAATTTGCCTTCCCCGAACAATTTTCCCACAAGTCCCATACCATCCATCAAAGGTCCTTCGATAATATCCACGGCTTTAGGCCAAGTGTTAAGAGCTTCTTCCAAGTCAACCTGCAAATAATCCCCTATTCCCTTCCTCAAGGCATATACAAGTCTTTGTTCTATACTCAAACTACGCCATTCTTCTGCGGGAGCTTGAACAGCAGAGGTCTCCCCTGCTTGAGCAGCCTTCAAGGCATCCGCTTTTTGCTTTATTTTTGAAGCGAGGTCAACGAGTCGCGCATCAGGGTGTTCGGTGCGGCATAAAATGGCCTCCTCATAAATATCAAGCTGTTCTGGTGGTATGTCATTATAGGTGACTTTTGTAGCAGGATTTACAATCCCGAAGTCCATACCTTTATTAATAGCATGATAGAGGAAAACCGCGTGCATGGCTTCACGCACCTCATTATTGCCTCTGAAAGCAAAGGACAAGTTGCTTACGCCACCACTTACATGAACTCCTGGCAGGTTGTTCTTAATCCACTCACACGACCTAATGAAATCAGCAGCATAAGCATTGTGCTCATCCATACCTGTAGCTATGGCAAGCACGTTAGGGTCAATTATGATGTCGCATGGTTTAAACCCTACATTCTCTGTAAGCAATTTATAAGCCCTCTGCGCTATATCTATTCTCCTTTCAAAAGATGTGGCCTGTCCTTGTTCGTCGAAGCACATCACCACAACAGCTGCTCCATGCAACTTGATGTAAGAGGCACGTTCCAAAAACACCTTTTCCCCCTCTTTGAGCGATATGGAATTGACAATACACTTTCCCTGGACACATTTAAGAGCAGCTGAAATTACATCCCATTTTGAGGAATCGATCATTACGGGCACTTTTGCCACATCCGGTTCAGCAGCAATGATATTCAAGAAATTCGTCATTTCCTTTTGGGCATCCAGCAATCCGTCATCCATGTTGATGTCAATGACCAAAGCCCCATCAGCAACTTGTTTTCTTGCAATTGTTACTGCCTCGTCATATTTTCTCTCTTTTATCAACCTCAAGAATTTTCTGGAACCAGCCACATTGCAGCGCTCACCCACATTAACGAATCCAAGTTGGTCTGTAATCCATAAGTGGTCTAAACCACTCAACTGCATGAAGTGTCTTTCGGGAATAGGAACATGAGGTGATTTGCCAATGGCAGCATCAGCAAACAACTTTATGAAATGCTCGTCAGTCCCGCAACAGCCACCAATTATGTTTACAAGCCCCTCTTGCATGATTTCCTCCATCAAAGGAGCCATGGTCTCCGCCGTCTCATCATAAAGCCCCAAAGAATTAGGCAATCCGGCATTAGGATAAGCAGAGACAAAATAAGGAGAATTATTTGCCAATTCTCTAAGCAAAGGTTTCATTTGCTTAGCGCCAAAAGAACAATTCAGTCCGACGGAAAAAATGGGGAAGCTGCTGATGCTTGCAAGGAAAGCCAGTAATGTCTGCCCACTCAAAGTCCTACCCGCCAAGTCGCTTGCTGTAACAGACAACATGATTGGCAGTTCAACTTCGTGCTTTTTCATCGACGTCAAAGTGGCATTAATGGCAGCTTTTGCGTTGAGAGTATCGAAGATGGTCTCAATGAGTATGGCATCTACCCCACCCTCAATTAGCGCCTCCGTTTGTTCAAGGTATGCATCAAACAAGTCGTCGTAAGACACTGCCCTTGCTGCAGGGTTTGACACATCAGGACTCATGGAACAAGACTTGTTTGTTGGCCCTATCGACCCAGCCACCCATCTTGGTTTTTCATCCGTTGAGAACTTCTCTGCCACTTTTTTTGCCAATTTGGCACCTTCAACAGCCAATCGCCTTGCAAAATCCTCAAGTTTGTAATCAGCCTGTGAAATACGCTGAGAACTAAACGTATTAGTGGTGATGATGTCGGCACCTGCTTTTAGATATGCCTCATGTATCTTTTCCACGACATCAGGCCTTGTGAGATTGAGCACATCATTGTTGCCAGCCATGATGGTATTGACATGCCTGAACATATATCCATGAAAATCAGCTTCAGACAGTTCAAACTGCTGTATTTTTGTGCCCATTGCTCCATCAAGCACAAGAATCCTTTGCTTGACCGCTTCATAGAGAGAATGATTCTTCACTTTATCCATCAATAGATTTTCTTAGCCCTATCCATCTCCCTTCTGTCTTCCTTCTCCTTCAGGGTTTGTCGTTTGTCATACATCTTCTTTCCCTTCGCCAATGCAATGTCCATCTTTGCCCTTCCTTTGTCGTCGATAAAGACAAGAATGGGTATGATAGTAAAGCCAGCCTGTTTTGTCGCCTCTTGCAATCTTCTTATCTCCCTTTTGTTGAGCAGCAGTTTCCTGTCTCTTTTCATTTCATGATTGCTGTAAGAGCCATAAAAATAAGGGGAAATGCTCATGTTCTTGATCCACATTTCACCATTAATTATGGTACAATAAGTATCAACAAGCGAAGCCTTTCCAAGCCTGATGGACTTTATTTCCGTTCCTGTCAGCACAATGCCGGCAGTAAAGACATCCACCAGAAAATATTCGAAAGTCGCCTTTTTGTTCTTTATCTGTACAGGGCTTTTCTTCCTGAGCTGTTCTTGTTCTTTATTCATTTCAACATTCAATGGTGACGAGTCTTCTGTAAAGATTCGCCTATTTCTTTATAACTGCAAAATCCTCGATGTGTTCATCGATATAGCAAGCCACCATATTGGTCCATTGTTCTTCGTTTTCCACGAAATCATCATCGTAGTCATCAAAAACCGGGAATTTCTCAAATAAAGCCATAAACTCATCGTCAGAGCATTCTTTTTCTATTTCCTCATGAAAATGCGTAAATGACTTATGAGCTTTATTAATCATACTGGCGAGAGGGTCAATCCCCCATTTCCTCATCATTTTGGAGAAAGGGTTTTTGAAAATAAAGGCCCCATATCCATTATGGATAAGTTGCACAAAGCCTCCGTCCATCACTTCATCCCTAAGAATGACGTATGCAAGCAGCGTTATTTGGTCGGCATTCAGCTTTGCCATGTTTTCAGCTGTCAATTCATTTCCAATAGCTTTATAAATGGCATCAACAAAGACAAGGATGAATTGATCCATGCCTTTCTCAGCAGCTTTCAACAAATCACTCTCATTAACGACAACTACATTCATAAGATGGAATTAAAAAAGTCGAAACAATCACATTGCAGTTTTTTCATCAAGAAACTGCCAACAAGTGAATAATTGCAATTTTTGGTTTGCAAAGTTACAAACAAAAAAAGGAATAACGTATAAAAGAAAAATAAAATCGCTTAAGACGAGAGAAAAAAGTGTAATCAACAAAAGAAAATCCAAAAAAAATGATTAATTTTGCAGCGAACAAAAGAGAGTTTTCAACATATTATTCATACACAAATATTAACATCATTAATTACGAACATGACTTATTCCAATGAAGTCAACAACATGTGTGTTGTTGCCAAGGGTCCTCATCACGGACCAGCCCCCATCCCAGAAGAGGGCAAATGGATTCAAGCAAAGGAGATTAAAGACATCTCGGGCTATACCCATGGTATAGGATGGTGTGCTCCACAGCAAGGAGCTTGCAAGCTGTCATTGAACATCAAGGATGGTATAATCGAAGAGTGCTTGGTAGAGACAATCGGTTGCACGGGCATGACCCACTCTGCAGCCATGGCTTCCGAGATTCTTCCTGGCAAGACAATTCTTGAGGCGCTGAACACCGACTTGGTATGCGACGCCATCAACACTGCCATGCGTGAATTGTTCCTTCAAGTTGTTTACGGACGCACCCAGAGTGCATTCTCTGAGGGTGGTCTCGTAATAGGTGCCGGCCTTGAAGATTTGGGCAAAGGTCTCCGCAGCCAGACAGGTACACTTTATGGTACAAAATCTAAGGGAACCCGCTATCTGGAGTTAACCGAGGGATACATCACCAAAATGTTCCTTGACGAAGATTCAGAAGTATGCGGCTACGAGTATGTTCACCTTGGCAAAATGATGGAAGCCATCAAGAATGGCATGGATGCCAACGAAGCTGTGGAGAAATTCACAGGCACTTATGGCCGTACCACTGCCGAACAAGGTGTAGTGAAGACTATTGACCCACGTAAAGAATAAGGAGGACACATATTATGATAAGAAAAGTGCAATTCGAGAGTCAGGAGCGTCGCATCGACCAAGTGCTTGCCGCTCTTAACGCCAATGGAATCCAATCTATCGAAGAAGCCAACCAAATTTGCGAGGCTGCAGGTGTGGACCCCTATCAGATTTGTGAAGACACTCAAGGCATCTGCTTTGAGAATGCCAAGTGGGCATATGTATGCGGTGCTGCCATAGCCATCAAGCGTGGTGTCAAGAATGCAGCAGACGCTGCTGAGGCCATCGGTATTGGTTTGCAGAGTTTTTGCATCCCCGGTTCTGTTGCTGACGACCGCAAAGTGGGCATCGGCCATGGCAATCTTGCAGCCCGTCTTCTTCGTGAGGAGACAGAGTGCTTTGCTTTCCTGGCAGGCCACGAGTCATTTGCAGCAGCAGAAGGTGCAATCAAGATTGCAGAGATGGCCAACAAAGTGCGCAAGAAGCCACTTCGCACCATCCTCAATGGCTTGGGCAAGGATGCAGCCATGATAATCAGCCGTATCAATGGTTTCACTTATGTACAGACAAAGTTTGATTACTTCACTGGCAAGTTGGAGATTGTTCAGCGCAAGGCTTACAGCAATGGTCCTCGTGCAAAGGTGAACTGCTATGGTGCAGATGACGTAAGAGAAGGTGTTGCAATCCTTTGGGAAGAGAACGTTGATGTTTCGATAACAGGCAACTCCACCAACCCAACCCGTTTCCAGCATCCAGTAGCAGGCACATACAAGAAAGAGCGCGTGCTTGCAGGCAAGCCTTATTTCTCAGTAGCTTCTGGTGGCGGCACTGGTCGTACACTTCACCCAGACAACATGGCAGCAGGTCCAGCATCATACGGCATGACCGACACCCTTGGCCGCATGCACAGTGATGCACAGTTTGCTGGTTCATCCTCTGTTCCAGCTCACGTTGAAATGATGGGCTTCCTTGGCATGGGCAACAATCCTATGGTAGGTGCTACCGTTGCGGTTGCCGTTACCGTTGACATGGCTATCAACAAGAAGTAATAGACCATCCATCTAAAAAACAAAATCCCCGAAACTCATATGGTTTCGGGGATTTTGTTTTTATTTCAACTCTATGAAAGATTTGAAATCATCTATGCGACAACCGGTATCAGGGACAACCCTAACACAAGACAAAGAGGCTTTAGAAAAGGCTATTGAATAAGTGCCCTTGACAACAGCATCATCAGCCTTTAATGGGACAGAAAAAATCACACCTTGCTGTCCTTTGACGGCATCTCCAGAAAACGAATAAACCAAGAAACGATATTGATTCTTGTTTGTTTCCTTGAATGTGATAGTCATTCTACCGATTCTTGCATTATTCTTTATCACTTCTGCAGTATCATCCACCGAGAATCCCTCTGGCAAGGACATGTCGAACTGAATGCCATTAACCACTTCGCTATTGTCAAGACATATTTTTAGAACATTGCTTTCTCCTGCTTTCCAAATCAAGTTTTCAGCATAGAGATTGTTGCTTTGTGCACTCGCCAAACCCGGCATCGAAAGAAGCACGATAGATAGTACTAAATAAAAAGGTCTGAATAACATCATTTTTATCATTTTGTTTTGAATTATAAACTTGTCAACATTCAGAATGCAAATATATAGAAAAAAGCGAAGAATGCAGAATAATAATGTTAAAAAAGAAGGGAAAGGATGTTTTTCCCATGGATGAATGAAATAATCGGAGTAATCGGAATACTCAGAATACTCGGAATACTCGGAGCAATCGAAATTCTCAGAGTAATCAGAGTACTCGGAATTATCAACAATGAGAGATTTTCAAGAAGGAGAGGCTCATATGGCAGGTTTTATTGGGGAGCTTTCGTTATTTTGGAACTTTCAATATTTTAATTTTCCAACCAACAGCAGCCACAAGCACACTCACAAAAGGAGAGAGCAGGTTGAAAAAGCAATATGGCAAATAGGTTATTGTTGCCACTCCTAAAACCGTGCTTTGTGTCAATCCACAAGTGTTCCAGGGGACGAGTACCGAAGTGACAGTGCCACCATCCTCACACGAACGGCTCAACAATCGCTTTTCATACCCCATTCCTTCATATAAGCCCTTGAACATCGAACTTGTAAGTATTATTGAAAGGAACTGGTCGGCTGTAGTCACATTCAGGAAAATGGCACTGCCAACAGTTGTACCAACCAGAGACGTGGTACCTTTGACAAATCTCTTGAAATAGTTCATTATATCTTCCAATTGCCCAGATGCGGTCAATGCTCCAGCAAAAACCTGTGCGCTGATAATTAGCCAGACAGTTGGCATCATGCCACCCATACCTCGTGTAGATACCAATTTGTCGAGTTCTTCCACGCCAGTAGAGATAAATGTAGAGTCATAGCAAGCACGCATCACACCCTCATAGAGTCCGAGGAAACCCGTTTGGTCGCCATTTGAAATCTCTCTGACACGTTCAGGCTGCACAATGAGAGCCACAATAGCCGCAATGAGAACTGCCAAGAAAAGCACCACCAAAGAAGGCCATCTCCTGGCAATCATAACTCCCATGACCAAAGGAACAAGAAGAAGCCAAGGCGAGATGACGAACGTTCTTGCCAAACCTACCATAAACAAACTGACATCCCCAGTACCTGAAACATCCATCATAAGACCAGAAACGAAAAAAATAACAAGCGTAACAATGAAAGTAGGCACAGTGGTCTGCATCATGTATTTGATATGCGTGAACAAAGGTGTTCCGACTACAGAGGATGCCAACACAGTGGTATCGGAGAGAGGAGATAACTTGTCACCAAAATAGGCTCCACTTATGATGGCACCAGCAGTCCATCCGTCAGAAAAGCCAAGAGCCTTGCCAATGCCTAAGAGAGCCACCCCCACCGTTGCTATAGTTGTCCACGACGAGCCAATCAAAAGACTTATAAGTGCACATATAAGGCATGTGCTTACTAAAAACCATTGCGGCGAGAGAATCTGCAGACCATAATAAATCATGGTAGGCACAATGCCCGACACCATCCAAGTTCCACCAATGGCACCAATCAACAATAGTATTATGATAGAAGGAGTGCAGTTGGCTACTTTCGAAGTCATGTTTTTTTTCCAGATTCTCCCAAGACAAGCGTTTTGTACCCCAACCTATGAGCACGCAAACACCCGAAGCAATAATCAATGCTACTTGACTCGCACCATCGAGTGTGGCATTTCCGAATACAGAGATGCAACATACCAACAAGGCTATGAGAACGATAAAAGGAATAAATGCCAACATGAGAGTAGTATTAACAGACGTTCAGAAAGATGCTGCAAAGGTACAAAATTTGAAATTATTATGTAAAACAAAAACCTTATTCTTTACATTGGGCAAGTAAAAAATGGAGTACAGCAATAATCACTTTAAGGAATATAAGGTTAATCTGGTGATTAGAAGCAAGATTAGGGCATGAATTGGCAGGGGGAGTTTTTTTATCGTTTTCTTGTTAGTTTTGAGAAGATTGGCTATCTTTGTAGTCGATAGAGATATCTGAAAATGCAGGTGAAAAAGCCTAATAAAGGAACAAATAATTAGAAAACAAATTTCAACCATCTATGATTTCGTTTACATGCGACTACAACGAGGGTGCACATCCAGAAATATTGCGCCGTCTTGCGGAAACCAACTTACAACAAGAGCCAGGTTATGGAGCCGACACATTCACTATGGCAGCCCAATCAAAGATTCGACAGGCAATCAAAAAACCTGACGCAGACATAATGTTTTTGGTTGGCGGAACACAAACAAATTCCACCATCATAGATGCAATACTCCCCCACTATGAAGCCGTCATAGCCGCAGAGACAGGACATATCGCCATGCATGAATCAGGTGCGGTGGAATTGTGCGGACATAAAGTAATCACCCTACCTTCTCACAAAGGCAAAATGGACGCAGACGATCTTAGGGCATACATGGAATGTTTCTACGATGACCCGACGTGGCCTCACAGAGCACACCCTGGGATGGTATATATCTCATACCCAACAGAATACGGCACTATTTACACAGGAGAGGAATTGGCTACATTATTATCCATTTGCCACAACTACGACATGAAACTATTCATTGATGGTGCAAGACTGGGATATGGACTTGCAAGTGCAGAAGCCGACATAGACTTGCAAAAATTGTCAGAGTTGTGCGATGTATTCTCAATAGGCGGTACAAAAATAGGAGCATTATGTGGCGAAGCTGTGGTTTTTCCTAACGGTGATTCACCCAAGAACTTCTTTACTATAGTAAAGCAGCATGGAGCATTACTTGCGAAGGGCAGACTTCTTGGAATTCAATTCGATACACTTTTCACTGATGACCTTTACATGACAATCAGTCGTCACGCCATAAACTTAGCTATGGAATTGAAGAAAATATTTAATGAGAAGAACATTCCCCTTTTCATCGACTCTCCAACAAACCAACAATTCCCAATCCTTACCACTCAACAAAAGAAATCACTCGAAGGTCGTGTGATATATGAGTTGTGGGAACATTTGCCAGATGGCAACACCGTAACCCGTTTTGCTACAAGTTGGGCAACAACCATGGAACATGTAAACATGTTGAGGACGTTTTTGGAATAGGCAGAAATCACATGTAAGAGATAATATAAAACTAAATAGAAGATTGCATAGCTGATTATTAATTTTAAGCTCTGCATGATGGACTATCTGAAAAAAGCAGTAATTTTGCATGCCGAAAGCAATGTTCACCTCTATTGCATAGACAAAATCAACATAAAAGAATATAAAGATGAAAATTAAGGAAATTCCTGTGCTTCTTGTGACAGGCTATTTAGGAAGTGGAAAGACCACATTGTTGAACAACATCCTTACAAACAAGCAAGGAATTAAATTTGCTGTTATTGTAAACGACATAGGTGAAGTAAACATAGATGCCGACCTGATAGAAAAGGGAGGCATAGTAGGCAAGAAAGACGAAAGTCTTGTTGCTCTTCAAAATGGCTGTATCTGTTGCACTCTTAAAATGGATCTTGTGGAGCAGTTACGTGACATCACTTGTTTAGGCAAATTCGACTATATTGTCATAGAGGCAAGTGGCATTTGTGAGCCAGCCCCCATAGCCCAAACAATCTGCTCAATCCCAACAATGGGACTTGAATACATCAAGGACGGCCTTGCCCGCTTGGATTGCATCGTCACTGTGGTGGATGCACTAAGAATGCAGAGTGAATTTGGAAATGGCAATGACCTGCTAAAATCCAATCTTGACGAGGAAGACATTGAAAATCTTGTAATACAACAAATCGAGTTCTGCAACATAGTATTGCTCAACAAAGCTTCAGAGGTTTCTCCATCAGACCTCAATCGCATTAAGGAAATAGTACACACATTGCAACCTTCCGCCGAGATAATAGAATGCGACTATGGCGAGGTGGACTTCAAAAAGATATTAGACACACATATGTTTGACTTCAACCAAGTAGCTGCCTCCGCCAGATGGGTACAAGAATTGGAAAAACATCATGAAGAAGAGGAAGAAGACGAGGACGAGGACGAACATGAGCATGAACACGAACACGAGCATGAGCATGAACACGAGCATGAGCACGAGCATGAGCATGAACACGAGCATGTGCATGAACATGAACATGAGCACAATGGACACGAGCATCACCATCACCACCATCATCATCACGAGGGTGGTGAAGTAGAGGAATATGGCATAGGTACATACGTTTATTATAACCGGAAGCCAATGAACTTAGGTCTGTTCGACGAATTTGTCGCACGCAAATGGCCAAACAATGTGATTCGTGCCAAAGGTATATGCTATTTTGACGATGAGATGGACAATTGCTATCTTTTCGAACAGGCAGGCAAACAAGTGAACATCAAGAATGCAGGTAGATGGTATGCCACCATGCCCAAAGAAGAATTACGGCAGTTAATGGAACGCGAGCCGGGTCTTCGACAAGACTGGGATGAGAAATATGGCGACCGAATGCAAAAGATTGTTTTCATTGGTCAAAAACTCGACAAGAAGTTCATCAAGAACGAATTGGACAAATGCCTAACAGATAGATAACAAAAGCACCCCATGAAACGAAAAACTCTCCTTGTCCTTTCTGTAATCCTTGGGTTGTTTCCCATGTTCACTGATGCACAAATAGTCATCAATGAAATCATGCAATCCAACATCGACTGCATCATGGACGACATGAACGAGTTTCCTGACTCATGGGTTGAGCTATACAACAATAGCAGCCAATCTGTCAACCTCAGCAATTTCAAAATAGGGTTGACCGATGATTCTGGAAAGGCATGGCGCCTCCCCTCCAAGACATTGAACAGTCATTCATACGCTTTGGTTTATTGCGACAAAGAAGGAAGCGGATTCCACACCGACTTCAGGCTTGAATCAAGCAAGGATGGCGAATTGTATCTATATAAAGGCGATGCTGTCATAGACAAATTGACAGGCATTGACAAGCAGCCTGCGCCCAACATTTCATACGGCAGGAAGACAGACGGTTCGGAAGAATGGGGGTACCAACACACCCCCACCCCAAACACCTCCAACTGCGGCAAGACATGTGAAAGGATTTTGGGAGACCCCATTTTCAGTGCTGAAGGCAGGGCAACAACAAGCAAGGAAGCCATAAGACTTGCGCTCAGCTTGCCACCAGGCAGTCCTGTTGGCACTGTGATAAAGATGACATCCGACGGCAGTGAGCCCACCATGTCGAGCCAGACATACACAAGCCCCATAACCATCAACAGCACTCGCACCATACGGGCAAAACTATTTTGCGAAGGATACTTATCACCGAGGTCGGTTACTCACTCCTACATCTTTTTCAACAGAGACATCACACTTCCTGTGATATCAATAGTGACAAACAACAACTACTTTTATGACAACAAACTTGGCATATATGTAGATGGGAACTACAATTCGAGCAAGAAAAACTACAGTTACGACTGGCGTCGTCCAATAAACATAGAATACTTTGCCGAGCCGGAGAAAGAAAGCGAAATAAACCAACTCTGCGAGACACGTGTTCAAGGAGGAGCATCACGAGCCTCCCAACTAAAGTCACTTGTGGTCTATGCAAACAAGAGATTTGGCAAGAAACGTCTGAAATATGAGTTTTTCCCAGACCAGAGACCATGCATAAATGACTTCAAGTCAGTGATACTTCGAAATGCAGGTAACGATTTCGACTATCTCTACATGCGTGATGCCGTCATCCAAAGGACAATGGCCAAAAACACTGATTTAGACTGGCAAGCATGGAAGCCATCCATAATATACATCAATGGAGTCTATAAAGGCATATTGAACATAAGGGAAAGAAGTACAGGCGACAACATCTACACCAACTATGATGGACTGGAAGACATCGACATGTTGGAGAATTGGTCGCAACTGAAAGAAGGCGACAAGGAAAATTGGGAAGCATTCACACAATTTTATGGTGAACACGGCCATACCCTTGAAGAGTATTCAAAGTGGATAGACTGGGAAGAATTCATCAACCTGATGGTGATGAACCTTTTCTACAACAATCAAGACTTTCCAGGCAACAACATAGTGATGTGGCGTCCAAAGACTGCAGACGGTCGATGGCGTTTCGTAGCCAAAGACACCGATTTTGGTCTTGGCCTTTATGGCTCAAGTGCAGACTACAACTCAATAGAATGGCTATACGACCCAAATTACGATGGAAACAGGAACTGGGCCAACCATTACGAGCACACCCGACTGTTTCGTAGAATGATGGAAGATGAAGACTTCAAGAGAGAATTCATCGACCGAGCAGCCATCTACATGGGCGACTTCATGAATGAATCCGGCACACGAGAGGTGTGGGATCCCATGTATGAAATGATAAAAACAGAATATCCTTATCACAGAAAACTCATCAACCAGTGGTGGCCAAACTATACCACAGAACTCACGAACGCGAGGACATGGCTGTCCAACCGTCCAAACCATTTCTACAATCAATTGTCCAACTATTACAAATTAGGCAAAGCCATACCCATCATCATAAATAAAAATGCGACAGAACAAGACTTAAGCGCCGTAGAGACAAGCATAAACAACATCAAGCTGACAAAAGGCAGTTTCGACGGGAAGTTCTTCTCAGGTCGCACGATGAACATAACGACATCACCCAAAAATGGGAAATGCGTGAAAGGCTGGAAAACCACAATCGTTTCGAACAATGGAACGACCACAACCAACATGACTGATGGTGACATGCTCTCGTTGACCATCCCGTCTTGCTCCAAGATAATCATAGAGGCACAATTCGACATTGACGATGGCATACACATAGCAGAGCAGGCTATCCCCCAGTGCACCATTGAAGGCAACGAGTTGAAACTGCACAACATAAAAAATGGCACGGAAGTTGAGGTATTCGACATAGGAGGGCGTTTGATATTCAAAGGACAAGGAGATGGCCATATCATGACAATCCCCACCCCTTCAAAAGGTTTTCACATTGTAAAAGCGGGAAACCACACATTCAAAGTACGATGAAATCACTACCCTACCATGACTATGGCACATGGTTGTCGGAACGCCTGCCATACAAGGTTCAGCGCTTGCCTATAGATGCAGGACTCTCCTGTCCCAACCGAAGAGGAAGAACTACAAACAATGGATGCATATATTGCAACAACAAAGCATTCAGCCCAAGATACAGCAATCCTGACATCAGCATAAGCCAACAAATAACCCAAGGAAAAAAGTTCTTTGAGCACAAAAGGCAAAACTGCAAATACCTTGCATATTTCCAATCATACACCAACACATACGCGCCAAACGACAAACTGAAGCTGATGTATGAAGAAGCTTTGGCTGACAAAGACATTGTAGGCTTGGTCATAGCCACTCGTCCCGACTGCATAAACGAAAATCTTCTTGACTACTGGCAAGAACTGAAAGAACGAACATTCCTTATTATAGAATATGGCATTGAGAGCACCAATGACAAAACACTAAAAGTCATAAATCGAGGCCACGATTTCGAATGCACCAAAAAAGCAATAGAACAAACCACATCAAGAGGCATAATTACAGGTGGTCACGTAATCTTAGGTTTGCCTGGAGAAGACGAAACAGACATCCTCAACCAAGCATCCATTGTTTCATCACTCCCGCTTCAAGTGTTAAAAATCCACCACTTGCAAATTATCAAGGACACTAAGATAGAAGAAATGTACAATAAAGGTGAAATATCCACATTCGACATGGAGAGCTATGTTAGACTTCTATCCTCATATCTACAACGAATACGTGAAGACATTGCCATTGACCGACTTGTGTCACAATCCCCCAAAGACATGCTCATAGCGCCAAATTGGCATATCAAGCCTTTTGAATTCAATCAGATACTGTGCAAATACATGGAAGAGAACGGTATGAGACAAGGTCAATACTCAATGCCTTAATCAATAGATCTCATTTTCAACAAGTCCTCGATACTGACTTTAGGATGTTTTGCCATGAATAAATCAACGTTCCTCACATATTGATTGTCATAGAGCTTTTCATCCATCAATTTATTAACCACCCATAAAGCCTTTGCAAAATGCAAGTCGAGTTCGCTCTGCGATGCCTCATGGAAATTCTCCAATGGATATAAGCTTACAAGATAGAATCCAAGAAAATCAGGAACGACATATTTTCGTTTCATGGTCTTTCTTTGCTCGCTGTCATAAAATTTAGAATAAAGAGGATAGTCTGATCCCAAATATTTGTCAAGACAGATGCCGACAGACTCATCTCCTACTATGATGCTTTGGTCGAGAGCAGATATCTGAGCATACACCAAAGGAACCTTTATCCCAGGAAGCCAATCCCCCAATTGGTGGAAAGCATCTGTCAACTGTGCATTGAGGTCATCCATATTGGCATATTGCAGCTCTGCATCCTGAATGATGGTCTGCAAAGTGGAATCCTGAAAGAAAGTGAGCAATTTGCTGTTTATATCGGGGTCTTCCACAGACCCTAATCTAAGAACCCTTTCTATAAGAGTACGTGTCTCATTGGGATAATCCGTACTCATTTGTCGCAAAGCCGAGAAATCACCCGTAGTGAGATAAAGACTCTCCATACGGTCGTATCGATGAATCTTCACCTCCAAAGTATCGTTAATCACCTCATCAAACGGTTTGAGTTTGTAGTTGCAAGCCGTCCAAGATAAAGATGACAACAAAAAAATTATTAGATGAAATACACGTTTGGCTTCCAAAAGAAATGCTGTTTTGTTTCTGCAAAATTACTAAAAAATACTTTCAAATGCAAATTTTTTACTAAAAAAGTTAAAAAATCATCGATTTTATCGCCCAAATCAATAATTTTGTTAATTACCCAACTACGTTATGGCATTAAATCCTTGCAGAAAGTCATATAAGACAGCCTTAATTCTAATTAAAAAAAAGGTATATTTCTTAAAGTTGGATTAAGGATGATTTAAAATTTGGAGATTCGCAAAAAAGATGATATTTTTGTAGCACATTCAATAAACGTAGAATCTTCAACAAACATAGAATATGACGGTATTTCCTTGTGCAAAAATCAACTTAGGCTTGAATGTAGTGTCGAAACGCAGTGATGGCTATCACAATCTTGAAACAGTATTCTATCCCATCCCCCTTTTCGACGTTTTGGAAATTCACAAGATGGACCATGACTTTCCAAGCAATGTCCGTTGCGATATAAAGCTTAGTGGAATGGCCATAGAAGGCAACGATGAATCCAATCTTGTAGTCAAAGCCTACAACCTGTTGTCAGAAGACTTCAGGCTGCCCCGCATTCATGCACATCTTTACAAGCAAATTCCCACCCAAGCCGGCTTGGGTGGTGGTTCAAGCGATGCTGCATTCATGATAAGGTTGCTTGATGAAACCTACCACCTGAATATGGGATTGGCAGAGATGGAGCGGTATGCCGCACAATTAGGAGCCGATTGCGCATTTTTCATAAGGTGTGAGACCTCGTTTGCCCAAGGCATAGGAGACGTGTTGGAACCAGCCGATGGTGAATATGGCAATCTGTCTGGCTATCACCTTGTTTTGGTTAAGCCGGCAATATCAGTTTCCACTCGTGAAGCATACGGAGAAATACATCCCCAGAAGCCATTAAAGTGTTGCCGTGACATAGTGAGACAACCCATAGAGACATGGCGTGATGAGTTACGCAATGACTTTGAAGAACCTGTATTCAAAAAACACCCCCGAATAAAAGAGATAAAGGAAGCCCTATATAATAAAGGTGCCGTCTATTCACAAATGACAGGAAGCGGCAGTTGTGTATTTGGAATATTCAGAAACAAGCCCACTGGCATTGCCCAAGCATTTGAAGACAGTCAAACGATAGAAATGGAATTATAATCCTCAAACATGGACAATCAGAAAGAGCTCTTTCCTGTAGTAGATAAAGACGGCAATGTACTTGGCAGCATCAGTCGAGGAAAAGCCCATGATGGAACGAAAGTGCTTCATCCCGTGGTGCATTTGCATCTTTTCAATAGCTCTGGCGAACTGTATTTGCAAAAGCGTCCTGAATGGAAAGACATCCAGCCAGGCAAATGGGACACAGCCACCGGTGGCCATATAGACTATGGTGAAGAAGTTAGCCATGCCCTGCATCGTGAGGTAAGAGAAGAGCTTGGCATAACCGACTTCAAGGAGGAATACTTGGGCAAATACATATTTGAAGGTGTTCGTGAACGAGAACTTGTGTATGTTTACAAAACCGTTTACGACGGAGACATACACCCCAATCCCGAGGAATTGTCAGGAGGCAGATTTTTCAAGCCAGAAGAGATATTGCAATTGTTAGGCAAATCATTTTTCACTCCGAATTTTGAAGACGAATATGTGAAAACATTTTTAAAATAGCATTTTGGCACGGTGTTTGATGTTGTGATGTAAGAAATATATTAGACAAAGGTAAAAAGATGACCAGCCAATTTTCCCCAAGAGTATCAGAAATACTGTCGTATAGCCGAGAAGAAGCAGCGCGACTGGCCAGCCTTTGGGTAATGCCGGAACATCTCATGATGGGCATTATCAGAGGAAGGACAAGTGAAGTGACAAGCCTTTTAGAGCATCTTTCAATAAATGCTTCGATGCTAAAGAAAGACTTGGAGCAGAAGATATCACAAAAAGAAAGCAACAAGATTGCTAATCCGCGTGAAATATTGCTTGACGACAAAGCAAGCAACATACTAAAGTTGGCAGTTCTTGAAGCACGCATCCAGCATAGTGAGACTGTAGATGTCCACCACTTGCTTCTTGCCATCCTTCATGACAACGTTGACAATGGAGCAAAAGAAGTATTAGAAAATTACAACATGAATTACGAAGACACGCTAAAGTTTTTCCAGCATAAGACAGCCCACACCCAAGATGGCATAGGGCTTCCCGATGACCCAGACGAAGATGACGACACTTCTTCCGACTATGGCAGAAACTTCAAAGGTTCCCGCCAAGGAGCCACCGCCCAAGCCCATAAGGCAGAGATGACAAGCAGCACACCTGTTCTTGACAACTTTTCAACAGACTTGACAAAGGCTGCATCAGAGAACAAGTTGGACCCAGTGGTAGGTCGTGAGTCGGAGATGCAGAGAGTAATGGAAATATTGTGCAGGAGGAAGAAGAACAACCCCATACTGATAGGTGAGCCAGGAGTTGGCAAGAGCGCCATAGTGGAAGGACTTGCACAGCAGATTGTGAAACACCGCACATCTCCAATTCTGTACAACAAACGCCTTGTGAACCTCGACCTAACCTCCGTAGTAGCAGGCACGAAATACAGGGGACAGTTTGAGGAACGAATAAAAGCACTAATAAAAGAATTGGAGCAGAACCCAGACATAATAATCTTCATTGATGAAGTACACACGATCATTGGTGCCGGTTCCACTCCAGGTTCGATGGATGCTGCAAACATTCTAAAGCCAGCCCTTGCAAGAGGAACGATACAATGCATAGGAGCCACAACTCTTGACGAGTATAGGAACAGCATTGAGAAGGACGGAGCACTGGAAAGACGTTTCCAAAAGGTTATGGTAGAGCCCACAACCAGTGATGAAACATTGCAGATACTCAGCAACATAAAGGAACGATACGAGCAACATCATCATGTTAACTACACAGATGATGCAATAAGAAGCTGCGTGAAGTTGACAGAGCGCTACATCTCCGACCGTTCATTCCCCGACAAGGCAATAGATGCCATGGATGAGGTGGGTGCAAGAGTACATTTGCAACACGCAAAGATACCCCCAGAGATAGCAGCAAAAGAAAAAGAGATTGAAGAAATAAAGAACAAGAAGAAAAGCGCCGTTGCCAACCAAAATTTTGAATTGGCAGCCAGTTGCCGCGACCGCCAGACATCCCTTGAAGAAGAACTGAACAAAATGAATGAGGCATGGACAAAAGGTGAAAGTGGCCAACGAGAGACGGTGACCGAAAATGAGGTTGCAGATGTCGTATCGATGATGGCAGGTGTCCCTGTCCAACGTATGGCAGAGTCGGAAGGCGTTCGTCTGAGAGGCATGGGGGCGGAACTCAAGAAAGCAGTCATTGCCCAAGACGCAGCCATTGAAAAGATGGTAAAAGCAATCCAACGCAATCGTGTCGGGTTGAAAGACCCCAACCACCCCATAGGAGTATTCATGTTTCTTGGTCCTACAGGAGTTGGAAAGACATATTTGGCCAAGAAATTGGCAGAATACATGTTTGGCAGCACCGATGACCTCATCCGCATTGACATGAGTGAATTTACGGAAAGTTTCAATGTCTCGCGTTTGGTAGGTGCGCCTCCAGGATATGTAGGTTACGAGGAAGGTGGACAATTGACGGAGAAAGTGCGTCGTCACCCCTACTCCATCATTCTCCTCGACGAGATTGAGAAGGCTCATAGCAATGTATTCAACCTGCTATTGCAAGTGCTTGACGAAGGGCGACTTACCGATGGTAATGGCCGTCTGGTAGATTTCCGCAACACTGTGATAATCATGACCTCAAATGCTGGTACCCGCCAACTAAAGGAATTTGGCAGAGGTGTAGGATTCAATGCAGGTGGCACATTAGGCATAAGCCTAAATGAAAGCGACAAAGAACATGCGCGTTCCATCATACAGAAGAGTCTTAGCAGGCAATTTGCTCCTGAGTTTCTGAATCGTCTTGATGAGATAATCACCTTTGACCAGCTCGATTTGTCTGCAATCAAGCAGATAATTGACATAGAGTTGAAAGGTCTGTTCAATCGCGTGTCAACTTTGGGTTACAACTTGGAAATAACAGATGCAGCCAAGGAATTTGTAGCATTGAAAGGCTACGACGTCCAATTTGGCGCCCGTCCGTTGAAGCGTGCCATACAAAACTACATAGAAGATGGTTTGTGTGAGCGAATACTTGGTGGTGAGGTAAAAGAAGGTGACACCATCACCATCGACAAGTCACCCGATCAAGAGGCGTTGACATTCAGTTAAAAACTACAGCGGCAGTTGGCTCACGCCATCTGTCGCTTTTTGAAAACAAAAAAAGACAAAAGAAATGACACAAGAATTCATTCTCCGCTTGTTTGCCGCAGCCATTTTTGGTGGAGCCATAGGCCTTGAGCGCGGTTACCGTGCAAAAGAGGCAGGTTTTCGCACTCACTTTCTTGTAGCCCTTGGCAGTGCCTTGTTCATGATCATCTCCCAGTATGGATTTGAAGAAATACTAAGCAAGCCATACAACATAAGGCTCGACCCCTCGCGAGTAGCTGCGCAAGTGGTTAGCGGCATAGGTTTCATTGGAGCCGGCACCATTATTTTCCAAAAGCATGTTGTAAAAGGTTTGACAACAGCCGCCGGCTTATGGGTGACAGCAGCCATTGGCATGACATGTGGAGCAGGCATGTATGCACTGGCTTGTGCCGCCACAATCTTGGTGTTGCTATGTCTTGAGACACTCAACATATTGATGAAGCGTTTTGGTACACGCAACATAGCCGTCACATTCTCCTCTCCCAGCATGAAAGATGTGAGCCAAGTGCTTGAACGCCTTAGGGCTGATGGCATGAAAATAGACTCATACAACATGCGTGATTCTAGTGAAGGAGAAAAAGAGTCATACAGCGTGACTTTAGACTTAATAGTGAAGCGCGACAAGTACGAATCACGTGTGTTGAGCATGATGGAGGAATTTGATGGAGTGAGAGTGGAAAGTATAGAATAATATTAGGACAAACGAAAAATCGGATGGAGAATTCCATCCGATTTTTCGTTATTTATAAGTAGGTCTTCAATACAATTCCACGTATCTTCTTGGCATTTGCAAGAATACATTCATGTCTATCGTATGCGTTTCTACTTGTCGAGCAGGATATTCATCATCTCCACGGCAGCCTTGGCAACAGAAGTACCAGGTCCGAAGATGGCAGCGACACCAGCTTTATAAAGGAAATCGTAATCCTGTGCAGGTATTACACCACCAGCAATTACCATGATATCCTCACGTCCAAGTTTCTTCAGTTCTTCGATAAGTTGAGGAATAAGTGTCTTATGACCTGCAGCGAGAGAAGAAGCACCTACGATGTGAACATCATTCTCAACAGCCTCACGAGCAGCTTCTGCTGGTGTTTGGAACAACGGTCCCATATCCACGTCGAATCCACAGTCGGCATAACCAGTGGCAACCACTTTGGCACCACGGTCGTGGCCATCCTGTCCCATCTTAGCCACAAAGATACGAGGACGTCTTCCTTCTCTCTTTGCGAACTCCTCTGTCAACTCACATGCTTTCTCGAAGTCGGAATCATTTTTGCTTTCTGCTGAATACACGCCTGAAATAGTTCTGATTATTGCTTTATATCGGCCTACGATTTCCTCGCAAGCATCACTTATCTCACCGAGAGTACATCTCAACTGAGCGGCTTTGACGGCAAGGTCAAGCAAGTTGTCCTTGCTCTTGCGCCCCTCGTTGAAATCGCGCACACATTCCGTAATAGCCTTGAGAGCAGCTTGGCAAGCCTCCTCGTCACGAGAAGAACGTACTTGAGCCAAGGACTCCTCCTGTTGCTTTCTCACAGCAGTATTGTCAACTTCCAGAATGTCGATTGGATCTTCATGGTCGAGTCTGTACTTGTTGGTGCCCACGATTGTTTGCACGCCAGAATCGATTCGAGCCTGAGTACGTGCAGCAGCTTCCTCGATGCGCATCTTTGGCAGTCCGGTTTCAATAGCTTTTGCCATACCTCCAAGCTTTTCAATCTCCTGGATATGCTCCCAAGCCTTATGAACCAACTCATTTGTCAATGATTCCACATAATAAGAGCCAGCCCATGGGTCAATTTGTTTGCAGACCTTCGTTTCGTTCTGGATATAGATTTGTGTATTACGTGCGATACGAGCGGAGAAGTCGGTTGGCAAAGCAATAGCCTCGTCAAGAGCATTAGTATGCAAGGACTGAGTATGTCCGAGCACTGCAGCCATTGCCTCAATACAAGTACGACCTACATTGTTGAATGGGTCTTGCTCAGTAAGCGACCATCCTGAAGTTTGTGAGTGAGTACGCAAAGCCAAGGACTTTGGATTTTTAGCTCCAAAGCTTTTTACGATTTTTGCCCAAAGCAGTCTGCCTGCACGCATTTTGGCAATCTCCATGAAATGGTTCATTCCTATAGCCCAGAAGAAAGAGAGGCGAGGAGCGAAAGCATCCACATCAATTCCTGCATTCACACCAGTCCTGATATAGTCCATGCCGTCTGCCAAAGTATAAGCCAATTCGATGTCGGCTGTAGCACCAGCTTCCTGCATGTGGTATCCAGAAATGGAAATGGAATTGAATTTAGGCATTTTCTGTGAAGTGAACTCGAAAATGTCAGCAATGATTTTCATTGAGAATGCAGGTGGATAAATGTAGGTGTTACGCACCATGAATTCCTTGAGGATGTCATTTTGAATAGTACCTGCCATTTCTTCAAGTTGTGCACCCTGCTCCAGTCCAGCTACTATATAAAATGCCAAGATTGGAAGCACTGCACCATTCATTGTCATGGACACAGACATTTTGTTGAGAGGGATACCCGAAAAGAGCACCTTCATATTCTCTTCGTTGCATATTGACACACCTGCCTTACCAACATCGCCAACAACGCGCGCATTATCTGGGTCATAGCCACGATGAGTAGGCAAGTCAAATGCTACAGAAAGTCCCTTTTGTCCTGAAGCCAAGTTTCTGCGATAGAAAGCATTAGACTCCTCAGCTGTAGAGAATCCTGCATACTGTCTGATGGTCCAAGGTCTGAAAGGATACATCATGGAGTAAGGACCACGCAAATATGGAGGAATACCTGCGGTGAAATCGAGATGTTCCATACCCTCCAAGTCCTCCTTGGTATAAACAGGCTTCACCTCAATGTGCTCTGGAGTTTTCCAGTTATAGTCAATGCCATTGGCCTCTTGCCATTTGGCTCCATCTTGTGGTCTTATGCCAGCATAGATGTCAATATCTTTAAAATTTTTTCTCATGACTTTGGCTTTTACTTAAATTCCCAACTTGGCGTTGTATTCTTTAAGAGTGTCGAGCACATTGCAACGTACATGCACGAAATTCTCTATACCGGCGGCTTTCAGATCTTCCATACAAGCAGGAGCTCCAGCCACTACAAACATAGCTCTTCCATCAAGATACTTGAATGCAGGAATAGCATACTCAGCATATTCATCATCGCTTGAGCACAAGACAATAATGTCTGCGCCTGCCTCAAGAGCTGCATCCACGCCCTCTTCTACGGTTTTGAATCCGAGGTTGTCCACAACTTTATATCCTGCACATGCAAGGAAGTTGCAAGAGAACTGAGCACGTGCCTGACGCATTGCCAAATTTCCAATTGTGAGCATGAAAGCAACAGGCACCTTAGTATTCTCAGTGTGAATTCTAAGGTTTTCGAAATCTGCTGCCAGACGTGAAGATTCCACTTTCTTGAAATCACTTTGTTCATCAGCACATTTACAATCGCATACCACAGCCGTCTTGCCATCAGATTTTTCAGTGAAATTGGGGAATTGGTTGGTTCCAAGAATAAACTCCTTGCGTTTAGCTGCATCAGCATGGCGTTTTTGGTTTGTTGCATTGACAACATCCTGAATTTTTCCCTCCTTGATGGAAGCGAGGAAACCACCATCCTCTTCCACTTGCAAGAAGATTTTCCATGCCTCTACTGCAAGACTGTCGGTGAGATGTTCGATATAATAAGAGCCAGCACCTGGGTCAACGACCTGTCCGAAGTGACACTCCTCCTTGAGCAGCAGTTGCTGATTCCTTGCGATGCGCTCAGAGAAGTCATTAGGCTGTTCGTATGGGGTATCGAAAGGAACCACAACCATTGAATGCACTCCAGCAAGGGCAGCACTCATAGCTTCAGTCTGCGACCTCAACAAGTTGACATAACTGTCGAACAAAGTTTGATTGTATTTTGAAGTGGTGGCATTAACAATCATCTTGCATGCACAGTCACACTTCGGTTCATACTGTTTTACGATTTGAGCCCACAGGAGTCTGGCAGCCCTAAACTTAGCTATTTCCATGAAATAGTTTTCGCTGATACCCATGTTGAACTTGATTTTTTTGGCTGCCAAATCAATATCAACACCTGCATCAACAAGCATTTGCAGATATTCATTACCCCATGCCAAAGCATAACCCAGTTCCTGCACTATGTAAGCACCAGCATTATTGAGAGCCTCAGTGTTTACAGAGACGCATCTAAAGTGAGGATAGTCCTTCAAGGCATTGACAATATCAGGAGTGATGTCAAGGACAGAAGTCACATCCTTGCCCTTCATAATCATTTTCTCAATGGGATCGAAGTCCACACTGCCTACCAGTTTTTCCTTGTCATAGCCTTTTTCCTCGAAATAAGCCTTTAGCAGCTCTACGAGTTCAAGCGTATGTTTTTTGCATGTGGAGAAGTTCACCTCGATGTACTCACATTCGATATCTTTTAGCAAAGAAGCCAAGAAATTGGGATTTACATTCTTTCCTGGGATGTGGAATCCCAAGGAGTCGATACCTTTGTTAAGTATGTCCAAAGCCTTATTGTTAGCGGCTTCAGCATCATCAGCAAAGATGTTTTGACGCACATACCATACGTTGCTGTCCTTTTTGTTTCCCCTAACGAAAGGGAATTCACCAGGTAAAGCTTCTGGTGTCTTTAGTTTCAACACATCTTCCCTACGATAGAAAGGCTGTACGTTGAAACCCTCATTAGTTTTCCAGACGAGTCTCTTGTTGAAATCAGCCCCTTTCAAGTCGACTTGAATTTTGTCCAGCCACTCTTGAGTTGTAGGTGCTTGAAACTCACTGAAGAGTTTTTCTTTGTTGTTTGACATAGCGAAATGTTTATATATAAGTTTTACGTAAATTTAAGGTGTACTCTCTCGTATCCTCAAAATAACATGCAAAGATAACCTTTTTCCGTTTTATATTGAAATAAAATCGAAAAAATATTTTGTTTGTTCCACAATTTATCGAGTATTTGGCTGTTAACAATCATTTTATTGTGTATAACACATTAGGATTGACAAACAGGCAACGTTTATACAATCAAACAAGTTTTTCCTTTATTATTTTTACCATTGAAAACAAATGATTATTTTTGCACTGAAAATAAAAGGGTATATTATTCAAAGCATGGAAATGTCAAATTTTATTAAGGTTCTAAAGAGAATTCCCCATAAATTAGCTGCCCCAGTATTAAAGGAGACAACGTTCTTTCTCTTCTTCCTTGTTTTCACCACTCCTACCCTATTGGTTTATTTGTTTAGAGAGCTAAGAGATGGCGAAGGGTTGTCGTTGATTGTACGTGTGTTTAAGGATTTTTCTTTAGCTGTACTTTTCTCATACATATTCACGAGCATAATATATTTGACGCGCAGCAGATTTGTAAAAATTTTATTCTACATTATTTTGCTCATTCTGTTCGCAATTAATCTCTATTTGCGATTGGTTTTCGGTCTTACACTATCCCCACTTATTATAGTGTTGATAGGTGAAACCACTGAAGGTGAAGCCTCAGAATTCATCAGCACATTCATGACAACACCCAAAGCCTTTATGGCATTTTTCATTTCGTTTGTTGTTGCATTGCTTTTCATGTTTGAGAAGCGAATTAACAAATTGCTCCAAAAACTACTATCTCCAAAGATAGTGAGGCACTCAATTACATTTTTATTAATAATAATGCTCCTAACGAGTTTTACACAAATACACATATATCCTGCTTTGTTCAAGACCCCAAACACATACGAGATGGAAAAGTGGAAGGAAGAACACGACCCTCTTCATAAAGACTATGTGACAGGCTTGATATATGCTCTATACGGTCCGAATGTTGTGGCGAAGGAAAACACCTTGGCAATAGAAACCACATACAAGGCGAGCAAGCTCAAACATGTGCGCAACGATTCCACCAACACCCCTCTTACAATAATATATGTACTCGGCGAATCTTTTATCAAAAACCATTCAAACATATATGGTTATGAATTGTGCACCAATCCTCACATGGCATCTGAGATAGCTTCTGGAAACATGTTTGCATTTACCGATGTCATATCTCCAGGAAATGTCACCAATTTTGTGGCGAAGAATTCATTTTGCACAAACAGCATAACAGAAAAAGAATACAGATGGTTTGACTATCCTTATTTTCCCATGATATTTAAGTCTGCCGGATTTGACGTTTTCATGTACGACAACCAATTCAATTATGACATGAATTCCAATTCCACATTTACCTTGATATCATTTCTATTCAACAAGAAGATTCAAGAATTGTCGTACACAGATGTCTGTTCCAACAGATTTGATTACGATGGCGATCTTATAGATGATTTTTTCAAGAATCACCAATTAGGCAAGAAAGATGACCTTGTGTTGTTTCATCTTATGGGCCAACATATCAAAGCTTCTGAACGGTTTCCCCATACCCCAGAATTTATGCATTTCACAACAGACAGCATAAACAATGATGCCTCCTACATGACAAAAGAGAAGAAACAAAATATAGCAGACTATGACAATGCCACATATTACAACGATTTTGTCATTTGGAAGATAATTGAGAAAATACGTGACAAGAATGCGTTGTTGGTATATTTTCCAGACCATGGTGAAGAAGTTTATGATTATCGAGACAATGAAGGAAGATGCAGCTCAGACGACAAGGTAAATCTATTAAAATATCATTTTGATTTGCCATTTTTCATTTGGTGCTCCAACACATATCAGTCACTTTATCCAGAAATAATGGACCAAATTCGCACATCCATAGACAGGCCTTTCGAGACAGACAACATTGCTCACATGATGTTCGACCTTGCCAACATTTCCACCCCATTGTATAAACCGGAGCGCGACTTGTTGAGTCCCAAATACGTAATAAAGCCAAGAATAGTATATGAAGTTTACGACACTGAGCTTCTAAACTATGACGAGATGCGAGCAACCCCCAAAAAAAATAAGGCAAAATGAGGCTCCAAAGCAACTCTATAGCTTCGATATATACAAAATAAAAATACATTTTATTTTGCGTTCCGCAACCTTTGCACTATCTTTGCAGCCTAAATTGGAAATACGACAATCAGCAATTATATTTTTATAAACAAATGAACAAAATAACAAGTTCAATATACAAAGACATCAAAAGGGTAAAAGAAACCCTTTTGGATTGGTATTTGAGCAAAAAAGCATTACCATATTGGTCGATTATAGTCCTCGACAGCTTGATTTGTTTCATATCAGGCCTTTTCGTATTGTCTTTGTTCACAAGTGCATCTTCAATATTGACACATTTTGGTGCAGCCTCACGTACAATATGTGTCTATATGATATTCAACCTAATAGGTTTTCGTGTATTCCACACCTATACGGGAATCATAAGATATTCATCATTCGTTGATCTTCGTCGTGTCCTTTATGCCATGATATTGTCATGCTTCATTGCCGAAATCATGCACTATCCAATAGCATTAATGCATATTGGTTTCAGGGACATTTTCGATAAAAGCTTGTTTGTATCCCTCAGAGGCAAACAAATATTGGCAATGTATCTATTAGCCACCATCTTGATGTGGGCATGGCGCATCCTCGTCAAAACCATATTTGATGTTTCATTGAAGAGAGAAAATTCCATACGGACATTGATATATGGTGTGGGAAATGGTGCCGTAGGATTGGCAAAGAACATACGCAACCAAAAGGAAGCGAGCTTTTCATTACAAGGCTTTCTGACCTCTGACTCGGACTTCATGGGCAAGACCCTTGCTGGTGAGAAAGTATATTTAATAGATGACTTTTTGAAGGATCACCTTGAAGACTTGCACACCCAGGCTGTATTAGTCTCTCCTCTTCAGACTGAGCGTTTCAGGAAGAACAAGGAACTTCAAGACCTTTTGCTCAACCTGGACATTAAAATATACATGGTTGAAGGTACAAAAGAATGGACAAAGGACTCTGATTTTTCCACAGCGTCAATGAAGCAAATCAGTGTAGAAGATTTGTTGCCAAGAGAGCAGATAGAAGTTGACATGAAAAAAGTTGGGGAAATGCTGACAGGCAAGAAAATACTGGTAACAGGCTCTGCCGGTTCCATTGGTTCTGAAATCGTCAGACAAATTTGCGCATATAATCCCTCGGAAATGCTGCTTGTTGATTCAGCAGAAACACCACAACACGACATCAGGCTCATGATGCACGACAGATGGCCAAACATAAAGACAACAGCATTGGTATGCTCCATCTCCAATGCAAGCAAGATGGAATATCTGTTTAAGAATTTCAACCCCGACTACGTATTCCATGCAGCAGCATACAAGCATGTGCCCATGATGGAAGACAATCCCAGTGAAAGCGTTCACAACAACATATTCGGCACAAAAGTCATAGCAGACTTGAGTGTGAAATATGGTGTAAAGAAATTCGTGATGCTTTCCACCGACAAAGCAGTAAATCCCACGAATGTGATGGGTTGCTCCAAACGAATTTGTGAGATATACGTTCAAAGTCTCGACAAGGCGATAAAAGAAGGCAAGGTGAAGGGAATCACTCAATTTGTGACCACCCGTTTTGGCAACGTTCTTGGCAGTAATGGTTCCGTCATCCCCTTGTTTGAAAGACAAATTAAAGCTGGTGGTCCTGTAACAGTCACAGACGAGCGTATAATCCGTTTCTTCATGTTGATCCCAGAAGCATGCAAATTGGTTTTAGAGGCCGGCACACATGGAAATGGAGGTGAAATATTCGTTTTCGACATGGGTGAGCCTGTAAAGATATCCGATTTGGCAAAACGGATGATAAAGCTTAGTGGCGTGAAGAATGTAAAGATAGAATACACAGGTTTACGTCCAGGAGAGAAGTTGTATGAGGAGCTTCTATCCACCGAAGAGAACACCAAGCCCAGTTTCCATGAAAAGATAAGGATAGCAGAAGTTCGTGAATATGATTACGACGAGGTAGAGAAAGACATTGACGAATTGGTAAGGATTTCCGAAACCTATGACGACATGAACATTGTGGCAAAGATGAAAGAGATAGTGCCAGAATACAAATCGAACAATTCTGTATTTCAGAAACTGGACAAAAAATGAAAAACCTTCTTTTCAAGGCGTTAATTCTACTGAGTATATTATCAACACATGCATCTTGTATCCAGCGAGGAAAACCAAGCATGTCAGAGGCAGGCGACACACTTCAGATGAAGTATGCCACATTGCTTCACATCGTAAGATACGAAGATTACACCATTGTCAGCATTGACAATCCTTGGAAAGAGGGCAAGACTTTACACAAATATGTTCTTTTGGAAAAGGGACGCACCCCGTCTGCAGAATTGCCCAAAGGGACAGTAATCCATATACCAGCGACCAAAAACGTGGTGTTCAACACAGCCCACTGCCAGTTGATGGATTGGCTTGGCGCCCGTTCCCAACTCTCTGGCATAACGGATTTGAAATACATCCTTGTGCCTTTTGTAAAAGAAGGGGTGTCAAAAGGAATTATTGAAGATTGTGGAGATGGCATGAGTCCTGTTGTAGAAAAGATAATAGACATGAAGCCAGACTTGATAATGCTATCCCCCTTTGAGAATTCAGGTGGATATGGCAGGCTTGACGACATAAACATCCCATTGGTGGAATGTGCAGACTACATGGAAAGGTCGGCACTGGCTCGTGCAGAATGGATGCGTTTTTATGGTTTATTGTTGGGAAAGTCAGAAGAAGCAGACTCGTTGTTTGCCATTGTAGATTCCTCATATAATGCACTCAAAGAATTGGCAAAGAAATCGACAGACGAGCGTTCCATATTAACAGAGAAACTCACAGGCTCCACTTGGTATGTTCCGGGCGGGAAGAGTTCAATAGGAGGCATCATTTCAGATGCCAATGGCACATATCCCTGGAAGGACGACAAACACGGAGGCAGCCTTGCCATGACCTTTGAGAGTGTTCTTGACAAAGCAGGAAATTCAGACGTGTGGATTTTCAATTATTTTGGTTCAGGTCACTTGACCTACGACCAATTATCCTCCGAATTTCAAGGTTACCAAGAGATTAAAGCATTCAAGACGAAGGAGACTTGGTATGTAGATACCCAACGAACACCATATTTTGAAGAAGTATCATTCAGACCGGACTATCTTCTTCGTGACTACATCATTCTTCTTCATCCCACTTTAGGTTTAGGCAAGCCAAGATACTACACCCCTGTTTACAATTGACCGAAACCATTGAAGACATGAAAAGAGGCACGAGAACATGTATCATTCTGGCTTTGTCGATTCCCATATTGTTTATTCTTAATATTTTGATGGGTTCGATACGCATACCTTACTCAGAAGCATTGACAATACTTTTTGGGGGTCCGGCAACCAAAGAATCATGGCGTTACATCATCATGGATACCCGATTGCCCCAAGCCATCACAGCGACGTTGTGTGGCGCCTCCTTGTCCGTATGTGGTCTGATGCTCCAGACGGCATTCAAGAATCCTCTTGCCGGTCCTTCGATATTTGGTATCAGTGGTGGTGCTGGAGTAGGTGTTGCATTAGTGATGCTTTATTGGGGTGGAGAGCTTAGTGCGGTAGGTTATGAAGCCACGGGATTTGCAGCGGTATTACTTGGCGCATTTGCAGGTGCGATGACAGTGACAGTTATAATATTCATGTTTTCATCAATGGTAAAGAATGCTGTTATGCTGCTCATTATAGGCGTGATGATAGGCTTCATGTCATCCTCAGTAATCTCATTGCTCAATTTCTTTGCCACTGAAGAAGGGGTTAAATCATACGCCATATGGGGTATGGGCAATTTCAGTAGTGTCACCATGCGTCATATTCCCTTTTTTTCCACATCGATAATTCTGGGTCTAATTGCTTCAATACTCCTAATAAAGCCTCTAAATGCCCTTCTTCTTGGGGAGATGTATGCAGAAAACCTTGGCGTGAACACCATTCGTGTACGCAATGAATTGTTGTTGGTGACCGGTTTTCTAACGGCTGTAACAACGGCATACTGCGGTCCTGTAGCATTTATCGGGTTGGCGGTCCCACATATCGCCAGGATGCTGTTATCTACAGAGAATCATCGTCTGCTACTCCCAGCAACCATTCTCACGGGTGCCTCGGTCGCCTTATGTTGCAATCTCCTATGCTACCTTCCAAGAGAGAATGGTGTAATTCCTCTCAATGCAATCACCCCACTAATTGGAGCACCAGTGGTCATTTATGTCATTGTCAAACGCATGAGATGAAGATCCCACTTGCTCACTTGAGTCCTTCTTTTCCGCATACTCAGCCAAAATGACCGATTTGGTGTTGGAAGTAATCCGAAATCTATTGTCGATTCTCATACCTACAACCCACAACACCCTATCCTTATCATCTACAAGCACCAACTGGTCAACCTTATCAAAAAGGCTTTTCTTTAAATCGGTTAGGAAATCGCTGACCAACTTGCTACCTTTCATGCCAAATGGACAAAAGCGGTCTCCTTTCTTAATCCTTCTCATAGTCAAGGGAAACATCACTTTATCAGCATCAAAGTAAGCGATATTAGGAGATTTTGTTATTTGCACATTCTCCCTTTTTTGTTCTTTCAAAGAAAGCTTCATGTTTTGTGAAATCTCATACAGTCCAACGATAGGGAATTTCATGGGGCTGAAGGGTTTCTTGATTTCTCTTACAAGCATATGCCCTCTATGAAACACAACCTCGTGAGAATTGGAAAAGAAACATTTACCAGAAGAAGGCATTGCCATTGCATCATATACCATTTGAATCGAAGAAGGAGAAAAGCCAAGAGGGTGCAAAATAAGGAACAAAGAATATTCTTCCTTGATGGATGCCAAGTCATAATACCGAATGCCCCTTTTTTCTCCTGCATAGGAACTTGACACTTGTTTTTTTATCAATTCGTCAAAACACCCCGCCACCTGTCTCAATCGAGAAGCCGTAATCATTATGGAGTCTTCCACTGATGGATTTATCTCCCTCATCAAAGGCAAAATGGAAAGTCTCACCTTGTTTCTTACGACATCCGCTATCAAGTTGGAGCTATCTGTAACAAAGGACTGCCCTATCTCGTTAAGGAAAGAAACTATTTCGTTTTTAGAGACCTCCAACAAAGGTCTAATGATGTTACCACGTGAAGGGGAAATCCCCAAAAGTCCGTGAATGCCAGTACCTCTAATTAGGTTTATCAAGATAGTTTCCACGGAATCATCCTTATGATGCGCGACAACCACAGCTTGAGCACCGACATCACCAATAAGCTGTTCAAAGTAATTGTATCTAAGATGTCGGGCTGCCATTTCAATACTCATCTTATGCCCGGAAGCATATTCTCTTGTGTCAAAATGTACCACATGCAATTTTATGTTCAGGTGTTTGCACAAATCAAGACAAAAAGATTCATCTCTTGCAGACTCTTCACCCCTTAAGTGGAAATTGCAATGCACAGCCTCAATATTATAACCAAGCATTTGAAGAGATAGCACAAGCGCCACGCTGTCAGCCCCACCAGAAAGTGCCACCAAATACTTTTTCTCCAATGACATCAAGTTGTTCTTTTCTATAAAAAGTTCAACAGATTTGACAAAGGAGTGAAGTTCATTCTTCATAAAGCACAACAACAAAGGTTATTCCACATACAATACCAATCCTTTAAGATATTCGCCTTCTGGATGATAAATATTGACAGGATGGTCAGCTGGTTGATGAAGTTGGTGCAAAATACGAACTTTCCTTTTTGCCTGAGCAGCAGCCGTAAACACAGCACTTCTGAATTGGTCTTTGGTTACTACTTGGCTACAGCTGAAAGTGAAGAGCACACCTCCTGGTTTGATTTTCTCCAACGCCTTGTTGTTCAATCTGATATATCCTTTCAAAGCATTATGCAAAGCCCCTCTATGTTTGGCAAAAGCAGGAGGATCAAGAATCATAAGGTCGTATTTTCCATCCGCTTTTTCCAAGAATTTGAATGCGTCATCACAAAAGGCGAGATGCCTATTGTCGCCAGGAAAATTCAGTTCAACGTTTATGTTAGTCAGTTCAATTGCTTTGGCACTGCTATCCACCGAATGAACAAGTTTTGCCCCTCCACGCATTGCATAGAACGAGAACCCTCCCGTATAACAACACATATTTAGAACAGCCCTGTCTTTAGCATATTTTTCGAGCAAGCTCCTATTCTCCCTTTGGTCTATAAAGAAGCCTGTCTTTTGTCCTCTTATCCAATCCACATGAAACTTCAATCCATTTTCTACGGCTATATCATTATTGGTGTGGCCGACCAAGAATCCCATATCTTGTTCTTCATCCTGAATAAAAGGCAACGTGGTTTCGCTTTTGTAAAAAACATTACTAATCCTTCCATCCATCACCTTGACGAGAGCATTTGCAATGACTTTCCTTTGCAAGTGCATGCCAATGCTATGAGCTTGCATCACAGCAGTATCTCCATAGCAATCGACGATTAGCCCGGGCAAGAGATCACCTTCCCCATGGACAAGACGAAAAGCATTAGACTGAGAGCTGTCTGCCAATCCAATAGCAAGTCTAAGCTTCAAGGCAGACTTTATTCTATTTTCCCAAAACTCGCTGTCTATAACCTCGTCGTCAAAAGTCAAGATTCTGACAGCTATGGTGCCATGCTGGAAATGTCCCCTTGCGATGAACATCCCTTCAGAAGAAAGCACATCCACAATCTCCCCATCTTTAAGATTTTCAAGAGAATGGCTTATTGCTCCTGAAAAAACCCATGGGTGAAAACGAAAAAGACTTTCCTCCTTACCGCGTTTTAATATCAACTTCTTATATGCCATTTCAATATACGCAAAAAACACACGTTCTCAAACAGTCGGGAATCCATATCATGATTCTTCCGTTTCCTCCTGTTGTTGTACAGTTTTCAAAATGAAATCGTTGCTTTCCTTCAATCTCAAATACTCTTTATAGATCATGATACACGCCCAAGCATCCGTAGCTGCATATTTTTTTTGTTTTTCGCTAAGGATGTCAGCTTCCCAATTGGACAATTGCTGTGCCTTGCTAATTTTTTCGCCGAAGAAATTTGCATACAATTTCTGAAGGCTCAAGTCCTCAACTCCCAATTCCTTTACATGATGCTGCAAATCTATAAAAGCCCCCGGGGTGAAATTTGCCCTTTTGCTCAAGGATATCACATCATCATGAAGCGAAAGCCCCACCTTGGGAACAGTCACGTCCTCTAATAATCTTTTGATGTCAGAAGTTATTCCAGTGTAATTAAGTCTGAACAAGAAGCATGTATCCATATTGGAAACCTGCAGTAGAGAAACGAGATGAACCCTCCCTCTTTTGAAGGAAGGCCTTGTCTCTGTATCCACCCCTAAGATTTCACTTTTTAGCAAGTAATCAACAGCTTTCTTTGTCTCTTTTGGGTTGACAACAACAACAATTTTCCCTTCAAACTCAGCCAAAGGCAATTGTGATATCAGTTGCTTGTCAAATTTATTGTATAATATTTTTATCATCGTTCATCGTAACAATATGCAAAAATAGAAAAAAGTTATGAAAAAAGACACATTTCTTAAAAAAATAAGTTACTTTTGCAAGATAAAAATAGAATACGTACAAGAGAAGTAATTCCGTGAAACAAATACGGTAAAGGACAACTACTACAGTTGGGATAATTGCATTAAAAAGAAGATTGGAAATGTCACGAAACAAAACTACCAGAAATAGCAAAACCTTGATGGAGACCCTTGGTATCAAGTTACGCATGGATGAAAGGATGATATTCTCATTCGGATTCATCTTGTTTATATTAGGGTTGTATCTAATAATAGCTTTCTCTTCTTATTTCACCACAGGAGAAGCAGACCAAAGCCTTGTGACCTCATTGCAACAAGGCGAGCTGCAAAATACAAACAGGGCATTTCAAAATGTATGTGGTTCCTTGGGAGCCATAATATCCCATTTCATGGTGTCAAAATGTTTTGGCATAGCATCATATTTCATTCCCATATTCATCATATTGGTAAGCTTGAAATTGACTCGTGCATACAAGAACATCAACTTGACAAAGTTGTTTTTCTCCATAACGATTATAATGTTGTGGTGTTCTGTCGCATTTGCAGAGTTTCTCACTCCTGCATTCCCCGACTCCATTTTCAATCCTGGAGGAGACCATGGCTTGTTCGTATCGCAATACATATCCAACATTGTAGGGACTCCAGGCCTGATAGCCCTTTTGGCAGTAGTTGCCATTGGTTTTCTCACTTATGTGAGCGCAGAGACCATATATGCGATTCAACACATTCTAAATCCTTCTAAATTTTGGCAAAAGATACCATTCTTAATCACCAACACCCAAAACAAACAGCTGTCTCCTGAATACGCAGCACCTTATAGTGAAGAATCTGGAAATGACCTGTACACCAATCCAAAGGATACAACAGTATCAACAGAACCAGATGGCAACATGTCAGATTCTTCAAAAAGCAAAAAGAACGAATTTGGTGTAATTCGCCCATTCAGGTCAAAGAAGACTACACCAGACATGGAAATAGAAGTTGGCAAGGAAGAGCAAAAAGCATCAGGGAAGAGGGTTAACTCCACATCGTTCAGTACCCCCATAAACCCCAAAGAGCCATTCACCAACTACAAATATCCATCTCTTGACCTTCTCAAGGTTTATGACAATGACGGCAAGCCATATATTGATGAGAACGAACAAATGGCCAACAAGAACCAGATTGTCAAAGTTCTCAACAGCTTTGGTGTTCAGATACGTGAAATAAGAGCCACAGTTGGTCCTACCATCACCCTATATGAAATTACACCAGCCGAAGGCGTTCGCATATCAAAGATCAGGAATCTTCAAGATGACATAGCCTTGAGCCTATCCGCCCTTGGCATCAGAATCATAGCCCCAATCCCAGGCAAAGGAACAATAGGAATTGAAGTGCCAAACAAGAGGCGCAACATAGTCTCTATGAGAAGCATACTCGATTCTCGTAAATTCCAAGAGGCAAAAATGGAGTTGCCCATCGCTTTAGGCAAGACCATCACCAACGAGGTATTCATGGTGGATTTGGCCAAGATACCCCATTTGCTTGTGGCAGGTGCCACTGGTCAAGGTAAATCTGTTGGTCTGAATGCCATCATCACCTCCCTGCTATACAAGAAACATCCCAATGAGATGAAACTTGTGCTCATCGACCCAAAGAAGGTGGAATTCAGTGTCTATTCACCGATAGCAGACCATTTCATGGCATCAGTAGATAACGATGACGAAGCCATCATTACTGATGTGACCAAGGTGGTGCGCACACTCAAGAGCCTTTGCGCCCTCATGGACCATCGCTATGACATGCTCAAGCAAGTGAAAGCAAGAAACATCAAGGAATACAACCAGAAATATGTAAACCATGAACTAAACTTATCAGAAGGTCATGAATACATGCCCTACATCGTGGTTATCATTGATGAATTTGGAGACTTGATATTGACAGCTGGGAAGGAAATAGAGCTCCCAATAGCACGTATTGCCCAGCTTGCCCGTGCCGTGGGCATTCACATGGTAATAGCCACACAGCGCCCTACCACAAACATAATAACAGGCAATATCAAGGCAAACTTCCCTGGGCGCATGGCATTCAAGGTAAGTGCGATGATAGACTCCCGCACAATCTTAGACCGTCCTGGCGCAAACCAATTGGTAGGACGCGGCGACATGCTCTTCCTTAGTGGAAGTGAGCCCGTCCGTGTGCAATGCGCTTTCATCGACACGCCAGAAGTGGAAGAAATCAACGAGTACGTTGCAAAGCAACCTGGTCCGCAAGCACCAATGGACTTGCCAGAACCATTGGGAGACGAATCTACATCATACGACAATGGAAGCTTGTCAATGGAAGGATCGAAACTCGACAACCTCTTCGAGGATGCAGCCCGTGCAATCATTCTCACACAACAAGGATCCACGAGCATGATACAGAGACGCTTCTCAATAGGATACAATCGCGCAGGCCGATTGATGGACCAGCTGGAAAAAGCAGGTGTGGTAGGGGCTGCACAAGGCAGCAGGCCACGTGAAGTGCTTCTTGCAGATGAAAACAGCCTTATGAACCTATTGGCTCAATTGAAAGAAAAAGGCATATAAAACTAAAAAGGAAAAAAGGATAACTATAAAATTAGAAAAAAAATGAAAAAGGCAATTGCAATACTTATGTGCACCATTCTGTCGTTGTTCGCAGCCAACGCACAGGATGCCACAAAAGCTCGACAAATATTGGACAAGACAGCTGCCATAGTAAACAACAAGAATGGAGCGACTGCCAACTTCAAGATGACCAACGGCAAGACAAGTGCAAGTGGAAAAATATCCATAAAAGGACAGAAATTCCAAGCCAGCACACTGGAAGCATCAGTATGGTACAATGGCAAGACGCAATGGACCTATATGAAAAATACAGAGGAAGTGAATGTTAACACCCCCACTGAGGCACAACAAAGCCAAATGAATCCATACACATTCATCACGCTCTACAAGACCGGCTACACTCTTGGCATGAAAAACGTATCAGGAGGCAATGAAATACATCTTGTAGCAAAAGACAAGAAAAGAAGCATCAAGGAGATGTACATAACAATAAACAAGAAGACAAATCTGCCGACCAAAGTAAGGATATCCAACGGAAAGACCTGGACAGACATCACGATTAGCAATTTCAAGACAGCGAATCTAAGCGACCAATATTTCACGTTCAATCCCAAAGACTATCCTAATGCAGAAGTCATCGACTTAAGGTAATCATAGTCGTAAGTTGATTGGTTCTTTTGACTTAAGAATCACAACAATAGTATATTTAGCACCAGTCAGAAAATAGCGATAACCGCGAAATAGTAGGCATGAAAGAGGGAAAGAAGAAAATCACAAGATGGCAAATGCTCAGATTATTGCGCAAGCATGGATTATTGGCCGACAAGCGTAATGTAGCCATAGAACAAAACAAGGTTGCAAAAGTATTTGGATATGTGATGTCGGCAATCACCATGTTGTATCTGATGTTCTTAGCCGTAATGCTATCATTGATAGCCAACAGCAGCACCAGATACACTGCTTGTGAAATAATGTTTGGCATTTTGCCATTCATCCTTGTCATTGACTTTTTGTTCCGTTTCATGATACAGCAGACACCGTCTCAGCGTATCAAGCCCTATATATTGCTTCCACTGGGCAAATATGCTTGTATCGACTGCTTCTTGTTCAACTCGGCTACAAGTTTGGGCAACTTGATATGGATGGCACTTTTTGTTCCATATGCCATCATGTCTGTATTGTTTGTAGAAGGCTTTTTCAATGCCTTGGGCTTTCTGCTGGCACTCTATCTTATAATAGTTGCCAACAGTTTATGGTATATGATAGCTCGAACATTGATAAACAAGAGCATATTTTGGTGGTTCTTGCCTATAGCAGTATATGCATTGATCTTCTCTCCTTGGTATATTGGCCCTGATGCCGATTTTGTGAAACTGTGTGAGACATACTCAGTCATCGGCAACGGTTCCGCCCATTGGTCAATAATAGTGTTTGGAGGTATTTTACTTCTGATTTGCCTAATTTGGGCTATCAATCGCCGATTGCAGTATGATAGTGTTTATGCCGAATTGTCAAAGAACGAGAAGACGGAGATAAAACACGTGACACAACTTGGTCTTTTTGACCGCTATGGAGAAGTAGGCGAATACCTGAAGCTTGAAATTAAGAGCATCATGCGCAACAAGAATATCCGCAAGACGTTCATCATGGCAAATGTTCTAATCATCGTTTTTAGCCTTCTAATATCCTTTACAGACATATACGAAGGAGGCATGACAAAATTTCTTGCTGTTTACAACTTTGCAATTTTCGGTGCCATGATACTAATAAGGGCCATGTGTTATGAAGGCAACTACATAGATTGCCTAATGGTTCATAAGGAGAATATAATATCACTTCTGAAAGCGAAGTACTTTCTATACACATTTCTTCTGATATTGCCATTGCTTCTAATGATTCCCACTGTAGTGATGGGAAAATGCACTCTTCTGATGCTTATCTCGATAATGTTTCTTGTAGGCGGTCCGATACATGCATGTTTTCTTTATTTGGCAATCATCAACAAACAAACCATTCCGTTGAACACGAAGTTCATCGGTAAAGGAACGACAGAGAACAATTTCATTCAAGTAGTGGTAGAGCTTGCCGCTTTCCTCCTGCCTTTGATATTGCTCAACATCTTGCCCGTCCTCTTAGGTGAGACGTTGGGAGCATTGGTCTTATTATGCATGGGTCTATGTTTCATAGTGACATATCCCATCTGGATACGAGACATATACAAAAGGATGATGAAACGTCGCTACGAGAATCTTGAAAGCTTCCATGCTACAAGATAAAGGGCATCAGAAAAGGAAAATGTGACTAAAGAATAAAGCCTGCCGTTTGGCAGGCTTTTTGCGGTGCGTACGGGACTCGGACCCGTGACCTCCGGCGTGACAGGCCGGCATTCTAACCAACTGAACTAACGCACCAATCAGAGGTTGTTGGCGGTGCGTACGGGACTCGGACCCGTGACCTCCGGCGTGACAGGCCGGCATTCTAACCAACTGAACTAACGCACCAATAGTTGTAGCTCTGATTTGCGGATGCAAAGGTAGCATTTTTTTTTGTATCAAGAAAATATTTCCATACTTTTTTATAAAAAAAGTTGCATCACTATTACGTCATCAAAATGTTTTCCATCAAATACCCAATCCTTTAATCTTGCACCCTGTTCAAATCCAGCATTATGGAACAACTTCAAAGAATAAGCATTATGCGCCCCCACCCATGCACACAACTGATGTAGATGAAGCACGTTTTTAGAATATCTAACAAGCCACTCCACGGCTTCCTTTCCGTATCCCTTATTTCTGACATCAGCAACGACAGCTATTCCTATGTCAGCCCTTAGATGAGAAGGCGAGAAATTAAACAAGTCTATCAAGCCAACAGGTTTGTTAGAATCATCCTCCAAGACCAGTCTTAGTTGCTTGTCTGCATAAATATCATTTTGTGTGGTCAACAAATAGTTGCTGATAGCATACTTGGAGTAAGGGACATTAGTATTACCGACCTCCCATAAATCCTCATCATTTTCTATTGTATATAGGAAATCCAAGTCTTCTGGTTCCAAAGCCCTTAATTTCAAATTATGTTGTTTGTCCAATCCAATCATTTAAGCACCTCCTCAGCTGTTATAATGGTTTTGGTATTTGGATTATAAGTTCCTATCATTACATTTACCATGGGCTGCTTTTCAAAGAGTCCCAGGATACATTTGTAAGAAAAGGCATCGGTATCGTAAACAACATATTTCAGATTTCGTGAAGTGTCAATGTCGGAAAGCAAATCAAGATGCCCCTCAGGATTGTTTTTCTCATTGGCAACGAAGAAGTCTCCAGAAAGGCCCTTTTTCTTTGCCAGTCTCCTACACTGAGCAATAGAAGAAGCAGAACCGATGAAAATGTAATCAGGCTCTCTTCTTCTCCTTGGCGAGAAGAATCCGAGAGCTTTCTTGATTCTATCAGTCTGCATTTTCACAAGAGCAAAAGATGCTTTCAGATAGACAGCCATTTTAATAGGTACAGTTATCCACAGACTTGAACTTCCATAATGTTTTCTGAAGAATATCAACATTGCCTCATAGAACACATGAACATATTTGAAAGAAGACTTTTGAGTGCTTTCCCCCTTATAATGCAGCATTGTGGTTGGAACATACCAATTTTCGAATCCCCCTTTCACCAATCTATACGACAAGTCTATGTCCTCGCCATACATGAAGAAATCCTCATCAAGCATGCCAACCTTATCAAGTGCCGTTCTACGCAACATGCAGAACGCACCACTTATGACTTCGATTTTCTCTGGCTTGTCCCACGGCAAGTAGCCCATATAATAATGTCCAAATCTCCTGCTTTCAGGATATCTCTTGCACAAACCAGCCATTTTATAGAACGCTGTCATAGGAGTGGGAAGACCGCGTCTTGACTCCATTGCTTTGGTTCCATCCGCTCTAAGCATTTTCACCCCCACTCCACCCGCTTGAGGGTGAGCATCCATGAAATCAAGCACTTGCGAAATGGTATCTTCCCCCACTATGGTGTCAGGGTTCAAAAGAAGGATGTACTCCCCCTCGCTTTGACGGATAGCTATGTTGTTTGCTCTTGCAAATCCCAGATTATGGTTGCTTTCCACATAATTGACATCTGGAAATTTTTTGGAAACATACTCAATGCTTCCATCTCGTGAATGATTGTCAACCACATATACTTCCGCATCCACTTTCTTTATAGAGCGGTAAAGGCTATAGAGGCATTGGTACAAATAATGCTTCACATTATAATTGACAATTACCACTGTAAGTTTCATGGCTCTTTTAATTCATGAGATGAAGGGACATCTTTAGAAAACTGATATGACGAAGGATAAACCAAGAAAAGACACAACCCCAAAACTATTGCCAAGTAGCAGAATGCAGGTGCCATGAACAAATAATACAAAACAATGCATGCAATCATGGGAACAGCCAAAGCAGAGATTCTCAATATGCCCCAAAAGAGCAAAGCCCTATCACTTCTGGTACGTATGTCATTGACTATCCATTTCCATTTAAACATGGACAATGCCAAAGGAATGACAATCAATGTTGCCAATTCAAACGCCACAGACAAGAAATATTCCGCTACCGTTTTCCCGGCACATCCACCTTCTTGGAGCAAATCAAATTCAAAAACGAGAACTATCAGTCCCGTCACAATCCAAATAGCCCAAAAGAGCAAAAGCAATATTCTTTTTGTTTGTCGCATGAATAAAACAACCATCAACTAATTAAACAGACCTACTTATCTTTCAAAAGGCGTCCTGCTAACAATCGACCGTCCGAGAGTAACCTCATCGGTATATTCCAATTCATCTCCAACAGAGATACCTCTTGCAAGCACAGACAGTCTTACTTTGTATGGAGCCAGTTTCCTTGAGATGTAAAAATTCGTAGTGTCCCCTTCCATTGTGCTTCCTAAAGCAAGAATTACCTCGTCGATGTCACTCTCTTTTACTCTTTCGACCAAAGAGTCGATGTGCAAGTCGGAAGGTCCCACCCCATCCATTGGGGAAATGACACCACCGAGTACATGGTAAATGCCATCATACTGCTGAGTGTTCTCAATTGCCATGACATCTTGAATATTTTCAACGACACAAACCAAAGCCCTATTTCGTCTTTGGTCAGAACAAATAGGACAAATGTCATCGTCGCTTATGTTGTGGCAAACCTTACAGTATTTCACCTCATGCCGCAACCTCTTTAAGGCATCCGTCAAAGCATCAACCTGCTCCAACGGTTGCCTAAGAAGAAACAAAATAAGCCTAAGAGCCGTCTTTCGCCCGATTCCAGGAAGCTTTGAGAACTCACCAACAGCCTTTTCGAGCAGTACCGATGGATATTGTTGCAACATTACCAGATCAGTTGGGGAAGAGGTAAATGCCCAGTCCCAATCTCAATCCCACATTACTATATTTGCTATGGTCTTTGAGGGATTGCTCATAGAACAGAGAAGGCTCAATAGTCACTGTCCTGTTAATAAAGAAAGCATATCCCAGCTCTACTGTGGGCATGAAATCATTATAAGAGTGATTTGCATGTTTATATGTTATACCTGCACCGAGATAGATTCCATTTTGAATAATGTAATAGCGTCCTTGAGCACCTATTGAGAAACTGTCGGGAGTTGGGTCGTCTCCTCCGACATGATTATATCCCAATACTCCGAGAACTGCCAAATTGTCAGCAAGGAAGTATCCACCTTTAGCTTGAAATCCAAATTTAAGGTCGGATGACCCATTATATGTCAAATCAAGTCCGGAAAGAGAGGCGCTGATATACTTTTTTCCTTGTTCAAATTGTGCGTTTGCCGTAATGGCAACGACAAAAGCTGCAAGCAGCAACGTTAATTTCTTCATCATAATCTTATTTTATATTATTAGTATTATTGTTAACCCATTTGCGACGCCATATCACGAACCAGACAATAGCCACCAACAAGCAAACGCCACCCAGCATGAAGCCAATATTTGTAGGTATCTGATTGCCAAAAGCCGTGGGACTAACGAAAATGAAAGTAGAGCACACCGCTGTCATAAATAGAGCAGGTATCAGGGAAATGATATAAGGTTTGCCATGTCTAACCAAATACACAGTGATAGCCCAAAGAGTGAAAACAGACAAAGATTGGTTTCCCCATCCAAAATACTGCCAAATAGTATTGAATCCATTGGGATTTTGTATCTGCCAAAAAAGCAAGGCGATAGAAGCGGCAAACATTGGTAGGGAAATCATCAATCGCTTTGACACTGAACGTTGATTCATTTTAAGAGCCGATGCAATAATAAGTCTCGCACTTCTAAAAGCCGTATCACCACTTGTTATAGGAGCAGCGACGACGCCCAACACCGCAAGAATGCCACCGAGCAATCCGAGCCATCCATTGCATACGAAATTGACCACGTTAGGAGCGGTGAAGAACTGTATAAGAGTTTTAGGGGAATCCCCTTGGAATTGCTCATTAAAAGTATTTACAATATCCTGAGGTACAACCTCACGCCATCCACCATAATAGAAGAAGTATGTGGAAACAGAAGCCCAAATGAGTGCCACAAGACCTTCTGTAATCATTGAACCATAAAAAATGGGTCTTCCCAGTCTTTCATCTTTCAAGCATCTCGCCATCAATGGACTTTGAGTTGCATGGAAACCACTAATGGCACCACATGCTATAGTGAGGAAAAGACATGGGAAAATAGGATTGTTTGAGATAAAGCTGTCCGTGCCAAGAATGTTGGCTGGATTGTTGACATTAGCAGTCTGTAGCTCATCCCACAACTCTGGAATAGCCGGCCACTTGACAAAAAGCACAATCATCAAAGCTGCAGCCATGAAAAGAAGGGAAAAAGCGAAAAAAGGATAGAAACGCCCAATAATCTTGTCAATAGGCAGCAAGGTAGCAAAGATATAATAAACAAAGATTATTATTATCCAAACCATCAGTTCCACCGATGGCATCATGCCTTCAAGCAACAAAGCAGGACTATAGACAAAAACGACTCCCACCATTACAAGGAGGAATACCGAGAATACGAGCATTATATTTTTAGGAACAATTCCAAGATACTTGCCTATGAGTTCTGGCAAATTTGCTCCACCATTCCTTATTGACAACATACCACTGAAAAAGTCGTGCATGGCACCAGCGAATATACACCCCAAAACGATCCACAAATAAGCCTTTGGACCATACCATGCACCCATTATGGCACCAAAAATAGGTCCTGTTCCGGCAATGTTCAAGAACTGAATCATGAACACTTTCCATGTTGGCATGGCTATAAAATCTACTCCATCAGCCTTTGTTATTGCTGGTGTAGGTCTGCCATCTGGAGCAAAAACCCTTTCTACGAATTTCCCATAAACAAAATAACCGGCAACAAGTGCCAACAAGCTAATGATGAATGAAATCATAATATCTCTTATAATTATTATTCTGCAAAATTACATATTATATTTGAAATAATGAAAAAAATTCATAACTTTGCATCAAATTAAAAGAGGGTTTCAACGAATCCCCAAACAAGTTAAACGAAGGTGGGCAGTCTATTCAATCGGCAGTTTTATGATTTTATATGACAAAAGGCAAGATTGGACAAACTAAGCCCAGCAAAAGAAACTCATAAAGTCATAATGATAAAAAAGACACAGATTCTTCTGGCTTTCTGCTTATATGGAATGTTGGTTTTCGGTCAAATTCCGAAATATGAAGTTAGGGCGGTTTGGCTGACAACATTAAATGGTTTAGACTGGCCAACGATAAAAGCCACATCCCCGGAATCAATTGAACGTCAAAAGAATCAGCTATGTGCCATACTCGACCGTTTGCAATCATCCAACGTAAACACGATATTGCTTCAAACTCGCGTAAGAGGCACAACAATCTATCCTTCCCGAATAGAACCATTCGATGGTTGCCTGACAGGCAAGCCTGGAAGGAATCCAGGCTACAACCCATTGGAATATGCCATTAGCGAATGTCATCGCCGTGGCATGGAACTACATGCATGGGTTGTGGCACTCCCTATAGGCAAATGGAACAATTTGGGATGCAAGAATTTACGGGAAAGCCACCCCTCGCTTGTCCACAAAATAGGAGATGAAGGTTTCATGAATCCAGAAAGAGACGGAACAGGCGATTACATATCAAGAATATGCCAAGAGATTATTGAGAACTACGATGTGGATGGCATACATTTGGACTATATCCGTTATCCTGAAAACTGGAAGCTCCGTGTCAGCAAGCTACAAGGACGGGAGAATATCACGTCTATTGTCAGAAAGATACACAAAACCATCAAGGACAGGAAACCCTGGGTGAAACTCAGCAGTTCCCCTATTGGTAAATTTTGCAGTCTTCCACGTCATCCAAGTGATGGTTGGAACGCTTATGACAAAGTGTGCCAAGATGCCCAAGGCTGGCTTCGCGAGGGCATCATGGATCAACTATATCCCATGATGTATTTCAAAGGAGACAATTTCTATCCATTTGCAATAGACTGGTCGGATTACAGTTATGGCAGAACGGTTGCTCCCGGTTTGGGAATATGGCTTCTATCTCGTAAAGAAGGCAGCAACTGGTCTTTGATGGATATAACCAGAGAATTGAATGTATTGCGTAGTATGGGAATGGGGCACACCTATTTTCGCAGTCGCTTTTTCACCGACGATACCAAAGGCATTTACAATTATGTAAAATCACAGTTTGACATGTATCCATCCCTCATTCCTCCAATGACATGGCAAAGTTCTGTTTTACCAAATTCGCCAGAAGGTATTGACGTTAAATCAAGTGGCAACAAAACATATTTGCGCTGGTGGGGTGGCAAGGACAACAGCGATGCTCACGATTTATTATATAATGTATATGCAAGTACGACCACCCCAGTAGATACAAGCGATCCACGAAATCTCATTGCCATAAGGCAACGAACTCCAAATATCTGTATAGAAGGGGCGAAAGGCGACCACTATTACGCCATTACATCGATAGACAGATATGGCAATGAGAGCAAAGCCCTGCAAAGCAAATCCACTGACCGTATGCATTTGGACTTGCTGAAGAACGATGGTCGTCAGTTGGTAATCCCCTCCATCCCCTCATCAATAGAATGCAAATATCTTTGCATAAAGAGTTTGGCAGGCCAAACAATAAAAACGGTTGCCATTACGGGAGACCATGTAAACATCCGCACATTGCCAGAAGGAGTATATACATTGAATGCATTAGACAATCACAAGACACCGAGACGTATAGGTCAATTCATAATCAAGAGATAGGATGCAGACAATAAAAATAGCTCATAATAATCTAAAATGCCATTTCTTTTCGGAAATGGCATTTTAGATTATTATGATTTTTAGAATGGCAAATCATCAGCAGAGTCGGCTTGTTGTTCTTCAAAAGGAGCCTGAGCTGGTTGTTGGAACGCAGGTTGCTGATTTTGTGCGTCTTGAGGGAATGGTGCCGAAACTTCTGGTGTAGTTTGTATAGGCCTTATGTCATACGCCCTTATACTGTTGAACCATCTTCCATTATATTCATGTGCATCAATATCAAAAAACACTGTGACATTCTGCCCTTCCTGAACATTAAATCTTTGCAGTCTTTCCTCTCCAAAAATGGAGAACACCATTTTTCGCGGGAATTGACCATCAATGGTTTCCAGAACAAACTCTTGAACTTTCCACTCTCCCCTTGCCGAGGTTCCACTTTTGACAGGCAGAGCAGCTATAATCTTTCCTTGTAATTCCATTATGCTATATTTAATAAGTTGAACATATATTAGCAGGCACTAAAATCGTTTGCGAAATTACAAATTTTGATGAACATCGAGAAACTTTTGTCGATTTTTTTTGGTGTATGGTCGTTTTTTAGTATTTTTGTAGTCAATATAGAAGAGGCGTATTGGTCTCATACTAAAGAAGGATGTATTTGAATTGAATATTAACAATTAAAATCATATACTAATGAAGTTTACATTATCCAGCACAACCTTGAGCAACAAATTGGCCATTCTTTCGAAAGTGTTAATGAGCAAGAATGCCATGGCCATACTTGATGGATTTCTTTTTGAGGTTGGCGATGGTCAACTGGTGATAACAGCGTCAGATAGTGAGAATGTCATGAAATCGACATGCCAGCTGTCAGAATGCGAAGGCAGTGGCAGGTTTGTGGTAAACAGCAAAAACATCCTTGATGCGGTGAAGGAGCTGCCAGAACAGCCATTGACATTCGAAGTGGACACCTTGGAATATCGTGTCGTTGTTTACTATCAGAACGGTACATACAATTTCACTGTTCAGAATGCCGACGAATATCCTCAGACACAATCCACCCCGACAGACGTGACCACAATCACCTTTGACTCAGGAGTTCTTCTGTCGAACATAGTCCGTACCATCTTCGCTACAGCACAAGAAGAGCTTCGCCCAGTGATGAACGGCATTTACTTTGATATTACACCTGAATATACCGCCATAGTAGCAAGTGATGGCAGCAAATTGGTAAGGAACCGCTGTTATGCAGTGAAGAACGAAACGCCGTCCACTTTTATCCTACCAAAGAAACCAGCCTCCCTGCTGAAGAGTGTGTTGGCAAAAGATGGAGGCGACGTAGTCATCAAATTCAATGACCGCAATGCCGTTATCAGTTTTTCCGACGGAGTGCTCATTTGCCGTTTAATAGAAGGCAGATACCCCAATTACAACTCTGTCATTCCAAAAGACAACCCCAACCATCTGCGCATTGACCGCAAAGTGTTGATCAGCGCTCTTCGCCGTGTGATGCCTTTCGCAAGTGAAAGTAGCGAACTGGTGAAGTTCAAGGTGGAGCAAGGTCAAGTAGTTCTTTCATCTGAAGACATTGACTTCGCCACAAGTGCCAAGGAAGCATTGATATGCGACTACGACGGCATTGCCATGTCAATAGGCTTCAAAGGTCCGGCTCTTCTTGAAATCCTTAACAACATAGACAGTACAGATGTTGTCATCGAACTTGCAGACCCCAGCCGTGCAGGAGTAGTAGTTCCTGCAGAACAGCCCGACCAAGAAGAGGTGCTGATGTTGATAATGCCAATGCTATTGAATGATTAACATCACCTCAAAGTCACTTTGATGAAACTCAATTTAAAGAAACCCCTCATCATTTTCGACCTTGAGACTACAGGTTTAGACTTGGTGAAATCTCGCATCATTCAAATTGCATACATAAAAGTGTTTCCGGATGGCAAGGATGTCCATCGCGACTTTTTTGTCAATCCTGGAACGCCGATACCATCGGAAGTATCAAAGATTACCAGCATAACAGATGAGATGGTAAAGGACAAGCCGGATTTCAAGTCTTTAGCCCCCATGTTGGAAAAAGAGTTTTTAGGCTGTGACTTTGCCGGTTTCAATTCGAACCATTTTGACATACCCATTCTTGCGGAGGAGTTTTTGCGTAGTGGTATTGATTTTGACTTTTCAAGATGTCGTCTGATTGATATTCAAACGATATTTCACAAGATGGAGCCTCGCAATCTTTCTGCAGCATTTCAGTTCTACTGTGGCAAGGAAATGACGCCTGAAAACGTAGGGTCTGAAGGTTCGGCTCATTTGGCCAATTTTGATGCCAAAGCCACCTATCTTGTACTAAAAGGCCAACTTGACATGTATAGTTCTGAAAACCAATCAAGTCAGGATCGCCAACTAACCAACGACATGGACGCTCTCGCAGAAATGTCGCGTACTAATGACAATGTTGATTTTGCAGGCAGAATAGTCTGGAAGCCCATGGTAGATGCCAACGGTCATCCAATCTTGGATAAAGACGGTAAACCCATGAGGCAAGAGGTCTTCAATTTTGGGAAATACAAAGGCAAAACCGTAGTAGAAGTCTTTCGAAATGACCCTGGTTATTATAGTTGGATTCTCAACGGAGACTTCACCAACAATACGAAACAAGTTCTAACGCGAATACGATTAAGAGAAAAAGCCCAACATTAAAAGAAGGATTCTAATACAAATGAACGCATCAGACCAGACCATCCAGAAAATTGGCCGTACGATAAGAAAAATAGGCCAGAAATTTCCTTTTTCAGAAGAGCCAAGTCTTCTTACAGATATCCACTTTAGAGTGAGTCAGGAAAGTGGTGAGATTTTGGTAATGGACGATGACGACAATGAAATCACCCGTTGTGTCATTGAGGAGTGGATAGAGAACAAAGAATCCGATTTTTACGAGAACATAACTGAATTATTAAGGAAGGTTCTAAAGAACGAGAGCAAAGTGATAGATTCTTATGGCTTGCTCAAACCATTTAGCATTGTATTAGAGGATGATGAAAAAGAAAGCATAGCCGAACTATATATTTCAGATGGAGATACTGTGATTATCAGTGGTGATTTGATGGAAAACTTAGACAAAGACCTTGATGAGTTTTTCAAAGAATTGATGAAAGACCAATAAGAAATCAAGAATCAGACAATTATAAATTGAAGAATGAGCCTTCCCCATATAGGAAGACTCATTCTTTTTTTATAGCTCTACATGAGCAGAGTTTATAGCTTGACTTTTTTCACAACTCCAGAGCTCTCATTGCTCATTCTGTCTAATGCCGTCACCACATACACATATTTTGTGTCACCATTTACGTAAGGCATTTTATAATATGTATTTGATGTGATGGAAACTATTTTCGATGGGTCAGAAAGATTTACCTTTTCACCATCAAGGAATCTATATATGACATACTTCACAGCCTTGTTCTTCCATCCAGAACCTTTTGGAGCTGTCCAGAATAGCACATGGTCACCATCAGACATCAAGTCCTTCAATTTCCTTGGTTTTCCTGGAGCCTTATTGTCAATAAATGGCATGGTGGGCTGTAGTGCCCTGTATTTCCAATAATATTGTCTGAGATAAGTGCCATAGTTTCCCACGTTATCAACAGCAGCCTTAGCATACCAAAGCACAGTACCATTGACATTATTCATTTGTTTGTGAAGTCTGAACTTGGCACCCATTTGGTGAGAATTAGGATTGTCTGGATCACTATATTTCACTGTCCTTTCCACATCTTCTCCGATATACAATGGGCGATTAGCCGCATACTTATTCCACCATTTAATAAGTGTCTTGTAATCAGCAGCTTTGTTTCCAATTTCCCAATAAAGTTGAGGTACACAATAGTCTATCCATCCTTTGTTCACCCACAATAATATATCCGCATACAAGTCATCATAATTCTGAGTTCCATTAGTATCACTACCCACCTTTGGGTCACTCTTTTTATTTCTATAAATACCAAAAGGCGAGACACCGAATTTCACCCATGGCTTTCTATCATGTATGGTTTTTGCCAACTGCTTAATAAAAACATTTACATTTTCACGCCTCCAGTTGTTTTTGTTGGCAATGCCATTGTTGTAACGAGCAAATTCACGGTCGTCGTCAATGCCAAGTCCTGCTACCGGGTATGGATAGAAGTAGTCGTCTATATGCAAGCCATCAATGTCATACCTTTTCACTATGTCATCCACGACTTTGCAAATATAGTCCTTGGCAGCCGGATTGCCAGGATTGAGCAAATACAGGCCATCGTATTCGAAACACAAGTCAGGTCTTCGATTATAAATATGATTTGGAGCCAACCATGTAGTGGTTTTTGTCTTAGCACGATAAGGGTTAATCCAGGCATGCAGTTCCATACCTCTTTTATGGCATTCATCAATCATCCACTGCAAAGGATCCCAATAAGGACTTGGAGGCGTCCCCTGTTGTCCTGTTAGGAATCTGCTCCAAGGTTCCAAATCACTTTTATACAATGCATCACATTCTTGTCTAACTTGAAAGATGATTGCATTAACGCCATCTCTCCACAATTCATCCAATTGGTAAGACAAAGTTTCTTTCATTTGGTTTGTTGTCATACCAATCCATTGTCCATTGACTGCTTGAATCCAAGCTGCCCTAAACTCCCTTTTGGCTGCAGAAGATGTAGCCTCAACAGTTTTAGAACTTCCACATGCAATGACAATCAAGCATGTCACAAAGAAGGCAGCACATTTAAGAATAAGCTTCATTAGTTCAAAGAAGAAAAATAAGAAAATAAACAGAACAAAAAGAGGGTTTCCTTGCAGGAAGCCCTCTTTTGATAATTAAATACTAAATTAGAAGAAGAGGTATCTGTTGTCAGTGACATCAGCATTAATGAAGAGTTCTTGGAAAGCAGAGCGTCCAAGAGCCTGCATGTATCTCTGCACAGCTTCTCCTTCATATTGTTTTGCATCAAACTTACCCTCTGTGGCATGCTTGTCATCAACTTTGAAGACATAAACGCCATTATAACCTTTTACAGGATGAGAAGAGAACTTACCTTTCTCAGTTGCAGCAACAGCACCACTCAAAGCAGGTTCCTGGCCTTGCAATTCTGTAAGGAAGACAGGAGAAGCCAACGTAATTTGCTTAACGCCATCTTCGATGACTTTAGCACCTTTGCTCTTAGCCTCTTCGATACTCTTAACACCATTTAGTTTAGCGATAAGTTTTTCAGCCTTTTTGTCACGAATGACTTCTTGTTGGATATAATCCTTTACGTCAGTATTATCAATTGACATGAATCCCTTAGGATGAATATCGGTAAGAACCATTACCAACAACTCATCACGACTATTTCCACAATTCATGACAGCAGAGATATCGTTTTTGTCAGCCTCAAACACCCACTTGAGAGCATCTCTTGAATTGCCTATACCAGGGATGTTTCCTTGAGAAGTCATAACGTTTTTAGCTTCAAGAACTTGGTATCCAGACTTGCTTGCATCTTTCTCCATAGCCTCAAGAGACTGGTGTCCAGCTACGAACTGATTGAACTTGTTGCTTATCTCTTCAGAGGTTGCATTAGAGAAAGTAATATCCCTCTTAACCACAGCCACGTCATATTTAGTAACCATAGCCTTTCTGTCAACAACTTGTAGGATAAGATTGCCCTGTGTCATAGGAATATTCTTTATTTCATTGACAGCAAGAGTATTGAGTTCATTGAAGATAGTGGCATTGTCCTTGGTGATGTTGGAAGCCTTTTCATATTGCGAAGTAGTCAACCAAGCCTTTTCACCAGTCTGTCCGTAATCCTTAGCGATTTTTTCGAAGTCGCCTCCAGCAAGAAGAGCTTTATAAACACTGTCAGCCTTTGTTTTGGTTTCTTCGCTATTCTTACCAACAACCGAAATCACACGATATTGGACAGAGTCTGGCAAAGTGTTCTTTGATATGAGTTTTATCACATTCAGAGTATTATCCATAGTGCTTTCCACAGGTCCCACGACAGCACCTACTGCCATAGAGTCGAGTCTGTTGGAAATGTCGCTGGAGAATGCATTTTTGGTTACGGGAACTCCAAGATATGAAAGGTTTGAACGTCCTTCTCTTACCACCTTCTCCTCATTTTCACCTTGCTTGAATTGTTCAGCACATTTAACGAGAGCCTGATTCAGAGCGTTACGATCGGCTTGAGAAGCCACTTTTTTCACAAGGATATACTTAATGCTTCTGATTTCCTCTGGAATCTTAAACATATCCTTCTTTTCCTCATATTTGGCTTTAAGGTCAGCCTCTGTGACATTTATATCCTTGTCATTCAAGCTCTTGTAATCAAGGTAAGCCAGTTGGATGTCGCTTTCCTGTTTAGCAGCATCGAAGACGAATTTAGCTTCTACAGGGTTTGAGAGCAAGCATGAAGTGAGGAGAGCCTGGTATTTTTGTGCCAGCAACTGTTCTCTAAGTTGTCTAACCTTGAATTGCAGGAACTTGTATATTTTCTCATAATACTCAGCCACTTGTGGATTAGAATTGACATTAGCCTTGTAGTTGTTGATGAACTCGTCGTACTTGTTTTTGTCAAAACGTCCGGTCTGTTCATTTGCCATGCCAGTAACGTTGGCTATTTCCATGAGCACTTGATTTGTACCTTGTGCCATGGCTGTCTTCATTTCCTCGTTAGTTACTGTCAATCCCAGTTCATTAGCTTCATTCTCGATGATTTTGTTCTGCAAGAAGCTGTTCCAAGCCATGTTCCTAATTTGGTCTTCATCAGCTTGAGGCGAAGAGATTTTTGTGCATTCCACAAATTCATTGAGATAGTTCTGGTAATCTTCCACTCCTATCTTTTCACCTAATACTTCGCCGACACGTGTACTTCTCATTCTTCCTGTGGTTTCACAAGACCTAAACATGTCGCCAGCGATAAAACCAAAAAGGCCAAGTCCGATAATAATAATCAGAAATGTGCCATGACTTCTAATTTTTCCTAATGCTGCCATTACTTTTATTGTTATTATTTATTGAAAATTCTATTAATATTTGGCCATTATTACAAGCCTGAAAAAGTGGTAAAAACGCACTATATTTCAAAATGCCCACAAAATTACAAATAAAAAAGGAAACGGCACAATTTTTGGCTTGAAAATTGCTTTTTCACTTTACAATTAGTTTAACCAGTTCGATTTTTGTCAAAGTATTTTTAATTATTTTGAATTGGAAAGAACCAATTGTAACAATTTCGTTCAATTTTGGAAAGCTCTGATAATAATGCAAAATCATCCCGCCCAAAGTCATATAATCATCACTTTCTGGCAATTGCAGAGAGAACAATTCGTTTACCTTATCAATTTCCAATCTTGCAGAAAGCAAATATTCGTTCTCTCCCACTTTCTTGGCTACATAATTTGAGTTATCGTGTTCATCTTCAATATCGCCGAAAATTTCCTCGACGATATCTTCAAGAGATACTATGCCACTTGTTCCACCAAACTCGTCAACCACCACTCCGAGGCTTTTTTTCTGTTGCAAAAATATTTGCATCATCTTTCGTGCCGACATTGTTTCTGGCACGAATGGCATAGTCCTCAAGTCTGCAGTCCAATCTTCTGGTTTTCTGAACATCTCAGAAGAGTGAATATACCCTACGATATGGTCAATATCATCTCTGTAAACGATTATTTTGGAGTGGCCACTCTCAATAAATTTTTGATTAAGCTCTGCTGCGCTTGTTTTTTCTGAAACAGCATCTATTTCTGTACGAGGCACCATGCAATCTCTAACTTTAATTTCTGAGAAATCCAAGGCATTTTGGAAGATTTTCACCTCCTCGTTAATCTCTTCGTCGTTTGCAGCATTATCTATAGTGCTCTGAAGCAAATAGTCCAAGTCAACTTTAGAAAAAGCCTCCTCATCTCCCTCTTTGTTCATTTTCACCCCAACAGCTCTAAGAATTATCCTTGCCAAGAGAGTGGCGAACTTGGAAATAGGCCAAAGCAGCACATAGCATACGAAAGCAGGCAATGCAAAGAAATACAAGAGCCTGTTGGGCAAGCTTTTGAAAAGTGTCTTAGGCAAGAATTCCCCTGTGAACAAGACGATGATGGTAGAAAGAATGGTGTCTGCAGGAACAGTGAAACCAGCAGACATTCCCTTAAAAATTGTATCATCAAACAGTTTGGCTATCAATATGCCATACACTACTAGTGCTATGTTGTTTCCCACCAGCATGGTGCTGACGAAATTGTTAGGATGGCTGTAAAAAACCGACAAGCATCTTTTGGATAATCCATCCTTTTCCTTGTCCATTTCAGCCAGCATTCTATTGCTGGACACAAATGCAATTTCCATGCCCGAGAAGAAGGCAGAGAAAACCATTGTAATCAGAACGCCTATGATGATTTCCCAACTCATGGTTTAGAATTCTTATTGATTCTTTTAGGCATAGCCGACTGTCTTCCATAATGCCGTGAAGAGTCAGCTTGTTGTTTAGACATGTTGTCGCGGGGAGATTTGCCAATATCTCCTCTATCGAAATACCCCTTGGTATATTTCACACTATATTTAGTCATCCTCTCATCGCTTCTGAACCTATTGCCATGTAGTTCTTTGTCGGGTGTGATGAGATGTGAATATTTATTTGAATATATTTCGTGTTTTCTTTCGTCCCAATAAAGTTCCTCACTACTGAATCGGAGTCCGTTTTTTGTAAGAATTTTAACCCTTCCGTGTAGTTCCCACAATTTCATCACATCATAATAGTATGCTGTATCGCATTGTATATAAGATTGCACGTTAAGGGCAAGATCAAATTGTTCGAGGAACAATCCTTTTTCGAAAATCCATCTTGAAGGCTGTCTGATTTGGTTGACTTCCCATTGTTCAGTAACGATCTTATACTTGATGATACCAGAGTCAGATATTAGAGTATTCACCCCATAAGTCACCATTGTAGATACCGAATCCCTGTCATTTATAGCCGGTGCTATATGTTCTTTTCCCTCCTCGCACGACACAATAATTATCATGAGGAAGAAAAAAGGGAAAAGGGTGACTTTTTTCATTACAAACAAATTAATCAACCTTCCACTTCATGAACCACCTTTCGTTGAAAGTGATGCCCACATTTATACGGAAAGTGTTTTCTGTAATCAAGTTGGATGCATCCATCCTAACCCATTGTCCGCTTATATTCAAAGTTGAGCGATTATTCCATACATTGATAATAGGAATACCCAAACCAGCACTAACGCTTATTTCTTTTGGCCCATCCTTACCATTTATATTTAAATAAGGTGTGGCATAAGACGCTCCCATTCTGAAAGCAATTCTGTCGAAGAAATTTCTCGAATTGGCATTCTTGCAATACTCTCCTCCAACAGTCACCTTGTGTCTGTCGTCGAAGTAATCTTTCTTGATGGTATAAGTTGGAGTATTGGTAGTTGCATCATTCTTGTAATCAGGGAACCCCACTTTAGACCATTGCTGCAGTTGATAGTCCGCCCCTATTTTTAGCTTGTTGTTGAAGTTGAACATAAGTCCGGCTGATATCACAGCAGGCAGCTCCAACCCATTTTTTGCCACGACAGTAGCAGTATCCGAGACACTGGTTTGTGAATTTCTTGATATGATTTGACATTGAGGGTCAGCTCCCAATTTATGTTGCAATCCGTAAGTTGCGCCAATTGTTAAAGTATTTTTTTTCGATAATGGCAACACTGTCTGCACTCCGAAATCTACCTTGTAATTGGTAATGTTCGCTGTGTAATATTTAGACAATGTATTTACGTATGTGTCACTATAACTATTCACAATAGACTTTTCATACTTACCCCATAAATAAGCCCCATTTACACCGATGGAAAGACCTTTGAACAATTCCCATCCAAAGCCGACAAAAACTTGATGCAATCCACCACTTCCAGAATAAGTGTTTGTGAAAGTCGTAGCTGAAATATCATCTATTTTACTGGTACTGGAGTAAGAATACCCAACATTGGTAAAAGGCAATATTCCAAAACTGACACCAAGGTGTTTCATAAGTCTGAATCCACCAACAGCATATTCAAAATTTGCATTATTGGCGTTTATTTTTTTCCCGTTTTCCTCAAAATTGGTAATTTGCGCCGACATTCCCGCGTCGAAGAGAAACGTCAAAGAGTCTATTGCGGAATATGAAGCAGGATTGAGAATATTGACTTGCGTACCACTTCGATACCCAATGCCCAGCCCATTCATGCCTCTACTTATACCATTTGCCAGCTCAGCTTGTGTACCAAATCCATATTGGCTATAGGGTGAATTTGTACCACTTTGTGCTGTAACACAAAGAGTTATTGCTAAAAATGCAACTGTTATGAAAGATTTATTCATGCGATAAGAGATAAGAGTCCCATGATGCCCCAATAAGGGAGCCATATCAAAATTTCTGCAAAGGTGGCATTTTTTTTTGAATTATGCAAACAATGAAGTATTTATGAAATGAAATACAACAAAAGTTTAGCATATTTCACATCAAAGACATAATGCCACTCAAATCAAACGATGAATATCGAATAGGAAGAAGAGCCTCCTCAAATTACCTGAGACAATCATTCCTGTTCGAGAATCATCTTTATTTCTTCATCAGTTTTTGACAATTTGTTTTTGCATAATTGGATAAGTTCCTTGGCTCTCTTGAGTTGCAAGGTCAATGAATCGATGTCCAATTCATCATTCTCCATTTTTTTCACAATTTCTTCCAATTCAGAAACCGCTTTTTCATAATTAATTTCTTTCTCCATATTTTATAAGGAAAGTGATCAAAATCATTTATAAACAAAAGACTCTAACAGCAGACAGTCATGCCATGTCAATTGTTGTCATCAATTTTATTCGACACGAAAGGATGTCGTTTCAAATTTTCCACAAATTCGCTTATTCTGTGCAATTCTTGCGGAATTCTGATTCTTTGCGGACAATGAGGTTCACATTGGCCACACCCAATGCAATGGTCGGCTTGCCTCATTTTAGGAACAGCCCTATCAAGTCCAATAAGATATTCCCTTCTTCTCTTGCTGTATTCCTCAGCCATAGTTTCAAGAGGTATTCTACCCTCATTCTTGCATTTGTTGTAATGCACGAATATACCAGGGATGTCTATACCATACGGACATGGCATGCAATATTTGCAGTCATTGCAAGGAATTGTTTCCAATCCCACTATTTCTTTTGCAATATCTTCATATAGGAACTGTTGTTCTTCGTCGTTAAGTGGCACAAGAGGAGAATAAGAAAGCAAGTTATCTTTCAGATGTTCCATATAAGTCATGCCACTGAGTACCGTAAGCACACCTTTTGGTGTTCCAGCATATCTGAAAGCCCAAGAAGCCACAGATTTCTCAGGGTCACGTTTTTTGAGTCGAGAAACAAGGAATTGAGGAAGTGTTGCCAATCGCCCCCCAAGCAAAGGTTCCATGATGACAGCGGGAATATTCCTTTTTTGTAGTTCAGCATAAAGGTATCTTGCATCTGTATTTCTGTCATTAATTTCATTCGCGTAATCCCAATCAAGGTAATTCAATTCGATTTGCACAAAATCCCATTTGTACTTGTCGTTCATTGATAGCAAATAGTCAAACACTTCTATGTCACCATGATATGAGAATCCCAGATTTCTAATTCTGCCTGCTTCTCTCTCATTCAGCAGGTAATCAAGCATACCATTGTCAATATATCTACTATTTAGCTCGTCCATTCCCCCACCCCCTATGGCATGCAAGAGGTAATAATCGATATAGTCAACCTGCAAGAACTTCATTGAATTATGATACATTTCAATGGAAGCTTCCCTTGATTGGGTTTGTGGACTGAAATTGGATAACTTGGTAGCAACGAAATAAGAATCTCGGGGATGCCTGTGCAAAGCTATTCCCGTAGAAGCCTCGGAGAACCCTTGGCAATAAGCAGGAGAAGTATCAAAATAGTTTACCCCATGTTCTATGGCATAATCTACTAATTTATTCACCATTTCCTGGTCAATTTCTTCTTCCCCATCCATAGAGCCAGAAACCTTCTTGTTGGGGAGACGCATCATTCCATACCCCAACAAAGAGATTTTATCATTTGTCTTAGGATTCACCCTGAATGTCATTTTTCCAACAGGAGGCTCCACTTGTTTTTTGTAATCATCAGTGATACTGCCAGGATCAGACGAATTCTTGCACCCGACAAGCCCCGCTCCTGTAGCAATGGCACCAACACCCATCATCTTGATGAACTTACGTCTGGAAATATTATCTTTCATTATTCAAACAATTCAAATTAATTTCTTTTTTGAAAGAACACCATTTTTTATCAATTTAGATTTCCTTATGCACTTCATGCCCTTCAACATAAATAGCGGGGAAAGGTCTTGCTGGACAAAGGTTTTCGCAAGCGCCACAACCAATACATCTATTTTCGTTGACAGCAGGAACAAATGGAGTGTCTTCATCATTTTCATCCAATGGAATCATTTCTATTGCACCTGCCGGACAATGTCTTGCGCAGTTTCCACATTCCACTTTGTCTGTGATGGCGACACAATTTTTCTTCACCCATACAGCATGTCCAATCTGAACAGAAGATTTCTGCTCCTCGGAGATTGGCAGTATGGCACCAATAGGACAAACAGACGAACAACGGTTGCATTCAGGTCTGCAATATCCTCTTTCGTAAGACATTACAGGTTGCATAAGAGTTGCCATTTCTCCAGAAGGTCTCAAGACATCATTCGGGCATTCGGAAACGCACAATTGGCATGCGGTGCAATGCTTTGCCATATTTTGAGCGCTTATGGCTCCAGGGGGCAAAACGGGAGTTTGTCTTTTGGGTATTGCCTTCTCCTCAATTTTGGCAAGTCCTCCATCAACTTTCTTTTTATCTTGAGCAATAACATTACCCACCATCAATGCAGAAGCAAGGATAAAAGACCTTTTCCCCACGTCAGTCTTATTCATGGATTCCTCAGCCTGGGCACTCTTTTTGGGAACAGATGTATGTCCATATTTCAAAGCGCCAAATTTGCATTTAGCGATGCAATTACCACAAGAAACACATCTGCTATAATCCACTTTATGAGATACATAGTCAATGCAGGAAGCCTTGCAATTCTTGGAACACAAAGAACAGTTCTTGCATTTTTCCTCATCGAAATAAATCTTCAACCAAGAAAAACGAGCAAAGAAGCCAAGCAGGGTGCCAACAGGACAAATCGTGTTGCAGTATGTGCGTCCGTGTTTCCATGCCAAAACAGCAATTACGACAAAAGTAATGACAGCTATTGCTAATGTCGCTCCCCCCTTCATCCAAACATCTACATGATAAAAAGCGTAACTGTCAGCTCTTTCAGCGAAAGAAGCCAAGATGTTGTTGCCATAAATCCAAACAGGCTGAAAAATATGAGTAACGATACGTCCATAGCTGCTATACGGAGCCAATAAAGCCATCAACACTCCGATTCCAGCCACACATGCTCCAACCATAATAACAAGCATCAAATATCTGAGCCAAGAAATTGCCTTAGAATATGAATACTTGTTCTTTTTTGTGTTGAAACGAGCCAGAATGTCCTGCATGACACCCAAAGGACAAATTATCGAACAATAGATACGCCCAAAGACAAGTGTGATTAACAGGAGGAGTGCAATTACAACAACGTTAACAGCCAACAATGCTGGAAGGAATTGTATTTTTGCCATCCAAGCGAAATAATGGTGAAGGCTACCTGTGAAATCCAAAAACATCAAGGTGATGCAAAGGAACATGACAGCAGCCAAGACAGTTCTTACTTTCTTAAGCATATATAGCAATTTTCAAATATAAGCCAAAAGGCAAAACAAAATCAATAGAACTAAACAAATGATTACTCGTGCAAATATACAACAAAACGAGGAATAACCGAAATATATGCCCAAAAAACCTTTCAAATGGACTTCAAAACATAACATTGCTTAAAAAGGATACATTATTTTTGGTAAAAATCAAGTTTTCACTAACTTTGCACGAAAGAATGCAAAATCGAAGCAGGCACAGATTTGAAATGTATAATACAAAGTGTATTTTCAATGCAATACTTGTGGCATTAGTCATATCTATGACTATGGGCTCGTGTCGTCACAAGCCATCCATTCAAGAGATGGGAATCAAGCTTGACACCATCAGCATAAAGCAAAAAGCCAAGCTCATGCCAGACTCAGCACAATCACCCGAATGCCATCTCAACATATCCCTCATCACCATTGCCAACAAGGAATATGGCAACATCAATGACAGTTTGCTACGTTGTGGCATCCTGTCTCCTGAATACCTTTCACTCAGCAATAAGTCAATGCCTGTTCGTACCGCAGTAGATTCTTTTATCACAAGATACATTCAAGATTATCGTGATTTTTATTCAGGCATATACAACGACGAATTGGATTCAAATAATGCGTTTTTGGAATTCAAGCTGTCAACAAGCATTATGGAAGGGACAGACAGCACATTGGTATATCAAGCCCACCAGAGCAACAAGCAAGGAGATGTGACAACCGAGTTCAACAAATTTGTAAACATAGACCTTCGCCACAAAAGATTGTTGACTCTGGATGACATTTTCGTTCATGGTTATGAGAAAGCCCTAAACGATGCCATTTGCCAGAAACTATTGAAACAGACAGGCAATAAAAACGAGTCTCAGCTTCATCAATCGGGATTTTTTACAAACATACCGATATACGCCACTAACAATTTCAAGCTTGAGGACAAATCCATTACTTTTGTATATGTGATGGGTGAAATAGCCGACCGTGACAAGGGTGAAATACAAGTGGAAGTGAATTGTTCAGATATTAAAGCCCTGTTTAAGAGATGAAAACCATACTTGATCATTTTCCGGGGTTGACACAGGATCAAGTGTCACAATATGAAGCGCTTCAGTCCTTGTACACAGATTGGAACCAAAAAATCAATGTAATATCCCGCAAAGATATAGAAAACTTATATGAGCATCATGTGTTGCACTCGATGCTGATATCCAAGTTCTTTCATCCTGTCTCTGGAACGAAGTTCCTTGACTTTGGTACAGGAGGCGGTTTTCCAGGCATCCCTCTTGCCATAATGTGGCCAGAATGCCAATTCCATTTAATAGACGGAACAGGTAAGAAAATAAAAGTAGTGGAAGAAGTTAGCAAGTCCATCGGTTTGAAGAACGTTGTTGCCTCACATATCCGCGGTGAGGAAGAGAAAGGAAAATACGACTTCATAATAAGCCGTGCCGTCATGCCACTTCAAGACATGGTAAAGATAGTGAGGAAAAACATTTCTCAAAGACAACATAACGCCATAGGCAACGGAATACTGAGTTTGAAAGGTGGCGACATAAGATTAGAGACATCGCCATTCCGTAGAATTATAGAAACAATCCCTTTGTCCGAATACACGAGTTTGGATTGGTATAAGGAGAAATATTTAATATATTTGCCATTATGATACGTATAAAGAGATTTACATGCAACATGCTTCAGGAAAATTGTTATGTTGCCAGTTGTGATATCACCAATGAATGCGTGGTGGTTGACTGCGGAGCCTATTACGAGGAAGAACGCAAGTCATTGTTGGCATATATCCATGACAACCATCTCAAGCCTGTTCATCTGCTTTGTACGCATGGCCATGTTGACCATAATTTTGGCAACAACACAATATTCGACGAATTCGGTCTAAATCCAGAAGTTCATGCTGACGACATGGCACTAATGGACAATCTTGCCCAGCAATCCGTAAAATTCATAGGCGACGCCCCTAAATATGCATTTCCACCTGTCAAACAATACCTGTCAGACGGAGACCTGATTAGTGTTGGCAACCATACAATTCAGGTGATTCACACACCAGGTCATTCCAAAGGCAGCGTTTGCTTCTACATAAAAGAAGAGAACATACTGATGACAGGCGACACACTGTTTCGCATGTCAATTGGCCGCACAGATTTAGAAGGCGGCAGCATGATGCAGATAATACAAAGTCTGAGGCAGTTGGCCCAACTTCCTGACGACACACTCATACTTCCCGGTCATGGTCCAGAGACCACGATGGGTGATGAACTTCGCTATAATCCATTTCTCGATAGATGACAAGCGACAAGATAATCTTAGGAATCGACCCAGGCACCTCCGTAATGGGTTATGGCATAATACGGGTGACAGATGGGCATGCCCACATGGTTGTGATGGGTGTGATAGACATGCGTAAGTTCACGGACCCATACTTGAAGTTGGGTCACATATTCAATCGTGTTACCAGCATCATCGACACCTACCTACCAGATGAAATGGCTATAGAGGCACCCTTTTTCGGAAAGAATGTTCAGTCCATGCTCAAATTAGGTCGTGCCCAAGGAGTCGCCATCTCAGCTGCCATCCAGCGGGACATCCCGATTCACGAATATGCGCCACTAAAGATCAAGATGGCCATAACAGGCAACGGTAGTGCCTCCAAGGAACAAGTAGCAGGCATGTTAAGCCGTCTGTTGGACATATCTTCAAGCGACATGCCCCATCTTCTTGATGCGACAGATGCTCTTGGCGCCGCCTATTGCCATTATCTTCAGATGAACAAGCCAGAATCTCAAGTTCATTTCAGAGGTTGGAAAGATTTCGTCAACAAGAACAAGGAACGCGTATGCAGACAACCATAAGAATATCAAAAGGCACGGCCAGGATGCCCCAATGGCGAATGGCCCAGCCTGTAGAATTCGAAGCACTCGATGGAGAGCACTTAGCCATCGTGGGCAACAATGGAAGCGGCAAGACGATGCTGACAGACATCATCATAGGCCGTCATCCACTATTGCTCTGCGCACCCACCTACGATTTCCGTCCCAGCCTCCGTCCACTTGCAGCCGACAACATAAAGTACATTTCATTTCGCGACTGCTACGGAGCTGACAATGAAGCCACATACTATTTGCAACAACGCTGGAATCAGCATGATATAGACTCAGAAACTCCCACTGTGGGGCAAATGCTTGAAGAAGCATTCTCAATGGCGGGAGAGTCGAATGAAGAGAGACGCGATTTGCAGTCACATCTTTACGAGATATTCGGTCTCAAAGAACTGTTAGACAAATACATTATATTATTGTCAAGTGGTGAATTGCGTAAATTCCAGTTGTGCAAGGCTTTGTTTTTCATGCCGCGCATACTGATAATGGACAATCCATTCATAGGTCTCGATTCGGAAACACGAGAGCAATTAAAAGTCCTTTTGACCACGTTGTCGAAAGAACGAGCTCTACAAATCATACTTGTCCTGGCAAAAAGAGATGAGATTCCAGATTTCATCACCCATATAGTGGAAGTAAACGACATGGTGGCACACCCCAAGGAGGCTCGCAAACCTTATTTCTCACAATTATGCCCCAAGCTACCTGAATTATCAGCAGAGAAGAAGGAAGCCATATTGAACCTACCACCATCAGACAAAGATTATCATGCCAAAGAGGTAGTACGTCTGAACAAAGTAAGCATTCGCTATGGCACTCGCACGATACTCAAAGATTTGGACTGGGTAATAAGGAATGGCGACCGTTGGGCTTTAACCGGCAAGAACGGTTCTGGCAAGTCCACGCTGTTGAGCCTTATCTGTGCAGACAACCCCCAAAGCTACGCCTGTGACATCACTCTATTCGACCAACGTCGAGGCACGGGTGAAACAATATGGGACATCAAGCGTCACATAGGATACGTATCCCCCGAGATGCACCGAGCCTATAAAAAGGACATGGAATGCATAAGTGTTGTTGCGAGCGGCTTGAAGGATTCTGTGGGGTTGTTCGTCCACCCTACAGCATCAGAATATGAGACGTGTAAATGGTGGATGAACATCTTTGGGATAGGAAATCTACAATCGCGTCGCTTTATGAGTTTGTCGAGCGGTGAGCAACGCATGGTTCTCCTTGCGAGAGCTTTCGTAAAAGACCCGGAGCTATTGATTCTTGACGAGCCATTCCATGGTCTCGATGCCGTCAATAGCCATATCGTTCGCCAGATCATCAACGCTTTTTGCGAGCGTCCGAACAAGACTCTAATCATGGTATCACATTATATGGAAGAGTTGCCAAGCTGCATCAGCAAGCACCTTCATTTGGAAAAAATATAATTTATAACAAAGGAAACAAACAATCAAAATTATGATGAAACGTATACTTTTTTTATTATCCGTGTTATCCATTGTGGTGGCAGCCAATGCTCAAGAGGCTTATAATGAAGCCATCCGCATGGCGAAGGCAGTTGCCGATGACACATCAAAATCATTGGAAGAACGCAAGATAGCCACATTCAAGAAAGATGCGCTATATTATCTTGGCTCCCAATCCTACAAACTTACCCCGGACAGTTCGGTAACTGTGCTTGACCACCAAGCACTGGCACTGTTCCAGTTCATAAATTTGTTTCAGGGCCGCTATCTAATGGCTGCCAAGAAAGACCGTCCTGCCATAATCGATCAATTCAAGAGAGTAAGCTTGGCACACCCCCGTTTTCATGACCCCAACAAAGAGTATGTCCTTGCATACATCACAAATGCCGGTTATATAACACAATTCTCTTTGGACACTGACTGGGTGGCTGCATATAATGCCATACGCCGTAAAATGCAGAAATAGAACTTGAAAGTTCTTTTTGTTGAGCATCTCATCAAAAATTATAGAAACATGAAAAGTGATTGCGAATATTTTATTATATTTGCAATCAAAACAATTTTTACCATGAGCAGACTAACATTTTTATTATTATCTGTCTTGCTTAGTACAAGCATAATGGCAGAAAATTTCATTGTTGACGGAATATATTATCAAGCCACCTCACCTACTACAGCGAAAGTGATGCCTAATGGCTCCGATCAAAATGAAAGTGGCGGCATAGTTATAATCGGCCTCAACAACGGTTATGATGGTGATGTAACGATACCATCCACGATAACATATGGTGACAACACCTATACTGTGACATCAGCTGAGAATGGAACATTTGCCAATTCCACAAAGATGACAAGCATCACTCTCCCAGCCACACTCACAGAACTTGGTCCGACTCCTTTCACATCCTGCGGCAAATTGAACTCCATTATAGTAGATTCAGAAAATCCCACCTATAGCACTGAAGATGGTGTGCTTTTTAACAAGACTAAAACCACAATCATTTCATGCCCAGGTGCAAAGACCGGCACATACACCATACCTTCCACTGTGAACAAGATAGAAAAATCTGCTTTTTATGGATGCTCCAAACTCACATCTATTGAATTGCCCTCTACGATAAACGACATAGGAGCGTTTGCTTTTCGTGCATGCATCTCTCTGAAGTCTATAAACCTTCCTGAAGGCATAACCGAAATTAAAAGTGGTGTTTTCAGAGGTTGCAGTTCACTGCCTTCATTGTCATTGCCATCAACTGTAACAATGATAGATGACTATGCTTTCTACTATTGCCAGAGCTTGACATCCATCACGATACACGAAGGCTTAAAATACGTTGGCGACTATGCATTCAGTTCATGTGTGAAATTAGCCGAAATCAGTCTGCCGAATACAGTAGAAGAATTTGGCAATCGAATTTTTGAAAGTTGTTCCAAATTAAGGAGCCTCACTATTCCAACATCATTGCAACAAATAGGAAAGGCTGTTTTCAGAGGCTGCTCATCACTAAGTTTCATAGAGGTACCTGAAGCTTGCGAATACTTTAGTGGAGAAGAAGACATGCTATTCAACAAGGACAAAACCACAATTATTTGTTGCCCATGTACGAAGGAAGGCTACATCGAACTTCCATCTACAGTTAACACGATAGATAGTTATGCATTTTTCATGTGTCGTTCGATTACCGGAATCAAATTTTCCCCTTCATTGACAACTATAGGTTCTTCAGCTTTTTCCAACTGCACAGGTCTTCGTGAGCTTGTATTTCCCAACACACTTCGCAACTTGGGCAAGAGTTCGTTCACTTCATGTACATCATTGTCAAGCATAACAAGCTATGCATTCACTCCCCCAATCAATGATGTTCAATGTTTTTCGAGCATGACGTACAATATACCCCTATATGTACCAGCAAATGCCATCCCATCATATCAGAATTCTGATGAATGGGAAAATTTCACATCGATATCCCCTATAGCAGAGTCGTTGACAGCCAAATCTTCCGACAGCTATCCAGGTGCAACAGCAAGAGTAAGTATTGGCTTGAACAATGCACAAACCGATATCAGCTCCTACCAGTTTGACATGCATCTGCCAGAGGGAATGAGTCTAATATCCTCAGGAAACAGTTTTATTCATAACTACACAGCACGCCATTCATCTGGTAATCCGGTCATGACAGCCACAGATTTGGGTGAGGGCAACTATCGTTTGCACTTTGAAGCAGATGAAACCAAGAAGATATCTGGCAACGAAGGAGACGTGGTTAGCTTCCTCATAGCATTAGACAAAGAAGTAACGACAGGCACTTATACAGGAACAATCAACGAAGGCTCCATCACTTATAAAGGCAGTCAAGCAGTGGATTTATCTGGTGCAGAATTCCAGATAGAGGTAAAAGAAGGCTTGTTGGGCGATGCCAACTTGGACGGCTCAATAAATATTGGAGACGTGATGTTGGTAGTAAATATAATATTGGACAACTCCGACAATTACATTTGGCAACTTGCAGATGTCACACGCGACGGAAACCTGACAGTGGTAGATGTCATGCGAATAGTCAACATCATTCTATATGAATGATAGTTAAAGTAACAATTGAACATTCAAATGGGCTGCCAAGGAAAACAAGGCAGCCCATTTGTTAATGTCAAAAGATCAACTATTGTCTTTACTTTACATGAGCACTATTCGAATCCAAGTATTTCGATAGTGAAAAAAAGGTCAGAATAAGGTTTCACAGCACCAGCAGATCTTGCGCCATAAGCTTGTGAATTTGGAATGAAAATTTCCCATTTGGCACCCTCTTTCATGTTTAAGAGAGAATGCCAGAATCCCGGAACAGTCTGACTTGGACGCATAACAGCCGGTTGTCCCCTTTGATAAGAGCTATCAAACACAGTGCCGTCCATTAGCTTTCCTTCATAATGCAATTTCACTTTTGTGTCATCCTTGGGTTTTCTTCCTTTGCCAGCATTAACTATGCGGTATAAGACACCATTTCCTTTAGGAAGTTCTGAGAAACCCATTTTCTTGTATTTCATGGCATTGATTGCACTACTCGATTTATCGACAACATCCTTTATCAAAGCATCAGCAAGCTTAGTGTCGTTAACAGTAGCAGCCAAACCATCAACTTTAGCTTTCAAGTCATCGTATGAAATCAGGAAGTTGAAATCAGAAGCCTCCAAATCATCTTTAACTTTATTGACCAAATCATTCATATCGTACGCCATTTTCACCAGAGAGTCCCCAGGGGTGACAGTAAGGTTTGCCAAAGCATTTACATGCTTGATCAACTTTTCGAAAGAATAATGTGTGTCACGATATTTTGCTGGTGTCAAATTCATTTTCCCATAATTACTTTCCATTTGCTTCAACAGCTCATCAAGCAAACCAACGTATCCATTTTTTTCGAAGAACTGCCTTCTCCACTTCAACACCGTTGAGGGGCTATCCGTGGAAACCATCTGTCCTTCGGCATTTTCTCCAACCTTCTCAGTTTCCACTTGAATCCAATTATCCAAATAGTCGTTGAGCATTATAGAAGACAGCCTATAAGCAACAGTAGCATTCTCTTTCATTTGCAACGCATTGCTTCTGTAGTTATTTCCAAAAAGAATAAATCCCATCCATACCAATGCTATCACACCCACAACTACCAAAGCAGTTACAAAAGGTTTCCTTGACGAACGCTTCTTATGCTTCAGAACATCACTTTTTTGTTTTCTTGGCGAATCCTGCCGAAAATTTTTCTTTACATTTCCCATTTCAATCAATCATAATAAGAAACTACAATCCAAACTAATCAACAAATGGCATCATTACATGCCTACCCACTCATTGCCTAAGAAAAGAGTATTATTACAATTCTTCGGTCATATTTGAATAGTCATTGCAAAAATAATCATAATGAATGACAAAACGTCAACAACCTTAAAAAAAATTTGCACAATAGGAAATATCATTGTATTTTTGCAAAAAAGAAAGCATAAACATGAATAAAAACACCAGTAGGGAGACCAGGATAGTCCATGTGACAGCTAAAGGCACCATTGTCAACATTGTATTGGTTGCATTGAAATTTGCAGCGGCAATATTAGGCAGATCCGCCGCAATGTTGGCAGATGCAGTTCATTCTATAACAGATTTGGCAACTGATTTGATTGTAATTGCCTTTGTGAAATTAGGCGGTCGTCCTAAAGACAAGAGTCATCCATACGGGCATGGCAAAATAGAGACCATGGCAAGTCTGATTGTTGGCTTGATATTGGCATTTGTCGGCTTGATGATATTATATAATGGCCTTTGTGAAACCATTTCCGCCATTCAAGGTGTCAAATTGGAGCGTCCAGGCGTGATAGCACTCATAGCAGCCATTGCAAGTGTCATTTTGAAAGAATGGGCGTATCGTTTCACGATAAGTGAAGCCCGTTCAACTCAATCCCAAGCCCTTTATGCAAATGCCTGGCATCATCGTTCAGATGCCTTTTCCTCGATAGGAACAAGCATCGGCATAGCCGGAGCCATCTTTTTAGGAGAACGTTGGAGAGTTCTCGACCCGATTACAGCCATCATCGTTAGTTTGTTCATATTAAGAGTATCATATCTGATAGTGTCTCAGAGTGTTAACGAGCTACTTGAAGGGAGCCTTTCACAGGATATAGAAGACGATATAGCAAATATAGCAACAAAAGAGCCATGTGTCAAATCTGTCCATGCCATAATGACACGTCGGATTGGCAAAAACATTGCAGTAGAGATGCACGTCAATGTTCCAGGAAATCTCTCTGTCAGTGATGCACATACACACGCCACAAATATAGAAAACAAAATAAAGGAAATATACGGAAAGGACTGTCATGTAGGCATACATATAGAACCATCCGAAGAAGAAGACAACGAGCATGAATGAAGACAGCCATTGGTTTACATGGTATTGCTATCCATAATGATTCTATCATAAAAGCTGTCAAAGAAAATTCATTTGATAATTTTCAAATTCATTTTTAGGGAGCCTAAGAGATTTGTGAAATAATTCACGAAGAGTATAATTGTGTGCTTATTTGGCACACTTTTTGCAATTACTAAAACAGTTCAAACTAATTAAAAATCAACGACATGCGCCAAACGGTGTTAACTTTTTTTAAGAAAAACAAAGGTTAAAAAAGAGACAACCAATGGTTATTTTTATTAAATTTGCATCGTATTTGCATGGAAAATTTATATTTGCTTGAAATTCAAGCTATTAGTAATTAAGGTAAACAGGATGAGACAATTAAAGATTACAAAAAGTATCACAAACAGATCGAGCGAAGCACTGGACAAGTATCTGGTGGAGATTGGTCGTGCACCACTCATCTCGATAGACGAAGAAATAGAATTGGCACAGAAGATAAAGAAAGGTGGTCCTGAAGGAGAGCGTGCAAAGGATAAATTAGTTACGGCCAACCTTAGATTTGTAGTTTCTGTAGCCAAGCAATACCAGCACCAAGGACTAACTCTTACCGACCTCATCGACGAGGGAAACATAGGCTTGATAAAGGCAGCACAAAAATTTGACGAGACCCGTGGCTTCAAGTTTATTTCATATGCTGTATGGTGGATTCGTCAAAGCATACTCCAAGCCATTGCAGAACAAAGTCGCATCGTAAGGCTTCCTCTCAACCAAGTTGGTTCGTTGAACAAGATCAACCATGAAATCAACAAGTTTGAGCAAGAGAACATGCGCCATCCCTCTGTAACAGAATTGTCGGAAGCCACCAATCTGGATCCTGAGAAGATAGGTCAAAGCCTGATGGCGGATGGTCACCATGTATCAATTGACGCCCCATTCCAAGATGGAGAAGACAACTGCATGCTTGATGTCATGCCAAGTGGTGACGACAGTCGTACAGACCGCTATGTAGATCATGAGTCCATGGCCCTTGAGCTTGAATCCGTACTCAACAAGGTTTTGAAGGACCGCGAAATTACCATCATTCGAGAGTGCTTCGGCATAGGCCAGCCAGAAAAGGGTTTGGAAGAGATAGGCGACCGTCTTGGTTTGACCCGTGAACGCGTCCGCCAGATTCGTGAAAAGAGCATAGCCAAATTGCGCGACAGCGGCAATGCTAAAATTCTAATGAAATATTTGGGATAAAATCCCAAAACCTATATGAAAAGGTGGGCATTTTTGTCCACCTTTTTGTATATTTAATAGAAAAGCACTACTTTTGTAGAATGAATTCCAAGCCTGTTTTTCTAAAGCCTATTATAATACTGCTTTTGATAGCGGCAACAATTGTATCAGAAGCACGCGACAAGGACGAACAAACATCCCTTGTCCTCAACCGGCTTTTCAACTACAGCTTGAGCATCGACAGCACCATAGAAGGACATACCACCACAGCTTATTTGAAATATAAGATGAAGACAGAGAGAAGGAACCCAACTTTATATTGCGCTCCCCATCTCTACACACTCGCCAAGGCTGAAAACAGAAGACATTTTGGAGAAATCTATGCCACCCTGATATTTCATGAAAAACGAGATAATGAAGTATCTGTTCATGCCAAGAGCAGCACGGTTAGAAGGCAACGCACATTGATGCAGAACATACTATGCTATTTGACTCCTAATTTGTATTCAACCACTCTAATCTCCGACCATTTGTTGTCCCCATTCAACAAGAAGAACAAGCATTATTACAAATATCAAATAACATACTTGTCAGAAGATGAGGCTAAGCTATCCTTCAAGCCTCGCTTCACCAACACACAAGCAGTAAAAGGCAACGCCATCATAGAAGTCAGCACAGGCAGAATCATCCGCACCTCATTTGCGGGCGAGTATGACATGGTCTCTTTTGAAACAAACCTTGTAATGGGTGAAGACGATATAGAATCCCTTCATCCATTAGAAAGTGAGATGAAAATGAAATTTTCATTCTTAGGCAATCGCATTCGTGGCAAATACAAAGCAAGATATGACATGCCCCCCATTCCTCAAGACTCCATAATCCCACAAGATGATGCACGCGAAGCCATTGAAGAAATTCGTCCATTCCCACTTGAAGAAGAAGAAGAAGCCATATATGCAAAGTATGACTCTGTGAAAATGAGCCGCGCGAGAGACACCACCACTACAGTATCAAAAAAAAATTTTGCCAAAGACATATTGTGGGATGCCATTGGAGACAAAATTCTAAACAGGATCAGGGGAAATTTTGGAGCGGACAACAGAGGCTATTACAGGTTGTCTCCATTGTTCAACCCATTGTATCTATCATATTCCAAACACAGAGGATTCACGTATCGAATAACACTTAGGGCAGGATATGACATCAATGAAAACAGCGACCTTTACACAAGGACAAAAATAGGCTATTCCCATCGTCTGAAACAACCATTTTTCAACATTCCACTAACCTATACCTTCGACAAGGAAAAGAACGGATACGTAAAATTACAATGGAGGAGTGGAGAACGAGTAACATCTTCGACAGTGGAAGACAAATTGAAGAGAGAACGCAAAGACATCATCAATTGGGATGAGATGGACTTGGAATATTTTCGTCATCTCTGTTTGACACTTGATGCCAATTATGACATCAACAAATACTTGGGTTTTCAGATGGGTTTGGCATTCAAAAGGTGGACAAGCATCTACGAAAAAGACTTTCATATCGTGGAAAAACCCACAACATACAGCAAGACAGCAGTTACAAGTGAAGTCACATTGCGCCCAATAGGTTATAAAGGACCCATCTTCACTATCAATTACGAAACCACATTCAAAGGGCGAACAGAACCGGGGTTAAATTATGAGAAATGGGAATTTGACTGTTCATACTTGCGAAGAATGCCCTGCATGCGTACCTTATCGATGAGAGTTGGAGCCGGTTTTTATCCAACACGCACCACCAATGCCTATTTTTTGGATTTCAACAATTTCCGAGAGAACAACATTCCTGGAGGATGGCAAGACGATTGGAGTGGCGAGTTTGAGCTACTCCACAGCAACTGGTACAACTCATCCAAATACTACCTACGAGCCAACGTCTCCTACGAATCCCCCATGTTGTTCCTTTCATGTGTGCCAATAGTAGGCACCATAATAGAAAAAGAACGCGTCTATTTAAGTGCTTTGAAATTGAGTCAAATAAGAAATTATTTTGAATTGGGATACAGCATTACCAACCGTCTATTTTCAATAGGCCTTTTCACAAGTTTCAGGGAAGGGCATTATGAATCTTTCGGTTGTGAGTTCGGATTTGAGTTGTTCAACAGATGGTGATGTCCTTTTTCAATCCACACAAATTTTAATCTGCATATACACAACAAGCCAATATCATTTTAACATCAAGAAGCACATAAGTTACCTTATATTTGCATCAAGCACAACCATCCAACCTCGCACACCAATATGATGAAGAAATCAAAGACCCCACCCCTTGTAGTATATAAAGCCAGTGCAGGAAGCGGAAAGACATTCACGCTCGCAGCTGAATACATAAAGCTGTTGATCGACAATCCCCAATCCTTTCGCAATATTCTTGCAGTGACATTCACCAACAAGGCAACAGAGGAAATGAAGACAAGAATCCTAAGCCAACTCAACGGTCTGGCGAATGGATATGCTGACTCTTCCGATTACATGAAAAAAATAGTCGAGGAAACAGGAACAGACACCTCCTTGGTGAAAGAACGTGCATCCATGGCTTTACATGGCATGATACACAATTACGACCACTTCCATGTAGAGACAATAGACAAATTCTTCCAAAGAGTATTAAAGAATCTTGCTCGTGAGCTTGACCTTTCAGCCAATCTTCGCATTGAGCTAAACGATGTTCAGATAGAGCAAATGGCAGTTGACACACTTATAGACTCCCTCGACCATGACAATGTGGTGTTAGGTTGGATCATGAACTACATAATAGAGAACATTGGAAAAGACAAGAGTTGGAACATCATCAACCAAATAAAGGAATTTGGAAGCAACATCTTCAAGGACATATACAAGTCAAATAGGGAAGAAATGCATGCCATAATGTCGGATGAGGAATTCTTCAACAAATTCCGCAGCCAACTATACAAGACTAAAGAAAAACAAATAAAGACAAAGCAAGAATGTGGCAAACGATTCTTCGATGCCATTGGCACGTTTTCATCCTCAGATTTTTTTAGAGGCAAGAGTGGCGTGTATGGTTATTTTGAAAAGATGTGTTCCGACAAATACGACGGCGCCCCCATGTCGAAGACCGTAGCCTCATGCTTGGAAAGTGCAGAGTCCTGGAGCACAAAGAAGAACCCGAACAGGGAAGCAATTATGGAATTGGCAAACAACACCCTCATTGCCCTACTCGAAGAAGCAGAATCCATACGCATGCAATGCCACAAGATATGCAAATCAGTGGATGTGACATTAAACCATCTCAACCAATTGCGTTTGCTTGGCAACATAGAAGAAACGGTTCGCCGTATGAACAACGACAGCAATCGCTTCCTATTGAGCGACACCCAAGGCATGCTCCATGCCCTCATAGACGACAGCGACACCCCGTTCATATTCGAGAAGATAGGCACCCAGCTTCATCACATCATGATAGACGAGTTTCAAGATACAGGAGCATTGCAATGGAGCAATTTCAAGGTTTTGCTCGACGAGTGCATGCACCAAGGCAAAAGCAATCTCATTGTAGGCGATGTAAAGCAGAGCATCTATCGTTGGCGTTCAGGAGACTGGCGGCTTCTCAACAACATAACGTCACAATTCAACAACGACAGCAATTTGGTGAAAGTGGCACCACTTGACACCAACTATCGCTCTTGCAAGAAAATAGTAGAATTCAACAACAAATTCTTTGTGGCAGCAAGTGAGATAGAGCACCAATGTCTATACGACATCATGGGCGACGAAGCCAACCAACTACAAACAGCCTATAGTGACGTTGTCCAGAAAATCCCATCATGGAAAGGTGATGAAGGGTATGTCCATATAGAAATGATGTCAAAAGATGAATACGACAAAGCCATCATGGAAAAGATAGCCCAATGCATCCGCAATCTCACAGAGCATGGGGTAAGGCAAAAAGACATTGCCATATTAGCAAGGCGAAACTGGGACATAGAAGCCACAGCCCAATACTTTCAAGCAAACATGCCAGACATCAACATCGTATCCGATGAAGCATTCATACTTGAATCATCCCTTTCGGTAAACATCCTTATCACAGCCCTTAAAGTGCTGGTTGACGAAAGAGACGCCATCAGCAGGTGTTATTTGGCAAAGACCTACCAAAACCACCTTCTCGGCAACGCTATAAGCGATGAGACATTGATGTTGTCAAATGACCCGAAACATCCAGAAAAGTCATTTTCCAATTGGCTGCCACAAGGATTCCGCAACAGTCAAGACATGTCATTATTACGCAGCATGCCACTTATCGACCTGATAGAAACGCTCCACGACATATTTGAAATCAATCGCTCAGAAGGCCAAAGCGCATACCTTTGCACCTTCTATGACATATTGAGAGAGCATCTTGCCGAGCATCCATCAGACATAGAACGATTCCTCCAAGCATGGGATGAGAAATACTCCAAAAAGAACATCCATGGAGATGAAGTAGATGGAATCAGAATCGTGACCATCCACAAAAGCAAAGGTCTTGAATTCGACAATGTGATACTGCCTTTCTGCAATTGGGCGTTGGAGAAAAAAGGCAACATAATCTGGTGCAAATCCCCTGCCCCACCATTCAACAAGCTTCCAATAATACCAATCAACTACAGCGCCAGCCAGATGAAAGACACTGTATATGAACAGGACTACCAAAAAGAATATTTCCAAAACACTGTAGATAACTTAAACCTGCTGTACGTTGCCTTCACACGTGCCCGAACAAGGATGTTCATTTACGGAGTCAAGGAAGAAGAAGATAGCAAAGACAATATAGCCAGGCGAAGTGCCTTGATAGAGAAATGCATTCCCCAACTTCTCCAACCCAGTGAACAGACGCCCCCCAAAGGCATTATCAAACTAAGACCACTTGACGGCACCATTGAAGAAGATGATTTGGGCACCATTACATTCGAGTATGGCAGATGTTTTGAGGAACAGTCAATAAAGAGTGGGAAAAAGGAGAGCAAGAATATTTTCCTGCAATCAGACATTAGTGAATCTTTCCAAATACAATCCTACCCTTCAACAGCAACATTCCGCCAAAGCAATGAAAGCAAGACATTTGTAGATACAGACACCCCATCCCTGCAATCACAGTACATACAACGAGGGAACATGCTGCATCACATCTTTTCAAAAATCAAATACATAGAAGATATTGATGACGTATTGATGGAATTGACATTTAAAGGTCTGATAGGCAATGAAATATCATCAAATGAGCTCCATGAACTACTTCATAAAGCATTCGCAAATCCACAAGTAAGAGATTGGTTCTCCCCCAGATGGACAATACACAACGAATGCAACATCTTATGCAAGACAGGTGGCGAGTTGACCACAATGCGACCAGACCGTGTCATGAGTAATGGACAGAAAACAATTGTGGTAGATTTCAAATTTGGAAAGCCAGATCCATCTAAGCACAAAGAGCAAATAAACAAATACATTTCCACACTTATAGAGATGGGGCATTCCAATGTGGAAGGCTTTGTGTGGTACGTATTTTCAAACAAGGTAGAAAAAGCATGACAAAAACTAAAGGACAACTATCATGAATCATCCACTACCATTTCTATATCATGTAGCCCAAGACCTGAAAAAGAAGTATGGGAACGACATGTCACATTTGACCTTAGTATTTCCCAACAAGCGAGCTTCGCTCTTTTTCAACGAACATCTTGCATCCATTAATACGAAACCAGTGTGGTGTCCATCCTACACAACCATCAGCGAACTATTTCAGTCACATTCAAAACTGAAAGTAGCAGATGAGATAAAGTTGATACTCGATTTGCACCGCAGTTTTACGACATGCACGGGAAGCACCGAGACACTTGACCAGTTTTATGGTTGGGGGAAAGTTCTGCTCAATGATTTCGACGACATAGACAAAAGCATGGCTGATGCCCATCAGATATTTCTCAACATCAGCGACCTCCACTCATACGACACAGCCGACTATCTGACAGATGAGCAAATATCAGTGTTGAAGCATTTCTTCAAGGATTTCGACGAGCACCAAACCAGCAAATTGCGGGAAAGGTTTCTCAAGCTCTGGAGCCGTTTAGGAACGATATACAGCCATTATAAAGAACACTTGTCTGAACAAGGGTTGTCATACGAAGGTTCCCTTTATAGAGAAGTCGTGGAAAGGGAGGATGAAGATTATGGTGAAAACATCTATGCATTCATTGGCTTCAATGCATTGCATGAAGTAGAAAGGAAACTATTTCACAAGCTCCAATCAAATGGACAAGCCATATTCTATTGGGACTACGACCGGTATTACACCCAGCCTTCCAATGAAGGCAATCTGCATGAGGCAGGTAATTTCATATTGAAATACATAAAGGAGTTTCCCAATCAAATAGACGACGAAGACGATTCGATTTACAACAATCTGGAAGGTCCCAAGACAATGGTATTCACGGGGTCACCCACAGATAGTCTCCAAGCTCGCTACGTAGGAAAATGGCTCCAAGACAAAGACAGGGTCAGTGCAGGAAACCGTACAGCAATAGTGATTTGCAACGAGAATCTTCTTCCAACTATAATCCATAGCATCCCATCCAACGTGAAAGACATCAACATAACCACAGGCTTCCCCCTTTCACAGACATCGGCAGCCTCTATGGTGGTGCTTCTATGCGAATTGGCATTCATGGGTTATAGAGGAAAAGACAAATACAGTCAGAAATACGTCATCGCCATTCTGCGGCATCCATATTGCGAACACATATCACCCTTATCGACAGCACTATGCAAGAAAATTGTTACAAAGCACAGATACTATCCCTCTCGGGAAGAATTAACCCTTGACGAAGGTCTTCAGCTCTTGTTCATGAATCTTGATGAAAGCAACAGTTCAGAAGAAGAATACAACTTGACAGCAGTTGCCAACAAATGGCTATTGAACATCATAAAACGTGTAGCCACAGCTATCAGAGAAAAAGGAACAAGTTCCCCACTCGACCAAGAATCCCTCTTCCGCACCTACAAGCTCATAAACAGGATACAGACATTAATCGACGAAGAAGACCTCAAGTTAGACGCCATCACATACCAGCGGCTTCTACTTCAACTGATAAGTTCCACAAAGATACCATTCCACGGAGAGCCAGCCATCGGATTACAGATAATGGGAGTTCTTGAAACTCGAAATCTTGATTTCGAACACCTATTGGTGCTGTCATGCAATGAAGGCAACATGCCAAAAGGAGAAGACAACACATCATTCATCCCGCAATCCATCCGCAGAGCATTTGGCCTTACCACCATCGACATGCACATAAGCATTTATGCTTTTTACTTTTTCAGGCTTCTGCAGCGTGCAAGAGACATAACCATAATGTATGGAAATGCGGCAGATGACAAGAATAGTGGCGAGAAAAGTCGCTTTATGCTCCAATTGATGGTTGAGAGCCGCTTGAATATAACAAGGAAGGCGTTATCGTCGAAATTAACCCCAATGTTTAAAGAACACATTCCTATTGAGAAGACAGACATTGTTGCAGCTCGCTTGAATGCCATAAAGACCCTTTCTCCAACAGCGATAAACACCTACATACGTTGCCCATTACAATTCTTCTATCAGAAGTTGGCTGGCATCAAGGAACTGGAGAACGAAAGTGAAGAGATCGACAACAGAATGTTTGGCAACATCTTTCACGAAGCCTCACAATATATTTATGAAGAGTTGACGGGAGCCGACCTGTCAATCGACCCACGACATGCTTTCGCCGGCAGTGGTCATATTATACAAAAGAGCCAAATTGAAACTGTCCTGAATGAAAGCACCTTGATAGAGCGTTCACTTGACAAGGCATTCATGAAAAACCTGTTCAAGTCCGATCTGTCTCGTATGAAACCAGAATACAATGGTCTCCAAATCATCAATCGAAAAGTGATATCTCACTACTTACGCCAACTGCTTCGAATCGACCTAAGGACAGCACCTTTCATAATGAGAGGATTAGAGGGTGATGCCTACACTACAATAAAGATAGAAAACAGTCAAGGAGCGAGAGAGATAGAAGTAGGAGGTCGCATAGACCGGCTTGATGAAACAACCGACATCAACGGCAATCACCACATCCGTGTGGTAGATTATAAAACAGGGTACAACAAGACAGAGCAAATGCCTGACGTAGAATCTGTTTTTATGAGAGAAAACCTCTCGAAACACAGTGATTACTTCCTTCAAGCCATGCTTTACTCCCTGATAGTGAGCAAAAGTCATGAAATCAACCCCAAATGCCTTCCTGTAGTTCCAGCCCTGTTGTTCATCCAAAGGGCAAATTCAGAAAATTACAATCCCGTATTGAAAATAGGGAAAGAAGAAATTACAGACATAAGGAAATACAATGAAACATTTGAGAAGAAGCTATCAGAAATAGTTTCCGAAATCTTGGATCCTACTCATCCCTTTACACCTACAGACGACAGGAAGACCTGCAGCAAGTGCATATATGCGTCATTATGCGGGAGAATTGTTAAGAAATGAATGCAAAAGGCACGACCTCAAGCACATGTTTAAAATAACACCGTAGCCTAAGGTCGTGCCTTTTGTCAATCATCAATGGCTCACATCACGCCATCGTCACGCAACTTAACCTGCCATTTCCAAGCAGAAGCCAGAACATCTTCTATGGGGGTGTCAGCTTTCCATCCCAACACATTGTTGGCTTTGTCCACATTACCCCAAACCTTTTCGATATCACCTTCCCGTCTTGGAGCAAACGACCAATTAAGTTTCACACCTGTAGCTTTTTCAAAGCCTTTCACCACTTCGAGTGTGCTCAACCCGGTGCCTGTACCAATATTAAAGATTTCCACCGGTTCCGTCTCTTTTTCCAAGACACGTTTCATGGCAGCCACATGAGCTTTTGCCAGGTCAACCACATAAATATAGTCCCTTATGCAAGTGCCGTCAGGAGTGTTGTAGTCATTTCCAAAGACTTTCAATTCCTTTCTAATTCCAATTGCAGTCTGTGTTACAAACGGAATAAGGTTCATGGGAACACCGAGTGGCAATTCGCCTATTAAAGCAGAAGGATGCGCTCCAATGGGATTGAAATACCTCAAGATGACCGACTTGATTTTTGCTCCACTATGAATATAGTCCTGTATTATCTCCTCATTGATTTGCTTGGTATTTCCATAAGGACTGAGAGCTTTCTGAATAGGCGCATTCTCTGTTACAGGCAGATTTTCGGGTGTTGGTTGTCCATAGACGGTGCAACTTGATGAGAATATGATACCCTTTACGTCAAATTGAGGCATTAGCTCCAACAAGTTGACAAGGCTGTTGATGTTGTTGCGATAATAGAGCAAAGGTTTTTCCACACTCTCTCCAACAGCTTTGCTTGCAGCGAAATGAATGATACCACAAATCGAAGGATATTTCTCGAAAACAGCCTTCAGCTTTTCCATGTCGCAGCAGTCCACCTGTTCGAAGGCAGGTCTCACCCCTGTTATTTTTTCAATGCCATCAAGCACCTCTATTTTGGAGTTAGACAGATTGTCTATAACAACCACATCATAACCCGCATTCTGAAGTTCAACGGTAGTATGAGATCCAATGAACCCCGTTCCACCTGTAACCAAAATAGTTTGTTTCATTTTTATATTCAGATAATTAAGATTATTACATTAGTCAAGTCCGAAAAGAGTTTTCAATCCTCCATCCACACCAGAGAATCCCATGAAAGCAAGGCTAAGCAACCCTGCAGTAACGAGCACAATTGCCATTCCACTCATGCCTTTGGGAATCTTTACCAGCGACAGCTGTTCTCTCAATCCAGCAAAAACAGCGAGAGCCAAAGCAAATCCCAATGCAGTGGAAAAAGCATATACTACAGATTCGATAAGGTTGAAATCTTTCTGAATTACAAGGATGGCAACACCCAGCACAGCACAGTTGGTGGTAATTAGCGGCAAGAAGATGCCAAGAGCCTGATAGAGGCTTGGCGACACCTTTTTCAAGATAATTTCCACCATTTGCACAAGAGATGCAATTACAAGAATGAAAGCAAGAGTCTGGAGATACTGCAATCCCATGGGGTCGAGCACATATTTTTGTACGAGGAATGTCACGATGGTAGCCAAAGTCATTACGAAAGCCACGGCAGCCCCCATACCCAAGGCTGTGTCAATTTTCTTTGATACGCCCAAGAAAGGACATATACCTAAAAATTGCGACAAGACAATGTTGTTGACAAATATTGCGGAGATGAAAATTAACAAATATTCCATGATTTATCCTTTCTTGAGTTGGTTGACAATAGCTATGATGTATCCCAAAGAGATGAAAGCACCTGGAGGCAGCACAAAGACGAGGATATTGGTAACCTCGGGCAAGAGTACGAATCCGAAGATGGAGCCAGCTCCAAGCAACTCCCTCACAATACCCAAAAGAGTGAGAGCGAAAGTGAATCCCAATCCCATTCCAATACCATCAAACAAGCTTGCCACAGGATTGTTCTTGCATGCGAAAGCCTCTGCCCTTCCAAGGATTATACAGTTAACCACGATAAGAGGAATGAACAATCCAAGAGCTTCATCCACTTCAGGAAGATAAGCCTTGATGCATAATTGCAGAATGGTGACAAAAGAAGCAATCACAACAATGAATACAGGTATTCTCACCTTGTCAGGAGTGATTTTCTTTATGCATGATATTACGATATTGGAACAAATAAGCACGAACATCGTTGCAAGTCCCATTGAAAGTCCATTGATGGCAGATGTAGTAGTTGCCAATGTAGGACACATACCCAGCAAGAGGACGAAAGATGGGTTTTCCTTAATAAGGCCATTCGTTAAGATTTTTATATTGCTCATGGCTATTCTCCTTCCTTGTTAATTGCTACTTTTTTTGTTGCTCCCGATTGTGCATCAGTCTTGTTGTTTTTGTAAACACTGTAAGCCTGATTTACAGCTTTTAGGAAAGCTCTGGAAGTGATGGTGGAAGCTGTGATGGCATCAACATCACCACCATCCTTGTTTACGACAAGAGGAGTGGCTGGATTCTTTCCAATGATGCTCCCTTTCCCATCTTTTTGGAACCAAGTATCAGCTTTTGCCCCCAGTCCAGGCGTTTCTGAATGTTGCAAAAGGGTATAACCCAAGATTTCGCCATCAGGGTTGAACCCCACCAGAACTTTCAAGTCGCCTCCAAATCCCATAGTTTTGGATTCAATGGCAGCTCCCAATTCTTTTCCTTCAGCATCAGCCACTTTGTGAACTATGAAAACACATTCCTTTCCATCAAAGTCCTGCTTGATGGTATCATTATCAGTGACTGACAACTTATCGCTCATCATTACCGCCTTGATACCATCGGAGAGAGCCTTCTCGGCTTGCTGACTAATAGGTCCTTCGGTCACGTGGTTTACGAATGCCAATATGCCCCCCATTACGAGGCAGACACAAACAAGCACTCCAACCATATTTATCAAAGAAGATTCTAACTTTTTCATTTAATTACCTCCCCGAAACGTTTTGGTTTGATATAAGTATTGATAAGCGGAGTGAATGCGTTCATTATCAATATGGCGAACGACATACCCTCTGGATAGGAGCCCCAGTTACGAATTATAACAGTAAGCAATCCTATACAAACGCCATACAGTATTTGCCCTTTATGAGTCATTGGTGACGTGACATAATCAGTAGCCATGAAAATGGCACCGAGCATAAGTCCACCGCTCAATATTTCAGATACAGGATTGGCGTAAATTGGATTTGCCAAGTGCAGCAATCCGCAAAGAACGAATACCGTAGCAATAATGCTGACAGGGATGTGCCATGTGATGATTTTTTTCCATAGCATATAAACCAAGCCTATCAACAGAGCAAGAGCACAAATTTCACCTATCGTACCAGCTCCACCATTTGCCACGTTGCCCAAGAGCAAAGAGAGAGAATCGGGCAGTTGGTCAAGATACGAAGCATCACCTTCCTTGATGGCAAGTTTCATGAGATACAGCGGAGTAGCTCCTGTCTCTGCATCAGTATATTTTGCCAATTGTCCAACCAATGGCCATGAAGTCATTTGTGCAGGGAAAGAAACCAGCAAGAAGCATCTTCCCACGAGAGCAGGATTGAAAGGATTGCATCCAAGTCCGCCGAAAGTCATCTTGCCAATGCCAATGGCTACAAAAGCACCGATGATGATAATCCATATAGGAAGATTGGAAGGCAAGTTGAATGCCAACAACAATCCGGTGAGTATAGCAGAACCGTCAGAAATGGACGGCTCCCTTTTCATCAAATATTTTGAAATGGCCCACTCGAAAAACACGCAGGCCGCAACACTTGTGGCAAGCACGACAGCCGATCCGATACCGAAGTAGTATAGCGACACGAGCAATGCAGGCACAAGAGCGATAATAACTCCATACATGTTGCGCTCCACGGAATCCGTTCCATGGGCATGTGGAGAAAGTGAAACAATAAACTTTGACATATTTCGAAAACTTTATTTCTTAGCATTACGGGCTCTGATGATACCCATTACAGTTGACTTGCCCAATCTGATATTGTCGAGCAGCGGACGGTGTGCAGGACATGTGAACATGCAAGATCCGCATTCTATACAAGAAGTGATATCCTCTGCTTCAGCCCTTTCCCACAAATGCAGAGACGACACCTGAGCCAGCAAATAAGGCTCAAGTCCCATAGGGCAAGCCCCAACACATTTGGCACATCTGATGCAAGGCTGTGGCTTTTTCCTTACAGCTTCCTCATCACTGATAATGGTGACGCTGTTAGTACCTTTACAAATAGGCACGTCGATGGAAGTCAAAGCCTTTCCCATCATAGGTCCTCCAGCGAGCACTTTGTTATCGCATTCTGGAAGTCCACCGCAAGCATCGATAAGGTTTTTCATAGGAGTCCCCATTCTTACGAGGAAGTTTCCAGGATTCTGAAGTTTTTTTCCTGTCACCGTCGTATATCTTTCGAAAAGCGGCTTGTTTTTCATAACCGCCTCATAAACTGCGAATGCCGTACCCACATTTTGCACAATAGCGCCGACATTGACGGGGATGGCTGGTGGTGCAGGCACCTGTCTTCCGATAACGGCATCCACCAATTGTTTCTCTCCACCTTGAGGATATTTCTTGGCAAGAGGCACTATTTCTATGTCGCTTCTTCCCGCAGTCTTTTGTTCGAACAGCTCTATAGCGGCAGGCTTGTTGTCTTCGATACCAATATATCCCTTATTCACTTTTGCAGCTTTCATGAGCAGTTCCAACCCGACGAGAATTTCGTCGGCATGCTCCATCATCAGTCTGTAGTCAGCAGTGATGTAAGGTTCACATTCCACGCCATTGATTATCACACATTCCGCCTTAGCTGTTGGTGGAGGGCATAATTTTATGAAAGTGGGGAATCCAGCCCCACCCATACCTGTGATACCAGCATTCTTCACCCGTTCAACGATGATTTCCGGAGTCAACTCTGGATGTTTGTCGAGAGTCTCCAATTTGTCGGACCTGTCAATGTTTTCTTCCCATTCATCCCCCTCCACTTTGATGATGATGGAAGGTTTGAGGTAACCAGTAGCATCAATGGCATTGTCAATTTTAGCCACAGTACCCGAAACAGAAGAGAAGATAGGAGCGGAAACGAATCCTCCAGCTTCAGCTATCATCGTACCCACCTTCACTTTGTCTCCCCTTGCCACAACGGGTTTTGCAGGAGCACCGATATGCTGTGAAAGAGGAAATATAGCCATCTCGGGCAAAGCTGCCTTAACTGTTTTCACTTCAGCAGACAGCTTGTTCTCATCAGGGTGAACTCCACCCATGCTAAATGTTTTCAGTTTCATGCTTGTCCCTCCTTTCTTGCTTCTTCATTTACAATGGTTTTCTCCACTTTCACGGCTTCCTTTTTCACATCTCCCATTTCCACAGGCTTTGCAGTAGTAGCAGTTACAGCCTTAGGCTCATCAGTCTTTTCCTTCCTTGGCGGGAAATTGAATGCTATAATGGAACCAGTAGGACAAACAGCCTCACATTTTCTACATAGCCTACACTTTTCGGGGTCAATATAGCTTAGATTGGCATTAATGGTAATGGCTTCGAACTTGCATTCCTTTGCACATTTGCCACATCCTATACAAGCCACTTTGCAAGCCTTTTTGGCTGCCGGTCCCTTGTCTTTGTTAACACACTGTACATAAACTCTTCTTCCCTTTGGACCGCGTTTTCTCAATTCGATAATGTTTCTTGGACAAGCCTTCACACAAGCTCCACAAGAAGTGCATTTTTCCTCATCCACTTCAGGAATACCAGTTTCCTCATTGATGGCTATAGCTCCGAACTGGCATGCCTCGACACAGTCGCCACATCCCAGACATCCATAGCCACATCCTGTTTCTCCAGCACCGCAAGCATTTACAGCCGAACATGTGCTCAATCCATCGTAAATTACAATACGTTGTCTGTTTTCACATGTTCCATTGCACCTCACGACAGCCACCTTTGGCTCAGAATTAGCCATCGCCATTCCCAGCAAGTCGGCCACCTTTGTCATAACTTCAGCTCCACCTACAGGACAACTCAATCCATCAATAGAGCCAGCATCCGCTCCCTTTACAAGAGCGCTTGCCAATCCAGAACAACCCGGGAATCCACATCCTCCACAATTGGCTCCAGGCAATTGCTCGGCCACGAGTGATAATCGTGGATCTTCTTTTACAGCAAACTTCTTGGAGCATACATACAAAATCACCGCTGCAATTAGGGCAATTCCTCCAAGTACGATTACTGCACTTAAAATAAAATCCATAATGTTTGTTTTAGTTGATATATAATTGTTATTCTATTACAAACGCAAACTGTCTTGATATTCTCTTTTCAAGGAAGTGCAAGACGACATAATAAGGCACCAGACTTGCAATTCCCATAAGAGCAGCCATAGCTTCATCTCCAGTGATCCACAAGCAAAGTACCAACACTGCAATGAGAATGAAGAAAGGAACAACAAAAGCCAAAACGACAGCCAATCTTCCATTGCCTGCAGACATGGCAACTGTCACTTGGTCGCCCAGTTCATGAGAATGAGCAGCCTTGCCATCCTTCACCACGACCACCTTTTCCTTACTATCAGAAGCGGAACAATGCCCCGCGACCTTACACGCAGCACAAGCCGACGTTTGCAGGAAGCGAACCTTCACTTCATCTCCGTCGATTGATTCCACAACACCGTGGTGCGTAATTTTGTTCATAATATTTGAAAGGCCGTCATATATAATTAATGTCAACTGCAAAGATAGCTTAAAATCTCCACTTCTGCAATATAATATGCCAAATTAGTTGATTTCTTTTCGTAATCGTTTTCGTTATTTACAATGGTTTGTCAAGTAAAAATGATATCAGATTAGGATTCTACAACATTCTCACAAGGGAAATACCTACAGCATTTTTGTTCCCTTTCAAATAATTAAACAAGGTTACATCATCATCAATGACTTTTTTCTTTTTGGAAGACGCATGCATTAGATGAAGCCCATCCTTATGCCAAACAGCAAATCCCACATGAGAGATGTCGAGTCCCTTATTGTTTGTCACTATAGCAATAATGTCCCCATCCTTAACATACTTGCGATATTGGTCCGACTTTGCAAGTTGTTGTTTCGGTATGTAAGCCAACTCTATGTCATTCACATTTTTTTCCATCTTCTCTACCTCCTTAATCCATTGTTTATGGGCATTCAGCATGGAATAATCAGCAACATGAGTTGTCATGTAATTCACTTTTGGTTTGCGCTTTGCTGACAAAGGAGCGGGAGGAAGAGAGACATGTTTTACAAGTTTCTCTTTCACGTTGTCATCCATCCAGATAGTGAAGTAATGCTGTCGAGAAGTGTATGCCACATTGCCACCAATATATCTCACCTTGGCAAGAACATCGCAAAAATCTTGAAAGGTTGTTTTCTTATTCTTTGCACACCATGCCAAAGCCAATACGTTTTCCACATAAGTTGTGCAATCCAGTTGTTTGGTATTTATTACCAAACATTCTTCCTTCTCTTGGTCAAGAGTTTTTGCAACATAGGGTATTCCTAAAAATTGCTTTGCGTAGAAAAGGACAAGATTATCATTAGATTTGGCAGCATTTAGTAGTGAGACAATTCTTGTTTTGTCTTGAGAATTCTTTTCCACTACCTTGTAAGGCTTTGCCAATGTTTTTTTACTTCCATCTCCGAGGGAAACGCCATCAGAAGGGTCTGAATAATTGTCCACCTTATCATTTATGCATGAAAAATCAGCAGCATTAGCAGCAGGCCGTTGAAACCAAAGTGCAAGAGTCACGAAAAAAGAACAGATAAGAAATAAATAGAATCTCATAGTCAAATATTATCAAATTAGAGTTTCAATACAATGCAGATTATCGAGAGCGAGCTTTCTTTCTTCCGAAATTAATACCAATATAGACATATACGCTTCCAAAATAATTGTTTGTTTCAAATTGCGATTTTCGGTAATTATAAGTATGCAAAATACCATAAGACCCAAAATACCATTTGGAATTGTTCCAAATCACGCCCAAACGTCCTACCCCATCAATATTGAAATTGCTGAAAGAGAAATTATCAATGATGGAGAACAAGGGGGCATGGTCGCCTCTTGCATGTTTGTACCCCAAAGAAGCAGACAAGCATGCAGACAACAGCCAATTTGTGGAAAACACCCAATTATATCCATAGCCAGCCGAAAGGGATATATCAGTATATCTGATTTTGTTGAAAAGCAATCCACTATCAAGTTTTTCTGACATTTGAGGGTTAGCCTCTTCCAGCGTCTTTTGCAATTGATGGTAGTCAAGGTCAAGAGAATGTTTGGTGTATCCACCGCCGAACATGAACGACCCTGCGCTTTTCCTTTGGCAAGTGCTTTGGCTGAAGACAGCAGGATATGAGAACTTCCTATGGTTTGTAATGTAATAAGCATTAAGTCCCGTGATGCTCACATTCAAGCCATTGAAAGGAATACCATCCATAGACTCATGACCATCATTGTCTCCCAATTTCCATGACCTTATCCTGAAATCGTTTGTTGACCTTCGGATGAACAAATCCAATCCCAACATGGATGTATATACGCTAAGATCCAATTCTCTTTTTTTGTTTGCACTAATATATGCAAGATCCACAGTATAACCCAAAAAGAGCAAGCTCCATCCAACATAAGGCCCCACCTTAAGACTCGCTTCAGGTGAGAAATTGATTTCTTGCCCCGATTTGCTTTTGATGCTGTATGACTCGAAGTTATACGTTGACATCAGGGTTGTGGTGAACTTATATTGTTGAGGTTGAATGTAGTTGGTATCCACATCATTAAAAGCTCTACCAATGCTCTTAACAACATGCCATGCCTTTTGCACAATATTTTTCTTATTGTGCTGAATAGAATCATTCTCCGCAAGCAAATCATGAGGACACCCCATGAACAACATCATGAATATGAAGAGCAACAAACGATGCATCAGAACTTTCCCAATATTTTGTCAAGCACCCAATTTACGGGAGTTGCAGACACACTTGTACAAGTACAAATATCAAGACCTTGTAGATGTCTTATGACAGACTCAATGATTGGCAATTGCACATAGGAAGGATTAGGCACTGTTATGTTTGTAGCCCCATCGCTATTGATCAATTGAATAGGTTCATAATTGAACACTGAGAATTTGACAATTCCCTTATCACCTATCACTTCTATTCTATCCTCCCTTGCAGCTTCATGCCCAACAAAGCACCAAGAACCACTGCCCGGCAGTCCACTTTCAAATTTGAAACAAGCACTGAGAGTATCTTCGGGCGAGTATAGCCCACCCCTATTGGCACAAATACCATTTGCATCAATTATCACCCCAAAAAAGTCTTGCAACAAATCCAATTGGTGTGGTGCGAGGTCGTAAAAATACCCTCCTCCTGAGATTTCTGGTCTAAGTCTCCAAGGCAGATTGTCGGAAGACAAGAAGTCATGATCCCTTGGCGGACAAGCGTACCTCACCTGAACATTAATGACTTTTCCAATCACTCCATTTGTTATGAATTGCTTTACTTTTTGGAAATAAGGTAAATAACGTCTATAGTAAGCTACAAAGCATGGTATTCCCGTTTGTTCACTCACCCTGTTAATTCGTGCACAATCCTCATAATTTGCAGCGAGTGGTTTTTCCACATATACAGGCTTTCCTGCTTTCATTGCCATTATGGCATAAGTAGCATGACTTGATGGAGGTGTAGCTACATAAATAGCATTCACATCAGGGTCGTCGATGATTTGCTGTGCATCAACATACCATTTTGGCACGCCATGTTTCTCAGCATAAGTCTTGGCCCTCTTTTCTGAACGACTCATAACAGCCACCACCTTTGACCCTTCCACATCATTGAAAGCAGGACCACTTTTCAATTCGGTCACTTCACCACAACCGATAAAACCCCATCTGATAATTTTCATGTATCTACTTTTTACACCTACTTATCACATTGCAAACGACGCATGCTAAATTCACACCCACAATATTGCTGGTTGTAAAAACCATATTCACGAAGAAGTTGGTTCCTGCGTTCATAAAGTCCCCCTTTTCTCCAGTTTTGAGCCCAGAAGACAGTCCCTTCAACGCAATTCTGAGCCACGAGTCCAGCCTTGGACACCTGTTCCAAATCTTTCCATCTTGAGGAAGCCAATGTCGTAGTAAAGAATTTCATTTGCAGTTTTTGTGCCTCTCGTGCAGAAGCTATCAATCTCATTTCAAAGCATCGCATGCATCTTGCTCCTCTTTCAGGTTGGCATTCCAAACCACTTACACAATCAAGCCATCTGTCATGGTCATAATCACCGTCAATCCATTCCACACCCACCATGTCGGCATGACGTTTGCTTTCATCTTTCCTTATCATGTATTCCTTTTGTGGATAGATGTTCGGGTTATAATAAAAGATTACAGGCCTGATGCCATTCTCCAACATCCATTCCACAATAGCCGAAGAACAAGGAGCGCAACAAGCATGCAGCAAGACCTTGTCAAGTCCTTCTGGAACAGAGACTGGAGATTGTTTTCTACTCATGAATTTTACTTTTTCACCTTTTTCAAAGAAGAGCCATTAGGCAACTGAATGATGTTCAAGCCTTTCAGAGCGCTCTTGGATTTCATTCCTTGAATGTTGTAATATGTATTCTCACCCTGTTCTTGAATTATCTCCATTTTGCTATCAGGCTTGTCGATTTGCACCACATTGGCAAAGAAAGAAGAGTTGTCTTTACCTGAACAGAATCCCTTCTTACCCAAGTAATAAGAAACACGTCCTGGCATGACATGCAAAGTACACTTTTGTTTGACAGAACCATTCTGATCTTCAAAAGCAAATGCACTGATATTGTTGTCATCAATTTTGTTGGCGAACCAATAAATGTCTTTTACATTATCACATCCATCAACCACCCTGTCTCCTACAGATTTTACACCTTTGCCAAAGGAAATATCCTGTATCCCTGTAGCATAGGCAAACGCCCCATCTCCTACTGTTTCAACATTGTCATTTAAATAAATAGAAGGCAAGGAGAGAGAGCCAGCAAAGGCATAGTTGCCTATCCCCGTAACAGTCTTAGGAATGGTGAACTCTCTTATCTTGCAAGGCACATAACACAAAGTGCTGAAATTCTTGTCAAAAAGCATTCCGTATTCATTTGTAGAGAAATACGTATTTTTATCATTTACAGACAAATTGTTCAAGGAAGAATTGAATAAGAATGCGCCGCCATCAATAACAGAAACAGAAGAAGGCACATTCAACTTTGAGAGTGCCGCATTTCCACCAAGAGGCATACCAAATGCACCGAAACGAATAGTTTTCAGCCCCTCATTCAATTTCACGTCATTCAAGGACTTGCACCCATAGAAAGCCAACGAGTCGATGGCAGTCAGAGAGTGTGGCATAGTGACACTTCGAAGAGAGTTAGAGTTATAAAAAGCATAAGGAGCAATGGTCTTCACCCCATCAGGGACAATATAATCCTCCATAGAAGATGCCACTGGATAAGAAAGAAGGACGTCGCCCTCTTTTGAGAAAAGCACACCATCAAACGTAGAGAAATAAGGATTTCCTTCGTTGACGAATATATAATTTAGAGCAGGCGCGGTGTAAAACACTACAGGATTGAATTTTTCGAATCTCACACCAAAATTGATAGTATCCAAGCTATCGTCACCAAGTATTAGGGAATTGTCGATTTCAGACACCCCATTACCCATGGACAACATCTTTAACCTTTTCATATTTTGAAAAGCCCCGATTCCCACATCACGAACTTCGTCTGGAACAAAAAGAGCCGTTATGCCTTCGCATCCGTAAAAAGCACCATATCCTATATGTTCAACCGAAGATGGTATTTCCACATCATCCAAGCTGCTGCAACCAGCCAATGCCAAAGAATCAATCCTTGTGGTTTCTGTAGGCAATATCAATTCTTCAAGTTTGCTGCAATTATACAAGAAGCAGCAACCAAAACACCCCTCTTTTGTTATATAGTCTTTCCCATTCATCGACCAATACACCACTGGCGAGTCAACAATAAAGGCATCACCCAGGTCAAGGCTTTTGAGAATTCCTTTTGTAGGCGTATCGACATCTTTCACTCCACACATATCTCGTATGAACATCATGTCACGCCCATCTATATAGCCCAATACTTTCAGAGAAGTGGTGTTGTACTTTGCAGAAGTGGAAACGTCGCGAACCACATCCTCCAATGTTCCGCTCTCTCTAACCTCAACCAGCAAGTCCATCTGTGCCATTGTAGCAACCGAAATCATTGCCATTATGACTAACAAGGTCAACTTTTTCATATTCAGCAAATAATAATTTTACATTTACTTCACCATAATGGTGGTTTCGGAGTCAGGGATTCTCTTCTGTTTGTCTATCACCTTGACTGTAATATTCCCAGGTTTGCTGCCCACTTGCACAACAACGACCAGTTGACCGTGGAAGAGGCGCATGTGAGGTTCTGTAAATGATTCCAACGAAGTGGCATCACCATTGCAAACAGCCTTGAAAGAACCATTCCCCCCAACCTCAAATTCAAGTTCATTATCAGCATCAGGCAACAAAGTGCCTTTATCATCCACCAAGCTAACAGTGACAAACGCCAAATCGTTGCCATCTGCTGTCAATACATTTCTGTCAGGCTCCAGTAATAATTTGGCAGCCTTACCTGCACTTCTTACCGTCTTTTCTCCAACCACAGAGCCATCCTTGTCATAAGCCACAACCTTTATCTCCCCTGGAGAATATACCACATCGTTCCAGCGCAAGCGGTAACGGTCGAGCCTCGAATTTTCATCCTTAAAAATTCGCCCCTGGCTTTTACCATTCACAAACAATTCAGCCGAAGGACAGTCGGTGTAGCAATAAACAGGAGTAACCTTCCCCTCACGCCCTTGCCATGACCAATGAGGCAAGACGTGGATGGTGTGCTCATTCTTGTTCCATTTGCTTTTATATAAGAAGAACCTGTCTTTTGGCAACCCTGCGAGGTCACAAATGCCAAAATAGCTGCTTCGTGAAGGCCAATATCCGTCATAAGGAGTTGGTTCTCCCAAATAATCATACCCAGTCCACACAAACTCTCCAATAACCCAATCGTAGTCATCTTGCATTTTCCAGTCATCATCCGGCAAGTTGCTCCATGAGCAATATTCAGTATCATAGCTTGAACACTGTCCATCTTCATAGACTGCATGGTCGGAAACGACCACAGGAAACTTATATACCCCTCGTGAACTGACAGTAGATGCAGTTTCCGACCCGAGCAAGAACCCTTGTGGCAATTGTTTTATATTGTTTTCGTATTTATGCACACGATAATTGAAACCAGGTACGTCCATCACTTGTGCGAACCCCGACTTCAAAGCTTGTTCTGCCCTGTCCATTCCCTGAGTTACAGGACGTGATGGGTCGAGCTGGTGACAAATTTGTTGCAGATGTCTTGAAATCTCCCTACCCTCTTCACTCCATTGTTCTGGAATCTCATTTCCGATGCTCCACATGATGATGGAGGGATGATTTCTATGATTCAAAACCAAGTTTTCGATGTCCCTATCACTCCATTCCTTGAAAAACCTTGCATACCCATTCTTGCATTTGGGATAGATCCACATGTCGAAACTTTCCGCCATCACCATCATTCCCAAAGAGTCGCAAATCTCCATTTGCCATGTAGATGGCATGTTGTGAGCAGTCCTGATGGCATCACATCCCATATCTTTCATTGTCTTGATTTGCCTTGCCAAAGCAGACTTGTTGACAGCCGCTCCAAGAGGTCCCAAATCATGGTGAAGGCAAACACCTTTTATCTTTCTGGATTTTCCATTGAGAGCAAACCCTTTCTCCTTGTCAGCAGTGACAGTTCTAATTCCAACCTTGATGTGCTTTTCATCAATAGTCTTCAAATCCCGTGTCAGTTTTACCTCCAAAGTATAAAGATAAGGAGTCTCTGGTGTCCAAAGCATTGGTTTTTTTACATACATGCGGTCTTTGAATTTTCCATCAGCCCCGACAGGAGTATGGAAAGAAGCCACTACAGATTGCTTCATGTCCCTCAATGATACGTCAAGAGCCATTATGCCCTTGTCGAGTCTGCCCTTGGCACCCACCTCTACCTCAATTTCAGCCATATTATTGTCAATGGACAAAGTTCTGAAATAAGTAGCCCAGTCATCAAGCATTGCATCTTGTCCGATAATCAATGTAACAGGCCTATATAAACCACCTCCAGGATACCATCTACTGCTTTCTTCAACATTTTGCAAACTTACCTCAATGGTGTTTTTCCCTTTTTTCAGATAAGGAGCAGCATTAATCCTGAAAGCATTGTAACCATATGCCCATCTTCCTGCCTCACGTCCATTTATTCTCACCACAGGCTCGCTCATTGCCCCATCGAAAACCAACATGGCATTATCTGGTGCTTTATCAAGTTCAACGACTTTTCGGTAGAACCCTTTCCCTATCCAAGGCAAAGCACCCGACCTTCCTGATTTTTCAGTCTTTTCCTTTTCACCATTCTGCTCAATAGCCACAACTTGCAAATCCCATTTCTTGTCGAAAGGTCCTGCAATAGCCCAGTCATGAGGCACAGTCACATTTGTCCACTGAATGGAATCACGAGAAAACATCCATCCATCAGAGAGAAGGATTTCAGAACGCTGTGCATTGCACAACAAAGGCATAGCCAATAAAGCAAGCAGAATCTTACATTTCATTTTTCAAGAATTTTATGATGGTCACACAAAGATTTCAGAGAAAATCATCAATTATCAATCATTCAATACCTATTATCATGGATTGTTTTTGCTCTTTTTCAATGCAAAAATAGGAAAAATATCTGAAACGGCATGATAGTTGAGGAAATAAAACGGCAAAAAATGAAATATAAATGAAAACAACGGTTCTATAATTTCTATCATTGTTTCACTTTTTTTATAACTTATTCAATCGATTACGCATTTAAATTGTATAAAATTTGTTAATTTTAGAATTGTGTGGGCGCACAGCGGAGAAGATTTGAAATTAAATTATTTTTCATTTGCGTTGTTGAAAAATAAGAATTAACTTTGCATCGTTATCCTGAAAACAATCTTTTTACCTTAAAAAAAACTAATACCTATTGAAGATTCGAAGCGGTCGCCTGAGAAGGTCATCGCTTTTTTTATTTTATGCCCATTCTGACTTTTCTGTCCATTTTTCCCATTTTATCCCATTCTGCCCATCTTGCCATTTTTGCCTATTTGCCCATTTTTGCCTATTTGCCTCCATTCACTCCATCCTCCATAGTTTTGCCGTATGCGACGGTTTTGCCGTCGCCATCCCACCCATCCTTTCCAAGAAAAAGTAGAGTGAATTATAAAATATATACTTACCTTTTGTCAAATTAAAGGAGATGAACAAAATGTCAGACAGTGTAGTATCTGTTGAAATACAGCCAGTACTCAACTAAACAACGTTAGAACAAACCGAAACAAAACTTAACAAACTTAGAG